>DATBAZ010000139.1:0-18742 GCA_036271255.1 Alphaproteobacteria bacterium
GCAGTTGGGTGGTCGACGCAGAGGGACGGGTGATCGCCGAATCCGAATACGACCCGAACAACGGCAATTGGAAGGTTTTCCAGCACGGTTCTGCGGACCATCCGTTGATCTCAGGCAATTCGCCTTTCCGGTTTTCGCTCCTCGGCCTGTCGCGCACCCCGGGGACGGTCTTGGTCAGCGAGGGTGGGACCAACGGTTCGATCATGGAACTGCATCTGGACAGCGGCAAGACCGAGGCCTTTCTGCCGAGCGGCAAGGCGATGCAGCTGATTCACGCGAGCGGGACTCGTCTGCTGCTGGGTGCCGTGATGGTCGACGACAACGACAGCATCATGTTCGACCCGGTCCTGGATCGCCATCTGCGCAGCATTGCCAAGGCTTTCGCCGGCGAAGCCGTCAGGTTGGTTTCGGTCAGCGACGACATGAGCAGGATCGTGCTGCACACCTCCGGCAACAACACAGCGGGCACGTGGCAGCTGGTGGATTTCAAGACGGGCAAGGCGTCTCCGGTGGCCGACGAATATCCGCAAATTCCCGATAACATGTTGGGCGCCGTTTCGATGGTCGACTACCGCGCCGCGGACGGCTTGCCGCTGCAGGGCGTGCTCACCCTGCCGCCTGGCGCCGCGCCGCGCAATCTGCCGCTGGTGGTGCTGCCGCACGGCGGTCCCGAGGCGCGCGACCGGGTCCATTTCGACTGGATCGCCCAGGCCTTCGCCGTACGCGGCTATGCCGTGTTTCAGCCCAATTTCCGCGGCTCCTCCGGTTACGGCTCGGATTTCCGCAATGCCGGCTTCGGGCAATGGGGCCGCAAGATGGAGACCGACGTCTCGGACGGCGTTACCGCGCTGGCGGCCAAGGGCATCATCGACCCGAAGCGTGTCTGCATCGTCGGTGCGTCCTACGGCGGCTATGCCGCCCTCGCGGGGGTGACGTTGCAGCACGGCTTCTATCGCTGCGCCGCGGCCTATGGCGGGGTCAGCGATCCACGCGACATGATTTATGAGGCCAAGTCGCACGACAACGGCTCCACGCAGCATTATGCCGACCAGGCCATGCGTTATTGGCTGTCCTATCTGGGCTTTCAGACGCCGGACGACCCAGGAATTGCAGCCGTGTCGCCGCAGGAGCAGGCCAAGAATGCCGATGCGCCGATCCTGCTGGTCTATGGCGAGAAGGACACCGTCGTGCCGCCGCGCCAGAGCACCGACATGGCCTCGGCTCTGAAGCGCGCCGGAAAACCAGTCGAGGTGGTCGAGCTCGATGCCGAGGACCATTGGCTGTCACGCTCGGTGACGAGACTGAAGATGCTGGAAGCCTGGGTCGCCTTCGTCGAGAAGAACAATCCGCCGGATGCCTTGACCCACTAGCGTCTGCGGCCGCCCCGGCGTTCGCGTAGCTGTGAGCGCCCGCGGGGCAGTTCCTCGCCGGAATCGCCGAGCAGCTGGAACACGGTGCTGCCGGTCATGCCGTCGGCCTCCAGCAGCTTCACCGTCACCCGGTCCGCCAAGCGATAGACGCGACTGGTGTTGCGGCCGATCAGGCGGTGCTTAGCCTCCTCATGGACGTAATAGTCGCTGGGCAGGCTGGAAACGGGGACGATGCCGTCGGCGCCGGTCTCGTCGAGCCGGATGAACAGGCCGAATCGGGCGACGCCGCTGATCCGGCCGGAGAAAGTCGCGCCGATGCGGTCGGCCAGATAGGCAGCGGTGTAGCGGTCGATCGACTCGCGCTCGGCCTCCGCCGCCTGCCGCTCGGTCATCGAGATATGCTCGCCGATTTCCGCCAGGCGGGGCAGGGTGGCGTCGTCCAGCCCGTCGTCGCCCAGCTTCCAGCTGCGGATCAGCGCACGATGGACGATCAGGTCGGCATAGCGCCGGATCGGCGAGGTGAAATGGGCATAGCGGCGCAGCGCCAGGCCGAAATGGCCGATATTCTTGTCGCTGTAGATCGCCTGGGCCTGCGACCGCAGCACGATATCGGAGATCAGCTGCGCCTCCGGCAGCTCCTTGGCCTGGTTGAGCAAGCGGGTGAGCTGGGCCGGGGTGATGACCTGGCCCTTGGCCAGGGCCAACCCATGGCCGATGCCGGCGATGAAACTGCGCACCGCCTCCAGTTTCACCGGGTCGGGCCGGTCATGGATGCGGAACAGGCCGGGCTGCTTGCGCTCTTCCAGGTCCTCCGCCGCCGCGACATTGGCGGCGATCATGAACTCCTCGATCAGGCGGTGGCTATCCAGCCGGGCGCGCGGGACGATAGCCGTCACTTTGCCCCCTTTGTCGAGGATCACCTTGCGCTCGGGCAGGTCCAGCTCCAGCGTGCCGCGCTCCTGTCGGGCCTTCAGCAGCGCTTCGAACGCGCCGTAGAGCGGTTTCAGCACCGGCGCGATCAACGGGCCGGTCGTGTCGTCGGGCGCACCTTCGATAGCGGCCTGGACCTGCTCGTAGGTCAGCCGGGCGGCCGAGCGCATCAGGCCGCGCACGATGCGATGGCGGATCAGCCGGCCCTTGGCGTCGATCCACAGGTGATAGGCCAGACAGGCGCGCGGCTCGTGGGGCTTCAGTGAGCAGAGGCCGTTCGACAGCGCCTCAGGCAGCATCGGCACCACGCGGTCGGGGAAGTAGACCGAGTTGCCGCGCCGATAGGCCTCGCGGTCCAACGCCGAACTGGGCAGGACATAATGTGAGACGTCGGCGATGGCGACCAGCAGGTGCCAGCCGCCTTCGTTGTTCGCATCGGTATCCGGTGTAGCCCAGACGGCGTCGTCGAAATCGCGCGCATCCTCGCCGTCGATGGTGACGAGTGGGATGTCGCGCAAATCCTCGCGGCCCTTGAGATCGGGCACGGTTGCCGCCTCGGCCTCCTTGATCGCGGCGTCGGAGAATTCGGTCGGCAGATTGCGGCTATGGATGGCGATCAGGCTGATCGCCCCGGGATCGGTGCCGTTGCCCAGCCGCGCCACCACGCGGGCCTGCCGCAACCCAAGCCGTACGGCGGGCAGTATCTCAGCCACCACCAGCTCGCCGGGCTCGGCGCCACCCTCATTGGCGGGCAGGACGGCGAGGTCGGTGCGGTTGCGTTTGTCGGTGGAGCGGACCTTGGCGTGCGTGCCCGAACGCTCGAAGATGCCGAGAATGCGGGCGGTCGAGCCCTCCAGCTTGCGGATCGGCCGCGCCTCGTAGAAATCAGGCGACAGGCGCTTCAGCTGCGCCAGCGCCCGGTTGCCGACGCCGAGCTCGGCGGCGCCGCGCTGGTTGGCCCGCATCAGGATGCGCGGCGGATCGCCCTTTTCGCGCCAGTCGATCGGCCGGCAGAGCAGGTCGCCGTCATCGTCAATGCCATGGATTTCGATGATCGCAACCTCGGCCAAGGCCTTGGGCGGCGCCATTCTGCGATGGCGGCCCTTGTCGACCGCGCCGGAGCGCGACAGCTCGGTCAGCAGGGCTTTCAGCGCCGGGCGCTGGTCGCCGGTGATCTGGAAGGCGCGGGCGATCTCGCGCTTGCCGACCGGCGTGGTGCTTTCACGGATGAAGGCGAGCACCTGCTCGCGGGTCGGGAAGGGCGGCGGAGTCTTCTTATTGCCGGTCAAGCGCTCGCCGATTTCCGCTTCGGCGCGGTCTTCGCCGCCGGCTTGGACGACGCCTTCCGGGCGAAGCGGCCGCCCTTCTTGGATGGGCCGGCCGCGGCCTTGGCGGCCAGCAGCACCACAGCCTCGTCGAGCGTGAGATCGTCCGGCGAGTGCTTCTTGGAAAGCGAGGCCATCACCGAGCCGTGCTTCACATAGGGGCCGAAACGGCCCTTGTTGAGCGTCACCGGCTTCTTGTCCGCCGGATGCTCACCGATGGTGCGCAGCACGCCGCTGCCGCCGCCGCTCTCATCCGCGAGCAGGTCTACGGCGCGGTTCAGCCCGATGGTCAGCACATCTTCCTCGGGGCCGAGATTCTTGTAGCGCGGACCGATCTTGAGATACGGCCCGAACCGGCCGATGCCGGCGGTGATCATCTCGGCCTTTTCCGGATGCATGCCGATATCCCGCGGCAGCGACAGCAGGCGGATCGCCGTCTGCAGGTCGACGTCGGCCGGCTGCATGCCCTTGGGCAAGGAGACGCGCTTCGGCTTCTCCTTCACCACCTTGGGTTTCTTGGCCTTGCCCTTGGCCTTGGGCGCCTCGGGCTCGGGTTCAGGGGCCGGGGCGGCCGTCGCGGCCGGGCCCAGCTGGAGGTAGGTGCCATAGGGGCCGGTACGCAGCGTGATCGGCAGGCCGGTCGCCGGATCGGTACCCAGCAACTGCGGTCCGGCGGCCTCGCCTTCGGGTTTGGCTTGGTCGCCGTTGGCAACGATCAGCGGGCGCGTGTACTGGCACGCCGGGTAGTTCGAGCAGCCGATGAAGGCGCCGAACTTGCCCAGCTTCAGCGACAGGCGGCCATCCTTGCAGGACGGGCAGGCGCGTGGATCGTGGCCGTCCCCGGCATCCTCGAACAGGTGCGGCGCCAGATCCTGATCCAGCGCGGTGATCACCTCGGCGAATTTCAGATTCTTGGTCTGGTCGACATTCTCGGCGAAGGCGTTCCAGAAATCGCGCAGCAGCCGCTTCCAGTCCAGCTTGCCGTCCGACACCTGGTCCAGCTGCTGTTCCAGGTCCGCGGTGAAGTTGTACTCGACATAGCGGCGGAAGAAGTTGGTCAGGAACGATGTGACCAGCCGGCCACGATCCTCCGGCACGAAGCGCCGCTGCTCCAGCTTCACATAATCGCGGTCCTGCAGCACCTGCATGATCGAGGCATAGGTCGAAGGCCGGCCGATGCCGAGCTCCTCCAGCTTCTTGACCAGGGTCGCCTCGGTATAGCGGGGCGGCGGCTGAGTGAAATGCTGGTCCGGCTTCACCGACCGGCGTTCCAGCGCGTCGCGCTCGGCCAGCGGCGGCAGGCGCCGGCTTTCGGAATCCTCGTCGTCCGGCACGTCGTCGCGGTCTTCCTGATAGACTTTCAGAAAGCCGTCGAAAATCTGGATTTGGCCGGTGGCTCTGAGAGTTACGGACTTATCCTGAGACAGGATATCGACCGTCACCTGATCGAACACGGCGCTTTCCATCTGGCAGGCGACGGTGCGCTTCCAGATCAGCTCATAGAGCCGCTGCTGATCGCGGTCCAAGTGCTTGGAAATGCTGTCGGGCCGGCGGAACAGGTCGGTCGGGCGGATCGCCTCGTGCGCCTCCTGGGCATTCTTCGCGGCACTTTTATAAACGCGCGGGCTTGCCGGCAGATAATTGTCGCCATAGCTGGACCCGATCAGCGCCCGCGTCTGCTGCGTCGCCTCCTGGCCCAGCTGCACGCCGTCGGTTCGCATATAGGTAATCAAACCAACGGTTTCGCCGCCGATGTCGATACCTTCATAGAGCTGCTGCGCGGTGCGCATCGTCTTGGTGGCGGAGAAGCCGAGCTTGCGCGAGGCCTCCATCTGCAGGGTCGAGGTAATGAAGGGCGGGGCCGGGTTGCGCCGCACCTGCTTGCGCTCGACCGAACCGACCGCAAAGGTCGAGGCCTCGATGCGGGCGACGGCGGCCTTGGCTGCGGCCTCGTTGGGCAGGGCGAACTTGCCCAGGGTCTTGCCGTCCAGCGCGTGAAGCCGGGCCGGGAAGGTCTGGCCGCCTGTCGTGGCCATCAGGGCGGCGATGGTCCAGTATTCCTCAGGCCTGAAGACCTGGATCTCGTCTTCGCGCTCGCAGATGAGACGCAGCGCCACCGATTGGACGCGGCCGGCCGAGCGGGAGCCCGGCAGCTTGCGCCACAGCACCGGCGACAGGGTGAAGCCGACCAGGTAATCCAGCGCCCGGCGGGCGAGATAGGCCTCGACCAGCTCGCGATTGATCTCGCGCGGATGGCTGAAGGCTTCCTGGATGGCGTTCTTGGTGATTTCGTTGAAGGTGACGCGGCTGACGCCACGGCTGCCCAGCAGCTTGCGGTCACGCAGCAGTTCCAGCACATGCCAGGAGATTGCCTCGCCCTCGCGATCCGGGTCGGTGGCGAGGATGACGTGGTCGGCGCTCTTCACCGCCTTGGCGATGGCGTCCAGCGGCCTTGCCGACCGGTCGCCGATTTCCCACTCCATCGCGAAGTCCTGGTCGGGTTTTACCGACCCGTCCTTGGACGGCAGATCGCGCACGTGGCCGTAACTGGCCACGACGGTATAGTCGTCTCCGAGATATTTGTTGATCGTCTTGGCCTTAGCCGGCGATTCGACGATGACAAGATTGTGGGAAATGACCGGGTCCTACCTATTGCATGCGCTGACAGTTTCTTGATTTACGGAACAAGGCTCACGCGCTGCCCCGCCTGCCGTTCTAACCGTCCAGCCAGTTCAAGTTCCAGCAGAATTGTCAGCACGACCGGCAACGACACTTGGCAGTCCCGCACCAATTCGTCAACCGCAACTGGTACGGTGCTGAGCGCTTCCAGGATCACTTTGCGTGCTTCTTCGACCTCCGGCTCGCCGCTCGCTTCCGCCGGGGGCGGTTCGAATAGCTGCGGCTCCTGTGGGCTTTGGCGGCGGGATATGGGGCGGCTGGTCAGCACGCGCAAGACGTCGTCGGCGGTTTCGGTCAGGGTGGCGCCGTCGCGGATCAGCCCGTTGGCGCCTTGTGCGCGCGGGTCGAGCGGCGATCCCGGTACGGCGAAAACCTCGCGCCCCTGCTCCAGCGCCATGCGTGCTGTGATCAATGAGCCCGAATGCTTTGCCGCCTCGACAACAACCACGCCGGGCGTCAGGCCCGAGATGATGCGGTTTCGGCGCGGGAAATGCCGCGCCATCGGCTCGGTGCCCAGCGGCGCCTCGGTGACGATGCAGTGCTGGTCGAATATCCGGGCCTGAAGATCGCGGTTTTCCGGCGGATAGACGATGTCGATGCCGCCCGCGACCACCGCGATGGTGCCGTGCCCCAGAGCCGCTTTGTGTGCCTCGGTATCGATGCCGCGCGCCAGGCCGGAAACGACGACGAACCCAGCTTCACCCAACTCAGCGGCTAGCCTGGCTGCCATCTTGCGGCCGTTCATCGAGGCATTGCGGGCGCCGACGATGGCGACGGTCGGCCGCTCCAACAGTTCGAGGTTGCGCCCGGCCAGGATCACCGGCGGCGCGTCCTCGATCGCGGCAAGCGCTTCGGGATAGTCAGGCTCATGAGCCGCGATGTAGCGGGCCCCCATACGCTCGGCGCGCTCGGCCTCGCGCCTGACCTCGCCGGCCTGCGGAATCGTGGCAGCCTTCGCGCGTCCGGCGCGTGCCGCCAGTTTCGGCAGTTCCTCCAGCGCTGCCTTGGCGCTGCCGTACCGGGCGATCAGGGCGAAGAAAGTGACGGGGCCGACCTGGGCGGTGCGGCTGAGGCGCAGCCAGTCGACCCGCTCCTCATCGGTGAGCATGCGCCGGGGCAGAGCGTTCATGCCGGTTTGCGGCCGATGCGCGGCTCGGTGCCGTCCAGCAGCCGCCGGATATTGGCGGCGTGCTTGTACCAGACCAGGGCGGCGATCAGCAGCGCGACGACTGCCAGGGTCGGCGTATAGATCAGCAGCGCGGCCACCGGCGTCGTCGCCAGCGCGGTCAGTGCGGCGGCGGAGGAGATGCGGAAGATCAGCGCCACCAGCAGCCACACGGCGCAGGCGATCAGACCGACCGGCCAGGACAGCGCCAGCAGGGTTCCCAGGGTGGTGGCGACGCCCTTGCCGCCCTTGAATCCCAGCCAGATTGGATAGAGATGGCCCAGCACCGCGCCGACGCCGGCAGCCAGGGCAGGGTTTTCACCGAACCGCGTCGCCAGCAGGACCGCGGCGGCCCCCTTGCCGGAATCGAGCAGCAGCACCGCCAGGGCGAGAGGCCTGTTGCCGGTGCGCAGTACGTTGGTCGCGCCGATATTGCCCGACCCGATCTTGCGGATATCCCCCAGCCCGGCCAGCCGCGTCAGCACCAGCCCGAACGGGATGGAGCCCAGCAGATAGCCGCCGACAAGGGCGATCAGTATGGCCGGCGCATCCGTCACCAGCCGCCCGTCTCCAGCCATTTCTCGACCTGGTCCAGCCGGTCGGCGCCCCAGAAGGGCTCGCCGTCGATGAAGATATAGGGGGAACCGAAGATGCCGCGGGCGATGGCGGCATCACTTTCGGCGCGGGTGCGGTCCTTCACCTCCTGGCCTTCGATGCCAGCCAGCAGAGCTGCGCTGTCGATACCGATCTCCGCTGCTGCCGCGCCGACGGCCTTGGCCGAGGCGATGTCCTTGCCGCTGAAGGCCGTATTCAGAAGATGCTGCGCAAGGTCATGCGCCAGCGTCGGATTTTGGCTTTCCGCCCACCAGAATGACCGCACGGCGTGGATGCTGGAGAACGGGAAATTATCCGGCATCTTGAAGTCGACGCCTAAGAGCCTGGCAAAGCGGACAAAATCCCGCGCGACGTAATCGCTCTTTATCGGGATCTGAACCAGCGGCTGGCCGCCCGTCACCTTGAAGACCGCGCCCAGGAGAACCGGCTTCCACACGACCCCGCGCCCATGCCTGGCGCCGATCGCGTCGATCCTGCGGCTTGCGAGATAGCCGTAAGGAGAGGAGAAATCGAAAAAGAATTCAATTGGTTGCGGCATGGTATTCACTCACCTCCTGTGGACGATGCGGCCATCCACCACCGTCATCGCCACCGCGCCGGCGACCGGGCGCTTGTCGAAGGGCGAGTTCTTCGATTTCGACTTGAAGGATGCGGCGTCGATCACCCACGGGCGATCCAGATCGAAGATCGTCAGATCGGCCGCCGCGCCGACCCGAAGCTGCCCCAGCTGCAGGCCCAGGATGGTGGCCGGCGCCAGTGTCAGCCGGTCGAGCAGATCCAGCAGGCCGATATGGCCCTTATGATAGAGCTCCAGCGCGATTGGCAGCAGCGTCTCCAGTCCGACCACGCCGGGCTCGGCGGCGGCGAAGGGGACGCGCTTGGAATCCTGGTCGTGCGGGGCATGGTCGCTGGCGATGGCGTCGATCGTGCCGTCGGCGATGCCGGCGATGATGGCCCGGCGGTCATTGTCGGTGCGCAGCGGCGGCGACAGCTTGGCGAAGGTGCGATAGTCGCCGATATCGACCTCGGTCAGCGCGAAATAGGGCGGGGCGGCGTCGCAGGTGACATGCAACCCGTCATGCTTGGCGGCGCGGATCAGCTCGACCCCTTCGGCGGTCGACAGATGCGCGGCGTGGTAATGGCCACCGGTCAGCGCGACCAGCCGCAGGTCACGTTCCAGCATGATGATCTCGGCTGCCCGTGTGATGCCGGAAAGGCCGAGGCGGGTCGAAATCTCGCCCTCGTTCATCTGGCCGCCGGCCGCCAGGCTCGGCTCCTCCGGATGCTGGACGATCACCTTGCCGAAGGCTTTGGCATAGGACAGCGCCCGGCGCATGGTCAGCGCGTCGCCGATGGCATACACGCCGTCGGTGAAGCCGACCGCCCCGGCCTCGGCCAGCAGGCCCATCTCGGCCAGCTCCTTGCCCGCGGCGCCGTGCGTGACCGCGCCATAGGCGAAGATCTTGACCAGCTTGGCCTCGCGGGCACGGCGGGCGATGAATTCCAGCCCGGCGATATCGTCGATCACCGGCCGGGTGTTGGGCAGCATGGCGAAAGCGGTGATTCCGCCGGCCGCCGCGGCGCGGCTGGCCGACAGGATGGTCTCGCGCTGCTCCTCGCCGGGCTCACCGACGGCGACGCGCATGTCGACCAGGCCGGGCGCGAGGCAGAGGCCGGCGCAATCGACGATTTCGGCGCCCTTGGGCGCGGCGGCGCCGGCGCCCAGCGCGGTGATCTTGCCACCCTCGCTGACCAAGGTGCCGACCTCATCGCGTCCGCTCGCCGGGTCCAGCAGCCGGGCATTGGTGAAAGCTGTGAGCGGCATCAGTTGGTCGCCCGGTCTTGGGTTGAGGCGGCGAGCCTCAGGCAGGCCATGCGTACGGCGACGCCGAACTCGACCTGGTCCAGGATCAGGCTGCGCTCGATATCGTCGGCCACTTCGGAGTCGATCTCGACACCCCGGTTCATCGGGCCGGGATGCATCACCAGCGCATCGGGCTTGGCCGCGGCCAGCCGCTCCGCGGTCAGGCCGTGGAAGTGGAAATATTCGCGCGGCGAGGGCACGAACTTGCCGGACATGCGCTCGCTCTGCAGCCGCAGCATCATGACGATGTCCACGTCCTTCAGCCCGTGCGTCATGTCGGTAAAGACGTCGACGCCCATCCGGTCGATTGCCGATGGCAGCAAGGTCGGCGGCGCGACGACCCGGACCTGCGCGCCCATCGTGCCTAAGAGGTGGATGTTCGAGCGCGCGACCCGGCTGTGCAGTATGTCGCCGCAGATGGCGACGGTGAGACCCTCCAGCCTGCCTTTGCGCCGGCGGATCGACAGAGCGTCGAGCAGCGCCTGGGTCGGATGCTCATGCGTTCCGTCGCCTGCATTGATGACCGAGCAGTTGACCTTATCGGCCAGCAGCTTCGGCGCGCCGGATTGCGCATGGCGGACAACCAGGAAGTCCGGCTTCATGGCGTTCAGGGTCATCGCCGTGTCGAGCAAGGTCTCGCCCTTCTTGACCGAGCTGGTGCCGACCGACATCGACAGCACGTCGGCGCCGAGCCGCTTGCCGGCCAGCTCGAACGAGGTCTTGGTGCGGGTCGAGTCCTCGAAGAACAGGTTCATGATGGTGCGGCCGGAAAGCTCGCGGCTGCGCTTGTCGGGACGACGGTTTTGCTCGACATAGCGGTCGGCAAGGTCGAGCACGGCGCTGATCTCAGCCGCGGTCCACCCTTCGATGCCCAGAATATGCCGGTGCGGCCAGACGAGGCCGGCGGGCAAGGGGGCTTCATCCTGATTATGTGCGGTGGCGTTCAAACTTGGCTCGTTGATTCCTCGCTTATCGCCGCAGTGACCATGATGCGGATGCGCGGGTCAAGTGTGTGGTAACCAGAGTAAACGCACATATTTACCGTCATGCCCGGGCATGACGGTGAGGGAGGGTGGCGGGGGTGCCCTTAGGCCACCCCGTGCTCCTTGAACCAGACCAGCATGTCGGCCCAGCCTTCCTTGGCGGATTTTTCGTCATAGGACGGACGGTAATCGGCGTTGAAGCCGTGCTGGGCATCGGGGAAGACCTTGATGTGGCTTTTGGTGTCGCCGGCGGCTTTCAGCGCCGCCTCCATCTGGTCGCGGTTCTCCGGCGTGATGCCGGTGTCCTTGCCGCCATAGAGGCCGAGCACCCGGCCCTTGATCTCGGCCGCCACGTCGATCGGCGAGGTGCCGCCGCCCATGCCGGGCCGGGCGACCAGCGGGCCGTACCAGGCGACGCCGGCCTTCACGTTCGGATTGTGCGCCGTATAGATCCAGGTCTTGCCGCCGCCCCAGCAGAAGCCGGTGACGCCGAGCTTGGCGGTGTTCGCGCCCTCGGACTTGGCAAAGGCGACGCTGGCGTCCAGGTCGCTCATCACCTGGTCGTTGGGGACCTGGGCGACGATCTTGATGATATCGTTGATGTCGGTCAGCTTCGACACGTCGCCCTGGCGGGCATAGAGCTCGGTCGCGACGGCGTAATAGCCGAGCTTGGCCAGCCGCCGGCATAGGTCGCGGATATGCTCGTGGACGCCGAACACCTCCTGGATCACCAGCACGGTCGGGAAGTTCTTCCCCTTGGCCGGCATGGCGCGATAGCCGGGGGCGGTGCCGTCCTTGACCGGGATCTTCACCTCGCCGGCGGTCAGCCCGTCAGCATCGGTCGTGATGGTGGCCTTGGCGACCGGGCTGATGGCGGCGGCGAAGCCGGCGCACAGGCTGGTGACGGCGAAGCCGCGGCGGGTGAGCCGCACCGAGTCGGACAGGCTTCTGGCGTGATCTTCGTAGATATCCATGACGTTTCCTCCGAGCGTGGTGGCTTAGGACGGATCAGGCTTGTTTTTATTCAGGGCATCTAAAGCACCCTGGAGAATATAGGCGGCGGCCATCTTGTCCACCGATTGCGCACGCTTGGCGCGGGTCATGTCGGCCTCCGAGATCAGCAGCCGCTGCACCGCGACGGTGGACATGCGTTCGTCCCAGAAGGCGATCTCCGGCTCCAGGCCCAGCAAGTCGCCGTGCTTGCTCAGATTCTCGGCGAAATGGCGCACCGACTGGCAGCGCGGGCCCTGGGTCCCGTCCATATTGATCGGCAGCCCGACGACGATGCCGCCGACCTCGCGGCCCGCGATCATCCTGGCCAGCTGCTTCACGTCTTCGGTGAACTTCGTCCGGCGGACCGTATCGATCGGAGAAGCGACGGTGAGGCCGGGGTCGGAGATGGCGACCCCAATGGTCTTCTCGCCGACATCGAGGCCCAAAAGGCGTTGCCCGGGAGTGAGGCGGGCTTTCAGCGTTTGCGGTTTGTGGATGGCCATCGGCATTCCTTAGCGCGCAGGAAGTTCAAGATAAAGGACAGCGGATTGCGAAGGTTTAATTGTATAGCCGCGTAACGGTGTATATTAAGGGTTGATACAAATGTGGGAGAAGGCGGCTATGAGGCACTTCATCTTACTGGCACCGTTCCTGCTGGCGGCCTGCGGAACGAACAACGCACAGCTGTCGCAAAACGCCCTGGCTCACGACAGCGCCGTTTGCGAGGCGCGGGGCTACGCGGCCAACAGCGACGATTACGTGCTCTGCATGCGTCATCTGGGCGGCAGGGTCGGGTATCAACTGGCCAAGGCGGACGACGGTTCGCTGGCCTTTGTCATTCCGAAAGGCCAGATAAGTCAGACGCCGGCCTGGCAGCCCTCTGTGCAGCCCCCGTCGTCGTCCCAACCGGAAGTCTGCTGCAAGTAAGGCGAACCGGAAAATCGGTGAGAGGGCTGCCCGGCACCGGCGCGCGGGTTGCGGATAGCCATGGCCGATGATACCTAAATCGCCTTTGCTCGAAAGAACTAGGCGCTACAGATGTCGCTCGATGCTGCAGCGGTTGCCCGGATCGCGCGGCTAGCCCGCATCCGTGTCACCGACGACGAAAAAACCCACCTCGCGTCCGAACTCAGCCAGGTCATGGACTGGATCGACCAGCTGCAATCGGTCGATACCGATGGCGTCGAGCCGCTGACGTCTGTTGTCGGTGCGCGGCTCAAGACCCGCGCGGATGTCGTGATCCTGAACGTCACCCGCGACGATGTGCTGGCCAACGCGCCCGAAGGCATGGCCGGTTTCTTCACCGTTCCGAAAGTGGTCGAGTAAGCGCATGTCACTCACCCATCTGACCATCGCCGAATCGCTGAAGAAGCTCGGCAGCGGCGAGATCACCTCGGCCGAGCTGACCGAGGCACATCTGAAGGCCATGGAAGGCGCGCGCGCGCTCAACGCCTTCATCGTCGAGACGCCCGAACTCGCCATGGACCAGGCGAAGGCCGTCGATGCCAAATGGTCGAAAGCTGGGGGCAAGGGCGAGCGCAAGCCGCTCGAAGGGCTGCCGCTGGCGATCAAAGACCTGTTCTGCACCAAGGGCGTTCAGACCACGGCGGGCAGCAAAATCCTTGAGGGTTTCATTCCGCATTACGAATCGACCGTCACCGCCAATCTGTGGCGCGACGGGGCGGTGATGCTGGGCAAGGTCAATCTCGACGAGTTCGCCATGGGCTCGTCCAACATGACCAGCGCCTTCGGCCCGGTCGAAAGCCCGTGGAAGCGGCGCGGCGACAATCGCCCGCTTGTGCCGGGCGGCTCCTCCGGCGGCTCGGCCGCCGCCGTCGCGGCGCGCATCGCGCCCGGCGCCACCGGCACCGACACCGGCGGTTCGATCCGCCAGCCGGCCGCGTTCTGCGGCATCGTCGGGGTGAAGCCGACCTATGGCCGCTGCTCGCGCTGGGGCGTCGTCGCCTTCGCCTCGTCGCTGGACCAGGCCGGCGCCTTCGCCCGCACGGTCGAGGATACGGCGATCATGCTAGGCTCCATGGCCGGGTACGACCCGCAGGATTCGACCAGCGTCGATGTGCCGGTGCCGGACTACCGCGCGGCCACGGGCCGGTCGGTCAAAGGGCTCCGCATCGGTATCCCAAAGGAATACCGGGTCGACGGCATGCCGGGTGAGATCGATGCGCTGTGGCGCCAGGGCGAGCAGTGGTTTCGCGACGCCGGGGCCGAAATCGTCGAGATCAGCCTGCCGCACACCCAGTATGCGCTGGCGACCTACTACATCGTCGCCCCCGCCGAATGCTCGTCCAACCTCGCCCGCTATGACGGCGTGCGCTACGGCCTGCGCGTGCCGGGCAAGGACCTGACCGAGCAGTATGAGGCGACTCGTGCCGAGGGCTTCGGCGCGGAAGTGAAGCGCCGCATCCTGATCGGCACCTATGTGCTGTCGGCCGGCTATTTCGACGCCTATTACATCAAGGCGCAGAAGGTGCGGGCGCTGATCGCGCGCGACTTCTCCGACGCGTTCAAGAGCTGCGACCTGATCCTGACCCCGACCGCCCCCTCGGCCGCCTTCGCGCTGGGGGAGAAATCGGACGATCCGATTGCCATGTATCTGAACGACGTGTTCACCGTCCCGGCCTCGCTGGCCGGCCTGCCCGGCATTTCGGTGCCGGCGGGGCTGGACGCGGGCGGGTTGCCGCTGGGCCTTCAGCTCATCGGCAGGCCGTTCGACGAGGAGACGGTCTTCGCCGGCGCGGCGGCGCTGGAAAAAGCGGCGGCCTTCAGCGCGGTGCCGCAGATCATCGCTGCGTAAGGAATTTTTGAAGGGGCCACAGATTACACAGATTGACACAGATAACAGCCGATTTGCTTCCGCCTTCGGCGGTTCAAAGCCCGCGCAGCGAAACATCATGATCTGTGAAAATCTGTGTAATCTGTGGCTAACATTCTTTGATCGGAATGACGGATGAGCGGGATTATCGAAGGTACGACCGGCAAGTGGGAGATGGTGATCGGGCTAGAGGTCCACGCCCAGGTCACCGCCAACTCCAAGCTGTTCTCAGGTGCGCCGACCGATTTCGGCGGCGAGCCCAACACCCAGGTCAGCCTGGTGGATGCGGCCATGCCCGGCATGCTGCCGGTGCTGAACGGCTATTGCGTCGAGCAGGCGATCAAGACCGGGCTGGGGCTGGGCGCGCAGATCAACAAGCTGTCGGTGTTCGAGCGGAAGAACTATTTCTACCCCGATCTGCCCCAGGGCTATCAGATCTCCCAGTACGCCCACCCGATCGTCGGCAAGGGCGAGATCGAGATCGACCTGCCCGACGGTTCGGTGAAGGCCATCGGCGTGACCCGGCTGCATCTGGAGCAGGATGCCGGCAAGTCGCTGCACGACCAGAACCCCAGCAAGACCTTCGTCGACCTGAACCGCTCCGGCCAGGCGCTGATGGAGATCGTATCCGAGCCTGACATGCGCTCGGCCGACGAGGCGGCGGCCTATGTGCGCAAGCTGCGCACCATCCTGCGCTATCTCGGCACCTGCGACGGCAATATGGACGAGGGCAGCATGCGCTGCGACGTCAACCTGTCGATGCGCCGAGCGGGGACCGAGAAATTCGGCACGCGCTGCGAGATTAAGAACGTCAACTCCATCCGCTATGTCCAGGCCGCCATCGAGTTCGAGGCGCGCCGTCAGGTCGAGGTGCTGGAGGAGGGCGGAACGATCGCCCAGGAAACCCGCCTGTGGGACCCGCGCAGGAACGAGACCCGCTCCATGCGCAGCAAGGAAGAGGCGTTCGACTATCGCTACTTCCCCGACCCGGACCTGCTGCCACTGGAGCTCGACGACGCGCAGATCGCGCGGGTGAAGACGACCTTGCCCGAGCTACCGGACACCAAGAAGAAGCGCTTCATCGGCGAATACGGCCTGCCGGTCTACGACGCCGGCGTGCTGGTCGCCGAGCAGAGCCGAGCCGAGTTCTATGAGAAGGTGCTGGCCGGCAAAAGAGACCCGAAGGTCGCGGCCAACTGGCTGATCACCGAGTTGCTGGGCGGCCTCAACAAGGGCGGACAGGATATCGACGATTCGCCGATCTCCGCCGAGGCACTGGGCGGGCTGATCGACCTGTTGGCCGATAACACGATCAACGGCCGCACCGCCAAGGACGTATTCGCCGAGATGTTCGCCACTGGTAAGAGTGCTGCTGCGATCGTCGAGGAAAAGGGCCTGCGCCAGGTCACCGACACCGGCGCCATCGACGCCGTAATCGACGCCGTGATTGCCCAGAACCAGGACAAGCTGGCCGAATACCGTGCCGGCAAGGACAAATTGTTCGGCTTCTTCGTCGGCCAGGTGATGAAGGAATCCGGCGGCAAGGCCAACCCGGCCCTGGTCAACCAGGCGCTGAAGGTGAAGCTGGCGGGCTGAGCTCGCTAGGGCTCGACCTTGTAAACCGTCCCGCCGGTGCCGCCGCTGTTGCCGGTGGTGGCGCCGTAGATCGCGCCGGCAGTGTCGTGGGCCAGGGTTCCGGTGGGATTGCTGCCGTCCGCGCCGTTGAAGGTGTGGATCACCTTGAACAGGCCCGCGGGCGTGACGCGGAACAGCGTGCCGTAGCCGGGCTTGGCGGCGGTGCCGCCGCCCGACTGGGTGGTGCCGTAGAGATTGCCGTCGCTGTTGATCATCAGCGGCCCGTTGGGCCCGAATCCGTCGGCCTTGCCGGCGAACTGATGGATGATCGAGAAATTGCCGGCCGGATCGATCTTCCATACCGCGCCGGCATATTCGCCGCCGTTCTTGGTGATCATCGTGCCGTAGACATTTCCTGCCGCATCGACGATAGGGGCCTGGGTGGGATATTCCCCGTCGCCCGCGTCCTTGAAGACATAGAGAGGGGTCAGCCGGCCGTGCGTTCCAAGCTTCCAGACCGCGCCGTTCGGGTCGCCGCCGAACCCGTTGCCGACCACCGTGCCGTAGACGACATCGTTGCTGTCGACCGCCACGCCGGAAAACGGGCAGTGCCCGTCGCCGGCACTCTTGAATCTGTAACGCGTGGCATAAACGCCGAGCGGGTTGATCTCGAACACGCTGCCGTTGGTGCTGATCGCACCGCCCGCGGCTGCGCCGTAAAGCGCGCCCGTGCGGCTGCGCACCAGGCCCTGCAGCGGCCCAGATCCGTCTCCGGCGGCGGCGTCGAAAGCGTGCAGCACCTTCAGCGTGCGGAGATGCGGAGTGAACTCATAGATCGTCCCGCCGCCGAATTGTCCGCCCGCCTGTGTAGTCCCGTAGATATTCCCCAGCGGGCCGACCGCCAGCATGTCGTTAGGTTGCGACCCATCGGTCGCCGCGGCGAACTTGTGCAGGGTTGCGACCTTGCCCGCGGAGGTCACCGAGAACAGCGTGCCGGCTCCGCCTGTGCCGCCATAGAGCGTCGTGCCATAGGCGGTGGTGCCGGCCACCGCGCTGATCTCGAGCGAATTCGGCAGCCCGGTCGCCAAGGTCTTGTATGTCGCGGCGTAGGCCGGCGCCGATATCACCAGTCCGGCCCCGAAGGCGATCGCGCAATGCCGCGCGGTTTTTGTGAACAGGCCCATGATTGCGAGTATATACGGGAAACGGCTGGGAATGGATGGCTCTCTTTCTTTTAAAACAGATAAAATCCCGGCGCCGGTTAGTATTCGAGGAAGGGGGATGTAGATGACGAACGCACGAGGACCGATCGCAGCAGCTCTTATGTTGCTCGCTGCAGTGCCAGGCTTCGCGTCCGCACCTTCCACCGGTTTCGAGCTCAGGCCTTTGCCCTATTTCGTCGATCAGACGGCGCTGCCGATCGAGGCTCTGCCGGGCGCCACGACCAGCTGGGGCATGACCGCGCGCGGTTCGGGCTATCGCATCGAGTTCCCCGATAAGTGGAACGGCGACCTCTTGGTCATGCTGCGCGGCGGCGGCTCGATCTGCGACGCCGAGACCAAGACCGGCTGCCGGATCAACGATCCGCTGACCCCGCTCAACCGCGCTCGCCTGATCGCCGAGGGCTATGCCTGGGCGGCGCCGACCTATCGCGACAACCGGGTCGCGATCGAGACCCATGCCCAGGATGCGCTGGACGTCATCGACATCTTCCGCAAGGCGCATCCGAACCCGTTGAAGGGGAAGGCCAACGGGAAGGGGAGAGTATTCCTGATGGGCCTGTCGATGGGCGGCAACACGACGATGGCTGCGGTCGAGCTGTTCCCCAAGGTCTTCGCCGGCGCCATCGCCGGCTGCTCGGGCGACACCAGCTTTCAGACGACATATTATTTCGACCTGAACCTCGCCGCCGCGGCGCTGGCCGCGCCGGGTTCGCCGGATATCGCCGCCTATCTGAAGCAGTTCCGGATGCCGCCCGATATCGCCGAATCGAAACGCCTCGGCCCAAAAGTCTTCGCGACGCTGGGACCCGATTTCCCGAAGCAGACCGATGCGGCCGGCGACCGGTACCGCGAGATCGTGAAGCGGCTCAGCGGCGGCGGGCGGCCGCTGTTCGATGCCGCTTTCAACAAGTCGATCGGTCCGATGGTTACCGATTACATCGCACTGGCCGACGCAATCGACAGCGGCCCACGCTCACCCATCGACAACACCAAGACGGACTACGGCGCCGACCTCAACCCCCTGATCCCGCGCTTCTCCTGCGATCCGCGGGCCTGCCCGGCCAAGCCGGTGACGCAAGACCAGATGCATGACGCCGGCGGCAACCGCCTGCTGTCGGGCAAGATCTCCGTACCGGTCATGACGATGGAAACCACGGGCGAGCTGACGGTCCCGCTTTCCGCGGGCC
>DATBAZ010000140.1:0-2939 GCA_036271255.1 Alphaproteobacteria bacterium
ACTGGTAGGATTTCATCGCGTCGGCCAGCTTGCCCTGCGCGGCCAGCACGTTTCCGACCTTTTGGTGGGAGGAGGCGAGGTCGCTCTGCCAGACGAAGTCGGAAGGCCCCGCCGCGGTCAGCTTCTGCCGGATCGCCAGCGCCGCCTGGTAGATGTCCATCGCCTTGTCGAGCTTGCCCTGCCGGAACAGCATGTCGCCGATCGCGCTTTGGGACCGCGCCAGCTCGCGCTGGATCATCAGCGTGCCGGGGGCGGCCTTGGCCATCGCCTCGCGGATGGTCAGGCTTTCCTCGAAGGCCTTGGTCGCTTCCTGCGTGTTGCCCTGGCTGACCCGCACATAGCCGACCGCCTCGTCCGCCTGGGCCAGCACTTCCTGATACTCGGGAGTGTCGGGATGCTCGTTGTGGAGGCCCCTGGCGATCTCCTGGGCCTGAGCGGCGGCATTTAGCGCCGACTTGGTCTCGCCGAGATCGAGCAGCGTCTCCGAAGTCTTGATCAGCGCGTTGGTCTGGCTCAGCCGCAGGATCGGGCTGGTGCCGGCCACGCCGATGAGCTGCTTCTCCAGGTCGCCCGCTCGATTCAGTATGTCCTTCACCGTGGCGGCCGGGATGCCGAAGACGTTGCGGAACTTGTCCGCCATGTCGAAGATCAGCCCGTTGGCGGCGTCGGTCGCCACCGCCACCGTCTTCTGCGCCACGTCGCGCTCGCTCTGCGCCATACGCCACTGGCGGACCGCGACCACAACCAGCAGCAAGGCCAGGACCAGGCCGGCGGTCGTGCGCCGGGCGATGGCGCGATTGGCGCGGACGAGCTGCTCGGCGTCACGCAGCCGGCGTTCCTGCTCTTCCCGCTCGCGGTTCTGCCGCGCCTCGGCCATTTCAGTGGCGGCGGCGATGAAGGCGCGCATCCCGGCCGGCACATCGTCGCCGAAACGGGCCACCAGCGTCTGTCCGCCGGATAGGAGAGCCGGAGAAATATCGAGATGCCCGGCCTTGTCGTTCGCCGATGCGCCTTCCCAGTCGCGCACGATCGGCTCCAGGGTGCGGCGGACGCGGAACAGGTTGCCGGCTTCGGCGATGATCGCCACCGCATCCGGCCAGATGCGCAGCAGCGCCTCATGCACCGGGCGAAGCCATTCATGGGCCCCGTCGCTGTCGCTGGTCAGCAGGCGACGGGCGACGAAGGTCTCGACCAGGGCGCGGCGGGCTGGATCGCCGCCTTCGAAGGTGGTGCGGTCCAGCGCGGCGATCACCGGTGTCTGCTCGCCGGTCAGCGGATCCGCGGTCACGTCGGAGACCAGTCCTGCGATCAGCGCGGCCAGGGCAGCCCGCGCCTCGGAATCCAGTCCGGCCAGCGCCTCGTTGGCGGTCTCCGTCACCGCCGCGTCCATGCCGCGATAATCGTCGAAGCGCAGGACGCCGTCGCCGCGCGCCTCCTCGGCAGCATAGAGGCGGGAGAGGGTCATCTGCAGTAGCGGCAGGGCATCGCCGCCCTTGGTGTCGGCGACCAGCTTCTTGGCCAGCGACAGGCCGCTCGTCTGCTCGAAGGCGAGCGGGGGTGCGCAGGCCTCGATCGGCCGTGTCACGATCTCCTCCAGCTCGGCCGCGCTCGGCGGCACGAGGTCCAAGGTGCCGCCGGCCTCGCGCAGCCCCACCAGCTCCTCGAAGGCCTGGAAGCGGGCATAGGCGTCGCTGCGCATGGCGAAGACGACATAGGCCAGCCCGCCCTTGACCAGCACCGCCATCAGCCGCGCGAAGGCAGCCGCCGTTGCCGGGTCGGCTTCGGTGAAGACGCGTTCGGCCTGGTCGATGCCCAATGCGACGCGGGCTGGCCGCACGGTGTCGAAATGCGCCTCTCCCCGCCGCCGCTCGGCCGCCTGGTTCAGCGCGATGCGCAGGGGTGCCGCCGCGAGCTCGGGGTCGCCGGAAAGCTGCTTGGCGAGCAGCGTCTTCTCGGCAAAGGCGCTTGCCTTAAGCTCAGGCCCCAGCGCGCTCTCGGCCAGCAAGGCCTCGGCCAGCGCCAGGAACAGGTCGGGTCCCGGCATCACGATGGCGGTACGCCACAGGTCGATTTCCGGGATCGTGCCCGGCAGGGTCAGCCGGGGCAGCAGTCCGGCCCGCAGCAAAGACGACTTGCCCGAGCCGCTGGCGCCGATGATCAACAGGAACGGCGTGCGCTCCGCCTCTTCCTTGCCGGCCTGGCGCAGCCGCTCGATCCCCTGGGCGATGGCGAGGTCGCGGCCGAAGAAAACCACGCCCCGGTCGGCGTCGAAGGCCGACAGGCCGGGGAAGGGGGAGCCGTTCAGTGCCCGGTCCCATACCGGCCCCTGCGCCACGTAACCGCGCCGCGCCAGCCATTGCCGCAGGCAGTCCTCGACCTTCGCCGCGAAATCGTCGGTCGAGCTGTAATCCTGGAACGCGGCCAGGAATTCCCCGCTGGTGTTCAGGAACCAGGTCTCGAAGAACTTCTTGAGCTGCGCCCACTGGCCCGCGATCTCGTCCCGGTTGGGCGCGTCGAGCTCGACGGCGGGGGCGCGGGGATAGCGGAAGACATAGACGTCGGGCAGCTGGCCGCTGGTCTTGCGCCATTCCAGCGCCGACAGGATTTCGTAGGCCGTGCCCGAAGGGTAGGGCTCGCCCGAGGGTTGGGTCGGGAAGTCGGCGGGCAGCTTTGAGCCCAGCCGGGTGCGGAAGATCGCGATCACGACGTCGCAATTGGCCGCTTCCGGAATCTGTCTCTGGAAGGTCTCGTGGGCGGAGTAATAGGCGGTTTCCCAGCGGACCGTCTCGATCCGCGCCAGCCCTTCGAATTCGCTGTTCACCCGCTCGACCACCAGGTCGACGCGCTGACGCTCCGGCATCACGTCGCCGGGCGAGGATACGAAAAGCCTGAGAACCTGTTCGGTCACGTTATTCTCTTTCCGACCCCCGCACTTTGAG
>DATBAZ010000141.1:0-2759 GCA_036271255.1 Alphaproteobacteria bacterium
TTTGCCGCGGTGGGTGGCGTGAGAGGCAGAGGCGCAATGGCGATGCGTCGCGCCCCTTCCCTGCGTCATGGCCGGACCTGATAAACCCCCTGCCCCCGGCCCCTACGACGCGGCGTCGAACACGTAAGGCTCCAGCGACGCCTGGGCGGCGCTGCGAAGCTGGTGCCATTTCTGCGGCCCGCCGTAATAGGCCAGGCTGCCGGGCTCCGCGGTGCCGTCCCCGTTGTAGTAGGACAGGCAGTCGCGCAGCGGACGCGTCCGGATATCCACCTCGCGGCAGTGCTCCGCATAGGCGACCTCCGGCTCCTTGCGGATGTCGACGATACCGGCGCCACGCTCGCGCAACGTCTGCAGCATCCAGACGACGTAGTCGGTATGGGCCTCGATCCCGCGGGTGAAGTTGAACTGTCCCCCGCCACCCTGCGGGCCCGACATGATGAACAAATTGGGAAATCCCTGGCTGTGCAGGCCGAGGAAGGTCCTGACGCCCTCGGACCGCCACTTCTCCTGCAGCGTCCGCCCGCCGCGGCCGGTGATCATGTTGAACGTCGAGGTCGCCATCCACTGAAAGCCGGTCGCGTAGATCAGCACGTCGAGCGGATACTCCACCCCGTCATGCACCACGCCCCGTTCGTTGATCCGGCTGACGCCCAGCGGCGCCGTATCGACCAGCGTCACATGCGGCAGGTTGAAGGTCGGCAGGAACTCGTCGTGGAACGTCGGCCGCTTGCAGCCATAGGGATAGTACGGCTTCAGCGCCGCCGCGGTCTTCGGATCCTGCACGATGGCATCGATGCGGGCGCGTATCTGCTCCATGATGCGGAAGTTGGAGTTGAGCTGGCGCTCGATCAGTTCTTCCGGCGACAGTTCCCGCGCGTATTGCCGGCGCTCCCTGAAGTCGGCGACCTTGCCCGACAGGTAGTCGTCGTTGGCTTTCAGCGCGGTGCGCCCCGATGAAATCCTGGCGAGCCGCTCCCGCCTGGCGAGCGCCCAGCCTGGCTCCTTCGACCAGGTCTCGATCTCCTCCGGCGTCGTCGCGCGCTGGTCGCGCACGTCGATGGTCGAGGGGGTCCGCTGAAAGACGTGGAGCTGCTTTACCACCTTGGCGATTTCCGGGATGACCTGCACGGCCGTCGCGCCGGTGCCGATGATGCCGACGCGCTGGCCGGTCAGCTCGACGTTGTAGTCCCAGCGCGAGGTATGGAAGGACTTGCCGGCAAACGTCTCCATGCCCTCGATCCGAGCCAGCTTCGGCGTGGTCAGGATGCCGTTGGCCAGCACGACGTAGCGGGCGCGCATGCTGTCACCGCGGTCGGTGAACACCGTCCAGCGGCCGGCGGCCTCGTCCCACACCGTCTGCTCGACTGTGGTGTGAAACAGGCAGTGCTCATAAAATCCGTACTGGCGCGCCATGCTCTGGCAGTATTCGAGGATCTCGAAGCCGGAGGCGAATTTCACCGTCGGGATGTAGCCCATCTCCTCCAGCAGCGGCAGGTAGCTGTAGGACTCGACGTCGCAGGCAATGCCGGGATAGCGGTTCCAGTACCAGGTGCCGCCGATGTCGCCGCCCTTCTCGCAAAACCGCACATCGTGCCAGCCGGCCGCGCGCAGCTTGTACCACAGCAGCAGACCGGCGAATCCGGCGCCCACCACGAGGATTTCGCATTCGTCGGTCAGCGGCTCGCGTTCGACGGGGGCAGCCGAATAGACGTCTTCGAGGTAGCGGGCGAACTCGCCTTCCATGGCGATGTAGTCAGCCGCGCCGCGCCGGGCTTCCTTGAACGCGCGGTATTTTGCCTGTTCCTCGGCGTTGAACACCGCACCGGGCGGCGGCGGCGGCAGCGTCTTCAGCGCCTCGTCGGTCACCGCCGAATATCCCTTGCCGGCGATCTTCTCACTCGCCTTGGCAGCGCGCGTGTTGAAGAACTTCAAGCCGGTGGCTTCATCAATCTGAATGGGCTGCATCTTCTCGGATCGCTCTTGCTTGTGGTTGCAGACGGTCGGGCGAGGCTATTCCGGGCGGGTGGTCGACCTGATGGTGCTCGCAGCCAGCCGGCCATCATTCCGGGCAAAATGCAACGGCGAGCCCGGAACGACATCACGGAACAACCACCGGATCATGCCTTGCCGGCGGGCACCTCGATCCCCAGCAGGCGCGCCGCATTGCCGCCCAGGATCGCCCGTCGCGTCGCGTCATCCAGTCCCGGCGCGCTCTCGATGAAGCCCACCGGATCGGTCTCGCCCATATCCGCCGGGTAGTCGGTGCCGACCAGGATATGATCGGCGCCGTACTGCGCCACCAGGTATTCCAGTTGCGGATGCGTATAGACCAGCGAATCGAAATACAGCCGCCGCAGATAGGCGCCCGGCATGTCCTTCAGCTTCTCGCCGGTATCCGGCCGAGCCGCGGCCGCGTGGTCGATGCGCCCGGCATAGGCCGGCAGGTAGCCGCCGCCATGCGCCGCCACCAGCTTCAGGCCGGGACAGTCCTCCAGCACGCCGCCGAAGATCAGATGATGGAGTGCCACGGTGGTATCGAGCGGGTTGCCGATCACGTTGGCAAAGTAATGGTCCTTGAACCGCCGCGCCTCGGTGAAGCCGTCGGGATGCATGAACACCAGCAGTCCGAGCTCCTCGATGCGGCGGAAGACCGGGCGGAAACGGTCGGCCGAGAGGTCCTCGCCGGCCACATGGGTCATGATCTCGATCCCCCGCATCCCCAGCGATTTGTGCAGCCGTTCCAGCTCTGCAATCGCCAG
>DATBAZ010000142.1:0-10325 GCA_036271255.1 Alphaproteobacteria bacterium
GACCGGTCGACCGGTCCCTTGTCGGGCACGATCAGCTGCTGACGGACACGCTGCCCGCTCTTCTTGTCGATCTGGTGAAAGGCGATCTGCCGCGCCGGAACCGAGGCGGGGTAGAGCCTGATGGGAAACGAAACCAGGGACAGGCGCATATGCCCCTGCCAATAGGCGCGTGCGGCCATGACATGCCTCCTTGCGACGATTCCCAAACCACGCGGGGCGGGTGGGGTTCCTGACTAGCTTGCCGGAGGGTTGGCCGGCTTGTATGTTCCTATTCTATTCTTCTCTCTATCCGGCTCGGTTCCATGTCTGAGGCCATCGTCGACGATATCTGCCTTGAGGAGCGGACGGCACACCGGCTGTGCCGGGGCGTGCGCCGCCTGCTGTGGGGCCAGCGCTATGCGTCGATCACTGAGTTTCCGCTCGCCAACGGCAGGCGGGCCGATATCTTCGGTGTGACCGACGGGGGCGAGATCGTCATCGTCGAGGTCAAAAGCTCGATCGTCGATTTCAAGACCGACCTGAAATGGCCGGAATACCGCGCTTGGTGCGACACGTTCTATTTCGCGGTGAGCGAGGATTTCCCGAAAGCGCTGGTCCCCGGCCATTGCGGCCTGATCGTCGCCGACGCCTTCGGCGCGGCCGTCATCCGCGCGTCGCCGGTCGAGAAGCTGGCGACGCCCCGGCGCAAGACCTTGATTCACAGCTTCGGACAGCTTGCGGCTGCGCGGCTGCACAGGCTGGAAGACCCGATGCTGGGCGGGATTTAGTCGACGATGCTCCGGGCCGCATCACGCAGCCCGGAGCAATTCGAAAGATCAGTGCCGTTCGGCGAAGCGGATGCCGGCATCGACCTCGGCGATCGCGCCTTCGATCAGCCGCATCGCCTTGGTTTTGTGCCCGCCCTTATCGTCCGCGGCGGAGCGCAGGGATTCCAGCGCCGAGCTCAGGGCCTCACGGGCATGCGCCATGTGGGGCTGCCCCGGCTGGGCTTTGGCCGACTTTGCGCTCACGACCAGTGCGGCGGCGATGGCTCCGCCGGTTGCCAGCAAGCCCAGTTCCCGGCGGCTTTTCATCTGTGACATGTTTCTCCCCTCAAAAAGTAAATGGATTTCACAAAAGAAAATCAGTAATGTTCGATTGATCGGATCAGTCAAGACACGATCGGCTGAACTGCAATGAAATAGCGTTATCGGGCGATTGTTCCAGCCCGTGGGTCCTCGGTCGCGCGGAGCGAGAACGCAAGCATGTGGGAAAAATCGAATCTCACGTGTATAATTCGGCAAACGGCGGGGTGTCACTCATGCTGTCAGGCCTAACCAGTTCCGGAGTACTGGATCCGCAAGGTCCGGTCGCTCATTCCGAGCGGCTGATCCTGATCGATTCGACGGCGATCATGCTGGCCGTGGTCATCCCGGTAATCCTGGCGACGATTGCCTTCGCCTGGTGGTTCCGCGCCGGCAACGCCAAGGCGACCTACCGGCCCGACTGGGCCTATTCCGGCCGTCTCGAAACCATCGTCTGGGCAATCCCGGCTCTCGTCGTGCTGTTCCTGGGCGGCATCGGCTGGGTCAGCTCGCACGATCTCGATCCGGGCAAGCCGCTCACCGACGCCCAGCCTGGCGACGCCCAGTCTGCCGACGTCAGGCCGCTCGAGGTCCAGGTCGTCTCGCTCGACTGGAAATGGCTGTTCATCTATCCCGACCAGGGCATCGCCGGGGTCAACCGGCTGGTGGTGCCGGCGGGCAGGCCGGTGCATTTCCGGCTTACCTCCGCCACCGTGATGAACAGCTTCTTCGTGCCTCAGCTGGGCAGCCAGATCTACACGATGGCCGGCATGGCGACTCAGCTGAACCTGCAGGCCGACAAGCCCGGCACGTATCCCGGCATTTCGGCGCAGTTCAGCGGCGACGGCTTCTCCGACATGCGCTTCGATGTCCAGGCCGTGGCGCAGGCCGATTTCGACAAATGGGTCGATGAGACCAAGTCCGGCGGACATGCGCTGGACTATGCCGCTCTGATGCAGAACAGCAAGGCGGTCCAGCCGGCCGCGTATAACGGGGTCGAACCCGGCCTGTTCGAGAAGATACTGGATATCAAGACCGAGGGGGTGGAGGGGCAGCAGAATGCACCCAACGCCCCGGTATCGCCGCGTGGCGGAGGTTCATGATGCTGGGCAAGCTCGATTGGTCCGCGATCCCGTTCGACGAGCCGATCCCGCTGGTCACTGCCGCGGTATTGGCTGTGGTCATCGCCGCGGTGCTGGGCTGGATCACGCTCAAAGGGTACTGGCCCTATCTCTGGCGCGATTGGATCACCAGCGTCGATCATAAGCGGATCGGGGTGATGTATTGCGCTCTCTCCCTGGTGATGCTGATCCGCGGCTTTTCCGACGCGATCATGATGCGCTCCCAGCTCGCGCTCGCCACCGGCGGGGCGCAGGGCTATCTGCCGCCGGAGCATTACAACCAGATCTTCAGCGCCCACGGCACGATCATGATCTTCTTCGTCGCCATGACCTTCATGGTCGGGCTGATGAATTTCGTCGTGCCGTTGCAGCTCGGCATCCGCGACGTCGCCTTCCCGACCTTGAATTCGGTCAGCCTGTGGCTCACCGCCTCGGGTGTGCTGCTGACCAACATCTCGCTGGTGATAGGGGAGTTCGCGCGCACCGGCTGGCTGGTCTACCCACCGCTGTCGGAGCTCAAATTCTCGCCGGGCGTGGGCGTCGATTATTATCTGTGGTCGATACAGATATCCGGCGTCGGCACCTTGCTCGCCGGGGTCAATATGGTGACGACGATCCTCAAGATGCGCGCTCCGGGGATGGACCTCATGCGCATGCCGGTCTTCTGCTGGACGTCGCTCGCCTCCAGCCTGCTGATCGTCGCGGCCTTCCCGATCCTGACCGCGACCCTGGCGATGCTTCTGCTCGACCGCTATCTCGGCTTCCATTTCTTCACCAACGAGGCCGGCGGCAACCCGATGATGTTCATCAACCTCATCTGGGCCTGGGGCCATCCGGAGGTCTATATCCTGATACTCCCCGCCTTCGGCGTGTTCTCGGAGGTGATCGCCACCTTCTCCGGCAAGCCGCTGTTCGGCTACCGCTCGATGGTGGCGGCGACGATGGTGATCTGCGTGCTGTCCTTCATGGTCTGGCTGCACCATTTCTTCACCATGGGGGCGGGGGCCGACGTCAACGCCGTGTTCGGGGTGATGTCGATGATCATCGCGGTGCCCACGGGCGTGAAGATATTCAACTGGCTGTTCACCCTCTATGGCGGGCGGGTGCGCTTCAGCGTGCCGGTGCTGTGGTCGCTCGCCTTCATGGTCACCTTCGCCGTCGGCGGCATGACCGGCGTGCTGATGGCGGTCCCGCCGGCCGATTTCGTGCTCCATAACAGCGTGTTCCTGATCGCCCATTTCCACAATGTCGTGATCGGCGGCGTGCTGTTCGGCGCCTTCGCCGGCTACAATTACTGGTTCCCCAAGGCCTTCGGCTTCCGCCTGGACGAACGGCTGGGCAAGGCCGCCTTCTGGTGCTGGTTCATCGGCTTCTATGTCGCCTTCATGCCGCTCTATGCGCTGGGGCTGATGGGCATGACGCGGCGGCTGCAGCATACCGATAACCCGCTGTGGACGCCCTGGCTCGTGGTCGCCGGCGTCGGCGCCGTGATCATCATGGCCGGCATCGGCTTCCAGATCCTCCAGCTCGTCGTCAGCATCCGCAACCGCGACGCGCTGCGCGACCTCAGCGGCGACCCATGGAACGGCCGCACGCTGGAATGGTCCACCGCCTCGCCGCCGCCCTTCTACAATTACGCGGTGATGCCGAATGTCGAGGGCATCGACGCCTATTGGGGCATGAAGGCGCGTGCGCAGGAGGAGAAGCTGACGGAGACCGTCTACGAGCCGATCGAGATTCCCAACAACAGCCCGACCGGCTTCATCACCGCCTTCTTCGCGGTGGTGATGGGCTTCGCGGCGATCTGGCATATCTGGTGGATGGTGGTGGTGGGGCTGCTAGGCGCCTTCGTCACTTTCATCGTCTTCGCCTGGCGCAAGCAGGATGAATACGAGCTTCCCGCCGACGAACTGGCCCAACTGGAGCATGACCGGGCGGAGGTGGTCGCATGACGATCGCGATTGTCGACCAGGGCGCCGCCGATCCGGACGCTCTACCGGTTTACCGCCCCTTTCCCGGTCCGGCCTCCAAGCGGATCGTCGTCGGCTACGGTTTCTGGATATTCCTGCTCAGCGACTTCATCATGTTCTCCGCCTTCTTCGCCGCCTATGCGGTGCTGTCGGGCGAGACCGCGGGCGGGCCGACCGGCAAGCAGCTCTTCGACCTCAGGATCGTCGCGGCCGAGACGGGCGCGCTGCTCGCCTCCAGCTTCACCTGCGGCATGTCGGCCCTTGCGGTGCAGACACGGCAGTTCGGCAAGGTCTATGCCGCCTCGTTCTTCACCTTCCTGTTCGGCGCGGTGTTCCTGGGGCTGGAGATCAACGAGTTCGCCCGGATGGTGGCCGAGGGTGCGGGGCCGCAGCGCAGCGCCTTCCTGTCCTCCTTCTTCAGCGTGGTCGGGCTGCATGGCATCCACGTCACCATCGGGCTGACATGGCTGCTGGTGATGCTGGCGCAGATCGCGACGCGCGGCTTCATTCCCAACACGATGCGCCGCTTCCTGTGCTTCGCCCTGTTCTGGCACGCGCTCGACATCATCTGGGTGGCGCTGTTCACCGTCGTCTATCTCATGGGGACCGCCACATGACCGAAGAAACTCACGCCCATCACCACGAATATGGGCATGACGGCTATGACAGCGCGCCCGGCGACCAGAACGCCATCGACGTCGTCGCCGGCACCGAGGGTTACCTGCTCGGCATGGTCCTGGCGGTGGCGCTCACCGCCGCCTCTTTCTGGGCCGCCCAGACCGACCTGATCTACGCCCCCGGCATCCCGATCGCGCTCGGCGTGTTTGCCGTCGCCCAGATGGGCGTGCATCTGGTCTTCTTCCTCCATATCTCGACCGGTCCGGACAACACCAACAACATCCTGGCGCTGGCCTTCGGCATCTTGATCGTGGTCCTGGTGGTCGCCGGATCGCTGTGGATCGTGGCCAATCTCAACCACAACATGGTGCCGATGGACCAGCTGATGAAAATGCAGCGCTGAGGCTCCGCCACCCCGAACAGCAATTTCCGTCAGGCCGGATCCGCCTTGCCGATGCTATGTGTCGGTCGAGGAGAGGTGACGGTGAAAGACGCAGCTCGAAATTATCATGCCAGGATGCAGCGTGTGCTCGACCATATCGACGGGCACGCCGACGAGGCGCTGGATGTCGAGGCGCTGAGCGCGGTCGCGGCCTTCTCGAAATATCACTTCCACCGCCAGTTCTCTGAGTTCTTCGGCATCACCGTTCACCGCTATCTCCAGCTCGTGCGGCTGAAGCGGGCGTCGTATCGCCTCGCTTTCCGCGACGCGCCGAT
This sequence comes from Alphaproteobacteria bacterium, assembly GCA_036271255.1. Lineage (GTDB taxonomy): Bacteria > Pseudomonadota > Alphaproteobacteria > BOG-932 > Roseiterribacteraceae > BOG-932. The sequence goes on from DATBAZ010000142.1 coordinate 5,491, forward strand.
CCTGGAGGTGGCGCTGGAGGGCGGGTATGAGGCGCCTGAGGCGTTTTCGCGCGCCTTTCGCCAGCATCTGGGGCAGACGCCCAGCGCTTTCAGGAGGGAGCCGGAATGGTCCCCCTGGCACCGGGCCCTGGCGCCGATCGAAACGGCACGCAGCATCCGCATGACCGATGGCTTCAGCAGCGACCAGGTGCGTATCGTCGATTTCCCGCCGACCTCGGTCGCGATCCTCGAACATCGCGGCGATCCAAGGCAGGTCGGCGATTCGATCCGGCGCTTCATCGGCTGGCGCAAGCGGGTGGGACTGCCGCCCAGGGTCAGCGCCACCTTCAACATCCTGCTGCTGCATGACGATCCCGACAACGTCGCGCCGGAGGATTACCGGCTGGACCTTTGCGCCGCCACCGACCGGCCGGTCGCGCCGAACGAGGATGGCGTGCTCGCCGGAGCGATCCCCGGCGGGCGCTGCGCCGTCCTGCGGCTCATCGGGTCGAGCGACAATCTGCAGCCCGCGATCTACTTCCTCTATGCCGGCTGGCTGCCGGACAGCGGCGAAGAGCTGCGCGATTTCCCGGTCTACGCCCAGCGTGTCCGCTTCTTCCCCGATGTGCCGGAGACCGAGGCGGTCACCGACATTTTCCTGCCGCTGAAATGACGGTCATGCTCGACCACGAATCCACCAGCCGGACCGTCGAGAGCGACGCCGGGAAACAGCATTATCATGAAGCCGGCACCGGGCCGGTGCTGCTCCTGCTGCATGGGTCCGGGCCGGGCGTCACCGGCTGGGCCAATTACGCGGCCAACCTGCCGGTCTTTGTCGAGCATTTCCGTGTCGTGATCCTCGACCTGCCGGGTTATGGCGGCAGCGATCCCGCGGAGGGCATTCCGATGAACGCGGCGGCGAACGCGGTGGTCGCCTTCATGGATGCAGTCGGGATCGAGACGGCCCATATCATCGGCAATTCTTTCGGCGGTCTGGTCGGTGCGCTGGTGGCGGCCCATCATCCCGAGCGCGTAACGCGGTTCGTCTCCATCGGTGGCGTCGGTTTCGGCCTGTTCGGCGCCTTCCCTGGCGAAGGCATCAACCTGCTGACAGAGTTCGCCGAGGATCCGACGCGCGAGCGGCTCGCCACCTGGCTGCGCTCGATGGTCCATGACCAGAGCCTGATCACGCCGGACCTGGTGGAGGAACGCTACGCCCAGGCGATCGAGCCGGTGACGTTGGCGACGACCCGTCGCCTCTATTCCCGTGCCGGGGTGAAGGCTTTGGCCCAAATGATCCAGGGCCCGAACGCCGCCGAAAGTTTCGCCCACCTCGCCCGCATCCAGGCGCCGACCCTCATCTGCTGGGGCCGTGAGGATCGCGTCAGCACACTCGACCGCGCCCTGGTGCCGATGCAGCTGATCCGCAATGCCGAATTGCACGTCTTCCCCAACTGCGGCCACTGGACGATGATCGAGCACAAGACCGGGTTCGAACGCCTGGTGCTGGAATTCCTGACGCGATAGGCGGCATATTCTGGAACGATCATGAACGCTCCCTGGCCTCCGCACCCTGATAACGCTCCCGGCGATTTCTACGTCGAGGACGGTTGCTGTTTAACCTGCGGCATGGCCGAAGCAGAGGCGCCGGAGGTGTTTGGTCGGGCAAAGTCGGACCCCGGTCATTGCGTCGTGGCCAAGCAGCCGCAAACACCGGAAAACATGGACCGCACCTTCCGCGCGGTGGCCAGTGCCGAAGCCGATTGCATCCGCTATCGAGGGACCGATCCCGAGATTGCGCGACGCTTGGTCGAGATGGGTCACGGGTCGCTCTGCGATCTGCCGCCGCCCGCGGATGCCATGCCTCTGGCGCGGACGCATACCCGCTTCGAGGCCGTCGGCGGCCCTTCCTCCCTCACTGCCCGCCAGCTCGCGCAAACATTCTCGGACTATTTCATCGGGTCGCGGACGCATCCCATCCAGGACTTCAAGGCCAAACCGGTCCGGGCATTGGGCAGACGCGCCTGGGTGAAGATTTCCTGGTTCCAGAATTGCTTTCACAGCGTGAAATTCGATGCTCTGCCGAACGGAAAGTGGCTTGCGGTCACGCATCCGCAGATGGCGGATGCGTGGATCGGGCTTTCATGGACATTGGACAACTGGCTTCGGTCCGACGGGCGGTTCGCGGATATTCGCTGGTATTCGGCGGAGCAGTGGCGCGCCGGCGGCCCGTTCCGGCGAACGGTTGTGTAACCCTCAGGTGTAGGTCGGATTAGCGGAGCGTAATCCGGCAGCCCGAGGCCGGGAAGGTCAGTGTCGGATTGCGCTCACGCTAATCCGACCTACGTCTAGGCGTGTTTTTTCTTCGCCGCCGGCTTCTGTGTATCGCCGTCGACGAACTTCCCCGCCGCGAACCGGCCGGCATGGATGACCGAGCCGTTAGCGGCGAAAAGGACGCCCTGGCCGTCGAAGCGGCCGTCCTTGAATTCGCCGGTATATTTGCTGCCGTCCTTTGCCGTCAGCGTGCCTTGGCCGTTCTCCGCGCCGTTCCGGAATTCACCGACATAGGAGCCGCCGCCGCTATCGGTGAGGGTGCCACGGCCACCGGGCCTGTCCCCCACGAAGCTGCCGACATATTTGCTGCCGCTGGGCGAGGTCAGCACGCCTTGGTCCAGCTTGCCGTCCTTGAACGTGCCGGCGAACTGGTCGCCGTTCAGATAGCTCGCCGTGCCCTCGCCCTCGACCTTGCCGTCCTTGAAGGTGCCGACATATTTGGTGCCGCTGGCGAAGGTGGCGGTGCCGGGGCCGTTCAGCTTCCCGGCATGGAACTCGCCCGAATATTTGTCGCCGTTGGGCTGGGTCAGCGTGCCCTGGCCCTCGCCGTCGGTCGGGAACTTGTCGGGGATCGCCCCGCCGCCGCAGCCCGAAAGCAGCAGGGCGGCGGCGATCGCCGCCTGGCCTAGCCTTCGCACGATCTGGCTCCTATTCCGGCGCCTGGCCTTTATACACAGCGTCCATCGCCTTCTGCCCGTACATCTGGACCATCAGGTCGGTCATGTCCGGGTTGCGGCGCAGCTCATGCCCGCCGTCGATGGCGAAGCTCTGGCCGGTGATCCAGGCGGAATCCGGCCCGGCCAGGAAGCGCACCGCCTTGGCGATATCCTCGGGCTCGCCGCCGCATTTGCCCAGCGGCGTCTGCTCGGTATAGCGGTTGAGATAGGTCTCCTGCTCGAACATCACGCCCGAGGCGTCGGTGCGGGTGAGGCCCGGGCGCACGGCATTGACACGGATGTTGGCCGAGCCCAACTCCTCCGCCGCGGCGCGGACCAGGCCTTCCAACCCGCTCTTGCCGGCATGATAGGCCGACAGATAGCGGAACGGCATCTTGCCGACATTGGACGAGATGCAGACGATCGACCCCCCTTCCTTCATCATCGGCGCGCCGTAGCGCATGGCGATGAAGGCGCTGGTGATGCAGAAATCGAGCGTCTCGCGCACCGTCTCAGCATCCAGCATCAGGAACGGCTTGAACGGCCCGCCGCCGACCAGCGGCACGATGACGTCCAGCCGGTTGCGCAGCGCATGGGCCTTGTCCAGCCCGGCGCGCACCGCGTCGACCTTGGTGGCGTCGCCGGCATGGATGGCGACAACAGCGCCGGGCGTCTGCGCCTCGATATCGGCCTTCACCTTGGCCAGCGCGTCCTCCCGCCGGCTCATCAGCAGCACCGCCGCGCCGTCGGCTGCCAGCAATTTGGCGCTGGCCGACCCGATCGAGCCCGAGGCGCCGGTGATGAACGCGGTCTTCCCCGCCAAAGGTTGCGCTGTCATGTCGTGAATTCCCCTTGATGAGCCACTGGCCCGGTCATGAATGTTGCGGCCCGCATAGCTCCACGGCTGACGACGCGCCGTCAAGCGGTAACCTGCGAGCAGTTTTGTCACCGCTTTGCGCGGTTCGGCGGGTTCGGCTTTCGTTGAAGCCCCAGCGGGGCTGTGCGTATCCTCGCTTCAACACGATTGGGAGGAAGCGCCATGGTGAACAAGCAGCAATATGCCGAGGCCGGGGCCAATTCGCCGATGGCGACGGAGGACCAGAAGGCGGTCGAGCGGATCGGGCTCCAGCTGCTGAAGGAGCCTGAGGTCCAGACACTGATCGAGGATACGGCGCGCGAGATCAAATCGACCGTGCCGCACGGGCCGCTGTCGGCGGCGATCTTCGATTACGAATTCGAGATGATGCGCTGGGTCGCCCTGCTGGCCTCGATCAATATCGACGCCAACTACCCGAAGATCCACGCGGTCAGCCTCTATCCGCACCAGACCGACGGGGTCGATATCTGCTCCACCAAGGCGCTGCATCCCAGCCCCGACTACATCTACCGCCTGGCGCCGGTGGACGATGCCGCGCGCTTCGTCATCCACGGCGTGAAGCCGCCGGAAGGGCCGCTCGCCTTCGAATTCTCGCTGATCGGCGCGAACGAGGCGACGCAAGGCAACCTGTCGATCGGCGATCTGAAGATCGCACCGGACGGCAGCTTCACCATCACCGTCGATCCGGAGCCGGCGAACGGGCGGGCCAATCATCTGCAAAGCCAGGCCGGCGCGCAGCAGCTCATCATCCGCGACATCTTCGATCATATCGAGCGCCAGCGGCCGATGAAGCTGACGATCGAGCGGCTGGACCCGCCGACCAGGCCGCCGATGACGATCGCCGATATCGTCAAGGAAGTGCCGAAACAGATGACCAAGGCGATCCGCGGCACGATGGCGGTGACCCAGCACATCAACAAGTCCCCAGTCAACGCGCTGCCCGCGCCGGCCTTCTTCAACGCGGGCGAGACGCTGGTCACCCAGGCCTA
>DATBAZ010000143.1:0-1654 GCA_036271255.1 Alphaproteobacteria bacterium
GAGATAGAGATAGACGGTCCCGATGAGGGCGGCCGATTCCCGGGTCCAGTTCTGGAAGGGCTTCTCCAGGAAGTAGGAGATCGGCAGCACCATGCGCCGCCAGTCCCACAGCCGGACGACGACATAGGTGCCGGTGATCTCCTCAATCCACCCCCATTCCCCTTCCACGATCACCGCATCCTCCAGCCGGATCGGCTGGGTGATGGCGATCTGGACGCCGGCGATCAGATTGGTGAGCAGGGGCCGCGCGGCCAGGCCGAGCACCAAGCTCGCGGCACCTGCCGAGGCGAAGAGGCTGATTCCGTATTGTCGGACCTGGTCGAAGGTCATCAAGGCGATGCCCACCGTGACCACGCCAATAAGGATGGCACCCGCCCGCTTGAGGATGCGAATCTGGGTCAGATGCTTGCGGGCGAGCAGATTGTCGTCGATGTCAGTGCGAAAGCGCGCCAGGTAGAGAGCAGCGAGGATCTCGATCGCCCGGACGGCCGCCCAGCCGACCAGCAGGACGAAGCCAACCAACAGCAGATGCGCGATGGTCAGCGTCGTCTCAGCCGAATAGTTCAGAGACGGCAGGGCCGCGCCCATGAAAAAGAGCAGATAGGCGACCCGGCTCGGGCCCCTTGTATTCTCCACGAACACTTCAAAGAAGCTGCGCACCTTGCTCGGCGGCCGGAACCGCTTGAAGAAGCGCAGCGTCACCCAGTGCAGCAGCAGCCCTAGCCCCGCCGCGACAAGCAGGATGATGGTGCTCCAGACGTATTGGGGCATCCAGGATGGGCCGGCGGCCACGCTGTGATCGAAGACCTGGCGCAGCGTCTCCTCGTGCGGGGCTAGGCTCGAACCGTTGGGCTTTTGTGCCATCGACACCTTCTGTGCGTTCCGGCCCTCAATGTGCGCCCTGGATGGGAATCGTCCAGCATCAGCCGGGCGATGAATTCCGGTTGCGGCGGATTTCGGCAGCACTCGCGGCCACCTGGCTCCAGGTCAGCTGGGCGAGCTTCTTGCGGTTCAATCCTGCACCCGGCCCGACCGGGGGATGCAGCTGGATCGTGACGCGCAGCCCGCGGCGGCGCGCGATGCGGTTGAAATGGCTCGCCAGCTCCATATCCCCGAACCATGCGAAAAGCGAACGATCCTCGCGGCGGACGGGAAGGAAATCGAGCTCGTCATAGACGATGGTGAAGGGCTGCAGCACATGCGGCGCCTCGGTCTCGGCGACCGCCAGAAAGGCCGAGCGGAAGGGCATGACGCGAGTGCCGTCCGACGTCGTGCCCTCCGGAAACAGCACGAGACTGTCCCCGTGGCGGAGCCGGTTCAGGATATCGGCATTCTCCTTCGCCGCCGTGGCCGGCTTGCGACTGACGAAGACGGTGCGGCCGAGGCGGGCGATGATCGAGACCACGGGCCATTGCCCGACCTCGCCCTTGGCAATGAAACAGGCGGTGAGAACGGAGCCGAGTGCCGGGATATCCATCCAGGAGGAATGGTTGCCGACATAGACGACCGGCAGAGGGCCCTCCGCCGGCGCGCCGATCACCCGCACGCGCAGGCCGAGGCAGCGGCAGCAGCCCGCCCAGTAAAGACGCGGCAGCCGCGCCTTGCCCCGGCCGGGCAGCAGGATCAGCACCGCTTGCGGGATGCCGCACAGCAC
>DATBAZ010000144.1:0-2541 GCA_036271255.1 Alphaproteobacteria bacterium
AGTGGAACACGATGGTGGAGGAAACCGCGCAGGCTTCCGTGCCCGCCAGCGCCGGGGGATTGGGCCGGGGCAAGGGCCGGGCGATCGAGTTCGTGTCGCTGGGCGGGGCCGCCGAGGGGCTGCCGCGCCGGCTTTCCGGCATCGGCGAGTTCGACCGCACCACCGGCGGCGGATTGGTGCCGGGCGGCTGCACGCTGATCGGCGGCGATCCGGGCATCGGCAAATCGACCCTGGTACTGCAGCTCGTCGGCCGGCTCTCCACCACCTTCCGCACTGCCTATATCTCAGGCGAGGAATCAGTCGACCAGGTGCGGCTGCGTGCCCACCGGCTGGGTCTCGCCAATGCCCCCGTCGAGCTGGCGGCGGCGACCGAGGTCCGCGACATCGCAGCGGCGATGGACCAGCCCAACGGGCCGCAGGTCGTCGTCATCGATTCGATCCAGACCATGTATGTCGACACGCTGGACAGCGCCCCGGGTACGGTGGCCCAGGTCCGCGCCTCGGCCCAGGTTCTGATCAAGATCGCCAAGCGGCGCGGCATCAGCCTGCTGATCGTCGGCCATGTCACCAAGGAAGGCACCATCGCCGGCCCACGCGTGCTCGAGCATATGGTCGACACCGTGCTCTATTTCGAAGGCGAGCGCGGGCATCAGTTCCGCATCCTGCGCTCGGTCAAGAACCGCTTCGGGCCGACTGACGAGATCGGCGTCTTCGACATGACCGGCGAAGGCCTGGCCGAAGTCTCAAACCCCTCAGAGCTGTTCCTGGCCGAGCGGCGCGGGGACGTGTCGGGCACCGCGGTCTTCGCCGGCATGGAGGGCACGCGGCCGGTTCTGGTCGAAATCCAGGCACTGGTCGGTCCGGCGGCGCTGGGCACGGCGCGGCGCGCGGTCGTCGGCTGGGATTCGGCGCGGCTGGCCATGGTGCTGGCGGTGCTGGAGGCGCGCTGCGGCGTTTCGATCGGCAGCCACGACGTCTATCTGAACATCGCCGGCGGCCTGCGCATCAATGAGCCGGCGGCCGACCTGGCGGTCGCCGCGGCGCTGGTCAGTGCGCTGTCAGGCGAAGCCGTGCCGCCCGAGGCAGTCATCTTCGGCGAGATCGGTTTGGCCGGCGAGGTCCGCGGCGTCGGCCAGAGCGAGCTGCGCCTCAAGGAGGCTGCGAAACTTGGTTTCACCCGTGCTATCATTCCGACCGGCCGCCAAGGTTCGGCCCGCAGAGGCGGGCAAGGCGTGGCGGTTACCGAAATCGATCACTTGACCAAGCTGGTGCCCCTGTTCGGCAGCGCCAGGAATGCCCATCCGTTACGCGCCGGGAGTCGCGGCGTATGACTGAGTGTCCGCAATGAACACTATCGATATCATCGTTATCGCCGTCGTCGCCCTGTCGGCGCTCATCGCCTTCCTGCGCGGTTTCGTGCGCGAGGTGCTGACCATCGGCTCGTGGCTCGCGGCGTCCCTGGTCACGCTCTATGGGTTCCCGCTGCTGCAGGGAAAGTTCGAGCAGTGGATCTCGAACAAGATGGCGGCGGATATCGTCTGCGGCATCTCGTTGTTCCTGGTCACCCTGATCGTCTTCTCCATCCTCTCCCACATGGTCGCCGGTTTCGTCCGCGGATCGGCGCTGACCGCGGTCGATCGCTCGCTTGGGCTGCTTTTCGGGCTGGTGAGGGGTGCGATTCTCGTTTCGTTGGCTTATATGCTGCTTCTCTGGGCTGACCCGAACATGCTGCGCGACGCACGCACCACCCCGATGATGGCGCGGGGCGCCGAGATATTGCGTGATCTGGCGCCCAAGGAGCTGGCTGACGACCTGCCCGCCGATCTGCATCTGCCGGCCCCGCCGGCGGATGACAGCAAGCGCGATGCGGCCGCCAAGCCGATCTACAACCGGAAGCAGAACGACGACATGCAGCGTCTGATCGACGCCACCTCGGGAAAATGAAGGGCCAGGCGATGCTGACGACCATGCCATTCGACAAGGATGACGACCACCTGAAGGAAGAATGTGCCGTCTTCGGCATCTTCAACCATCCTGACGCCGCCGCCATGACTGTGCTGGGCCTGCACGCGCTCCAGCATCGCGGCCAGGAGGCGAGCGGCATCGTCACCTGCAACGGCCAGCATTTCCACGCCCACCGGGCGCTGGGCCATGTCGGCGACACCTTCGCCGACCCGGCCCTGATGCGGACCTTGAAGGGCGAGGCGGCTATCGGGCACAATCGCTATTCCACCACCGGCGACACCGTCCTGCGCAACGTCCAGCCGCTCTATTTCGAGTTCGATTTCGGCGGCTTCGCGCTGGGCCATAACGGCAACCTGACCAACGCCCTGCAGCTTCGCCGGCAGCTGATCCGCCGCGGCTCCCTCTTCCAGTCCACCACCGACACCGAGACCGTCTTCCACCTGATGGCGACCGCGCGCTCGGGCAGCGTTCTCGACCGCATCGTCGAGGCGCTGCGCCAGGTCGAGGGCGCCTACTCCTTCGTCTGCCTGGCCGAAGGCATGCTGATCGGCGTGCGCGATCCCAACGGCGTGCGCC
>DATBAZ010000145.1:0-12106 GCA_036271255.1 Alphaproteobacteria bacterium
CGGGGAATCGATGGACTTTCCACAGAAGTTGCGCGCGGCGATGGAGGCCAAGCCGGAGGCGATGGGGGCCGAGTATCGCGGCGTTCCCTATCGCTGGCGCGATCTGGTCGCGATCGGCGAGGCGCTGGAGGCGGCGCTTCAGGCCCATGGGGTGCCGTCGGGAAGCCCGGTCGGGATCATCGCCCGCAATCGTCCGTTGCTGAGCGCCGCGATCGTTGGACTGGTGACCCATTATCGCCCCGTCACTATGATCTATTCAGCCCAGTCCCCCGACGCGATGGCCGGCGATATCGCCAGGCTCCGCCTTGCCGCCGTCGTTGCCGATCCGCAGGATTGGGCCGCGCCGCAGATTGCGGCTGCGCAGAGCGCCGGAACGCTCGGGATTGCCACCGGCGATCTGGCGGAGCCGTTCAAGGCTGTCGAGGGTATCGCTTCGATGGGCGCCGGTCCGCATCGCGAGGCGCCGGAACAGCCGGGCATCGAGCTGCTCACCAGCGGAACGACCGGCGCGCCCAAGCGCATCCTGATCGGCTTCCCGATGCTGGCGCGCGTGGCCGAGAGCTTTACCCTGGGCGAACCGCCGCCTGGCGGACGGCCGCCGCAGGTCGTGTCGGCCCCGGTGGGGAATGTCAGCGGCCTCTGCCAGCTGATCGGCTGCGTCGCCGGAACGACGCCGATGCTGATCCTGGAGAAATTCTCGGTGCCCGAGCTGGTCACGGTGGTGAAGAAGCACCGCCCACCGATCCTCGGCCTGTCGCCGCCTGCGGTGAAGATGATCATCGATGCCGGCGTGCCACGCGCGGACCTGGACGGCGTCGTCGGCATATTCGGCGGCGGCGGCGCACTGACGCCCGAGATTCAGGAGCAGTTCGAGGAAATCTACGGCATCCCTGTCCATTGGGGTTACGGCGCAACCGAGTTCGGCGGCACCTTGGTGCGCTGGACGCCCGACATGCGCGAGCCGTTCGCCAAGACCAAGCGCGGCAGCATCGGCCGGGCGATGCCGGATACGCAGCTGCGCGTGACCGACCCGGAGACGCGCGAGGTCTTGCCGCCCGGCAAACCCGGCCTCTTGGAGGCCAAGGTGCCGCTGATGGGCGACGACTGGATCCGTACGACCGACCTGGTGACGATCGATGAGGACGGGTTCGTCTTCCATCACGGCCGCAATGACGGCGCCATCGTGCGCGGCGGCTTCAAGATATTGCCGGAGACGGTAGCCAACGCGCTGCGCCAGCATCCCGCCGTGTCCGATGCCGCAGTGGTCGGCCTGCCCGACGCACGTCTGGGTGAGGTGCCGGTCGCAGCGGTCGAGCCGCAAGCGGGCCGGGCGCCCCCGACCTCGGCCGAGCTCGAAGCCCATATCCGTAAGCTGCTGCCGGCGACCAACATACCGACCAAGTTCCTGATCGTCGACGCCCTGCCGCGTACCCCGTCCATGAAAGTCAGCCTGGCCGAGGTCAAGCGGCTGTTCGGGCACTGAGAGGGATTTCGAATGGCAGACAACCGTGAACGGAAGACCTCACAACCCCAACGCCCTCATTCCCGCGAAGGCGGGAATCCATTTGGCCGCATCGCCTTCCCAACGAATAGCGCGCCGGCGGATGAATGGATTCCCGCCTGCGCGGGAATGACGAAGGCAAAGGGAAAGCGGGAGAAATCCGCATGCAGTTAGCTCTCAGCGAGGAACAAACCCTGCTGCGCGACAGCGTCGCCAAGCTGCTTCGCGCCGAATCCACCCCGGCCCGCGTCCGTGCGGCCGAACCGCTGGGTTACGACCCGGAGCTGTGGACCTCGCTGGTCGGCTTCGGCATCCCGGCGATGCGGGTCCCAGAGGCGGCGGGTGGCAGTGAGATGAGCCTGCTCGATGCTGCGCTGATCGCCGAGGAGGCCGGACGCCATCTCGCTTCTGCACCGCTGATCGAGAGCATCGTCGCGGCCCGGCTGCTGGCCGAGCTGGGTGGCGAAGGTCTCGCCTGGTGCGAACGGGTGATTGCCGGCGAAGCCATCGTTGTCCTGGCCCTGCATGAGGCCGGCCTCAGGTCCGAGCAGCTCGTGCCAGGCGCCGCGATCGCCGACGGCATCCTGTATCTCGACGAGGACGAGGTCGTGCTGCTGGCCGGCACGCCGTCCAAGGCCGCGCCGGCCAATCTCGGCAGGGCGCCGCTGGAGCTGCTCGATCTCGAACATCCGCGGGGCCGTACACGCCATATTATCGGTCATGGGCCGGATGCACGGTACGCCTTCCAGGCGGCGCTGGAAGAATGGAAGATCCTGACCGCCGCCGCGCTCTCAGGTCTCGGGCGGCGGGCGCTCGAAATGGCGGCCGCCTATGCCTCCGAGCGCGAGGCTTTCGGGCGTCTGATCGGCACATATCAGGGCATCTCCCATCCGTTGGGCGATTCGATCACCGATATCGAGGGCGCGCAGCTTCTCACCTGGCGCGCCATCTGGGCGATGGCGCGGGGCAGGGAGGATGCGGCGGCTTCGGTGTCGATGGCCTTCTGGTTCGCAGCCAAGTCGACGGCGACGGCGACGATCCGGTCGCTCCGCACCTTCGGCGGTTACGGCCTGTCGGTCGAATACGACATCCAGCTCTATTTTCGCCGCGGCAAATCCATGGCGCTGCCGCTTGGCGATCCCAAGGCCGAGCTGATGCGCGCGGCAGACCGGCTGTGGGGCGATGCAAGCTGGGCGCCGCTGCCCGATCCGGGTCAGATCGAGATCGAATTCGGCTACGGCGAGGCGGCCGACACGTTCGCCGTCGAGGTGCAGAAATTCTTCGACGAGAACATCACGCCTGAAAACAAGGCGCGGATGAGGGATTCGCTCGACGGCTATGACGGCGAGATGCAGCGCAAGCTGGCCGCGGCCGGACTGCTCTATCCCGACTGGCCGGTCGAGTATGGCGGGCAGGGACGCAGCGCCTACGAGTTTTCCGTGCTGGGCGTGGTCTATGAGTCCAACGACTGGAATCGCGTTCCGCCGGGCACCACCAATATGGGCGCGCGCATGGCGATGGAGTTCGGCTCCGACGCGCTGAAGGCCGAAGCGCTGCCGCGTTTCGCCCGCGGCGAGGCTCTGTCCTGCCTGGGCTTCACCGAGCCGACCTGCGGCTCCGATCTCTATGCCGCCAAAACCCGCGCGGTGCGCGACGGCGACGACTGGATCGTCAACGGGCAGAAAGTCTTCACCACAGCCGCCCATGTCAGCGATTACGTCCTGCTGCTGACCCGCACCAACACGGAAGTGCCCAAGCACAAGGGCCTCACGATGTTCCTGGTGCCGATGAACCTTCCCGGCATCGAGGTCCAGGCGCTGCATACGATGCAGGAGGAGCGGACCAACATCACCTATTACGCTGACGTTCGCGTGCCCGACATGTACAGGCTGGGGCCGGAAGGCGGCGCCCTGGCGGTGATGGCGGCGGCGATGCGCTTCGAGCATAGCGGCGAGGGCTATCACATCTCCCACCCCGCTTTGATCGACGCCGCGGTCGCCTGGGCGCATAAGGCCACCGGGATCGACGGCCGCCAGCGCATCGAGGAGCCGGACGTCCGTGCCCGCATCGCCAACGCCCTGGTGAACAACGAGGTCGCCGATTTGCTGTGCCGCCGCGCCGTCTGGGCCGGGGTCGAGGGCGTCGGCAACCGCTCCTATGGGCCGATGTCCAAGCTGTTCACCAGCGAGACCTACCTGAAGGATTCCGCCGATCTGCTGGATCTGGCCGCCCCCGATTCCCTGATCGAGGGGCACGATGCGGCCGGGGTGCTGGAGTTCAAGCATCGCCATTCGGTGGGCACGACCATCTATGGTGGTACCAGCGAGGTCCATCGCAGCGTCGTCGCGGAAGTCGCCCTCGGCCTGCCGAGGACGCGCGGATGAGAGGGCGCGCCTATCGCCGCAAGACCATCGCTATTGCAGGAGAGTTCGAGACTGTCGCGGCGATGGAGGATGACTTCCACCACTTCACGGTCAGGCTGCGCCATGACGGCAAGCGCGTCATCGGCCTCACCGGCGAGACGATCCGCTTTCCCTGGTCGGTCTGCCCCGGCGCTGCCGCCAGGCTGGATGAGTTCATCGGCGCGCCGATCTACCCGACGCAAGAGAATCCCGGGCCGAAGTGGCAGATCACCCAGCATTGCACGCACCTGTTCGATATCGCCAAGTTCGCCATTGCCCAGACTGCACGAGGTGGTAAGCGGCAGTACGACATACTGATCCCCGACCCGGTCGACGGCGGCAGCACCACCGGCGATCTGTGGCGCGACGGCGAACATCTGCTCCATTGGGTGGTGGAAAAACGTACCGTCGTTGCCCCGGAATCGGTGGCAGGCCACAGCCTGCATGGCAGGGCCGAGTGGAAGCCGGAAGCCATCCCGGATGCCGATGCCCTCGAAGCAGCCTTGATGCTGAGGCGCGCTCTTGTCATCTTCCGTGGGCGGATCAGCGAATATCCGTCGGTCACCATGGCCGACCAGGTGCCGAACGGCTTCGGCACCTGCTTCACCTACCAGCCGGAAAACGCATCCGGCGGCCGCTGGGTGATGGACGAGAAGGATTACACTGCGTCGGCGGAACCCCTCTTGCAGGTTTCGCCCGCTAAAGTTTGGGGAAGGAACCGATGAACGAGACCGAACGGCTGGCGGCGATCGAGGAGATCAAACTTCTGCGCGCCCGCTTCGCCCGCTGCATGGACACCAAGCAGTGGGTCGAAATGCACGATACCATCGCCGACGACTGCGCCTTCGACGCGCGGATGGAAGGCGTGGTCGACCATATCTGGATCGGCGCCGAAGATATCGTTGCCAATATCCGCCGGACGCTCGAGACCGCTGTCTCCGTCCATCACGCCCACATGCCTGAGATCGAAATCACCTCGCCGACCACGGCCAAGGCGATCTGGGCGATGCAGGATTTCCTGAAATTCCAGGGCGACCTGGAGCTGATCGGCTCCGGCCACTATCACGAAGGCTATGAGAAGCAGGCCGACGGCAAGTGGCGTCTGAAGACGTACAAGCTGACCCGCCTGCGCGTCGACCTCATCCGCCCGCCGGCCCCCGAAGCCGCGCCGGGGCCGAAGCCGCATCCCACGAACACCATCAAGGCTGCGCGTATTGCCGCCTACGGCGGTCCCGACGCCTTCTCCATCGACACGGTATCCGAGCCGATGCCCGGCCCGGGCGAGATGCTGATCAAGGTCGCCGGCGCCGCCGTCAATCCGGTGGACGTGAAGCTGCGCAGGGGCAGTTTCGCCGTATTCATGCCGCTTGAGTTCCCGGCCCAGCTCGGCGGGGACGTTTCCGGCACGGTCGAGGCGGTGGGCGAAGGCGTCACCGCCTTCAAGCCCGGCGACAAGGTCATGGGCATGATCAACCCGATGGCGAATGGCGCCTATGCCGAGAAGATCGTCGCCCCCGCCGGCGCCTTCGTACATGTGCCCGACGGGATCGACCTGGCCGATGCTGGTGCGCTGCCGATGGGTGCGCTCACCGGTATCCAGCTGATCGAGCTCGGCGCTAAGGCCCGGGCGGGCCAGCGCATCCTGGTCACCGGCGCCAACGGCAGCGTCGGCCGCGCCGCGGTCTACACGGCGGCCCAGGCCGGCGCCCTGGTCGTGGCGGCGGTGCGCGGCGATGCCAAGGCGTCGCTTTCCGGCCTGCCGGTCGCGGAGGTTGTCGATCTGAACGATCCCGCGGCGATCGCCGCCGCCGGCCCCTATGACGCCGTTGCCGACACCGTCGGCGACCGGCTGGCCGAGCGGCTTGCCAAACATGTCCGCTCCGGCGGCGTCCTCGCCAGCGTCGTTTCCCCGCCGCCGCTGCCGCCGGCCGATTCGTCGGTCAAATCGGCCCCGGTCTGGGTCGGCTTCGACGGGCCGCGGCTCACTAGGTTCATCGAGGATTATATCCGCAACGGCTGGTCGATGCCGGTCGCGCACCGCTTCAGCCTTGCGGATGTGGCCAAGGCCCATGCGGCGATGGAAAAAGGCGGCGTCGGCGGCAAGGTCCTGCTGCTGCCGTAACGATAACGAGGGAAAGAACATGCTGCTCAAGGACAAGGTCGTCATCGTTACCGGCGTCGGGCCGGGCATGGGGCGCAAGCTGGGCGTGCTTGCCGCAGCCGAAGGCGCCAAGGTGGCGCTGGCCGCGCGTTCCGCCGGTTTCCTGGATGAGGTCGCGGGCGAAATCCGCGCGACGGGCGGCCAGTGCATCACCGTCACCACCGACGTCGCCGACATGGCGCAGTGCCAGAATCTGGTCGACCAGACCGTCAAGGCGTTCGGCCGGATCGATGGCTTAGTCAGCAGCGCCTACAAGCACGCCACCTACGGCTCGTTCGAAACCGACGATCTGGATGCGTGGATGTCCAGCATCGACGTCACCGCGTTCGGCGCGCTGCGCATGGCCAAGGCGGTGCTGCCGGTGATGAAGGCGCAGAAGGGCGGGGCGATCGTCAATGTCACCGCGCTGGCCGCCGTCCAGCCGGCGCCTGGGCAAGCCGATTATGCCACCGCCAAGGCCGCGCTGGAGGGCGCGACCCGCCAACTGGCCAAGGAGTTCGGCCAATACAACATCCGGGTGAACTGTACCCGCATGGGCTGGCTATGGGGCACCCCGGTGCAGAACTTCATCGCCCACCAGGCGAAGGAGCACGGTGTCTCGCAAGAAGACTTCACCAAGCCGATCGTCGCCCGCATTCCCCTCGGCGTCATCCCGCCCGACGAGCAATGCGCCCAGACCGCGCTGTTCTTCGTCTCCGACTATTCCCGCATGGTCACCGGCGCCACGCTGGATGTGAACGGCGGCGAATATATGTCGAGCTGACGGTCTCCCGGCCGGGGCCGCGAACATGCGTGCGCCGTTCGAGGATGCCGACGCCGAGAGCGATTTTGCCGGCCTGGTCGACTATCTGGATGCCCTCGAAAAGGTGCCGGTCGTTGCCGAGGTGAAGCAGTGTATCGCGTCGGCCGTGGCGGCCTGCGATCCCCGCCTCATTGCCGAGATCGGCTGCGGCAATGGCGAAATGACGGCGCGATTGGCGCGCCTCTGCCCTAGTGTCGCCTGCGCGGTCGGCTTCGACTTCAGCGAGAGATTCGCCGCGACTGCCAGCGGACGGCATGGGCATGGCCGCGCGGCATTCGCGGTGGCCGATGCCGCCACTCTTCCGTGCCCGTCAGGGCGGTTCGATGCCGTGGCGATCGAACGGGTGCTGATGCATATCGAAGACCCGTTCGCCGTCATCGCCGAGGCCGCCCGAATTCTTCGCCGCTCCGGCCGGCTGGTGATCTGCGAAACGGACTGGCGCGCCCTGCGGATAGAGCATCCCGATGCTGCCCTGACCGCAAGGATGGCGTCGGGCTATATCGAGATCATGAAGAGCCCCTATGTCGCGCGCGATCTGGCGGCGTTGACCCGGAAGGCAGGGCTCGATCTTTTGGAGGTAAAGCAATTTGCCGCCACCGTCAGTGCCGAAGACGCCGACACTCTGCTCAACTTCACCCGCATGCGCACCTTCGCAATTGCCGACGGCGTCTTACCGAACGATGCCGACCGCTGGTTTGCCGATATCCGGCGTATGGCGGTACCGACCCATATCGCCTTCGATGTGCTGACCTGTGGGAAAAGCTGAGGCCGTCCCAACAATTTATGGCGCCCACTCAGTACTTTGCTAAGCCCTCCCCATCGAGGGGGAGGGCTTAAGAGCGCAGATGCTTAACCGCCAGCTTCTTCTCTCAGCATCTCCAACTCCAGCCACCTTTCCTCGGCAGCGGCGAGCTCCGATGATTTCCCGGCCAGCAACGCCGACGTCTTCTCGAACTTCGCTGGGTCGCGCTGGTACAGACCCCCATCGGCCAATTCCGCCGACAGCTTGGCGATCTCCTTGTGCAGCTTCTCAAGCTGCCCTGGCAGCTTGGACAACGCATCCCGCTCCTTGAACGACAAGCCGCCCTTCGCTTTTGGCGCAACAGCAGCCGAAAGCCTGTCCCCGCCGCCAGCCTTCGCCGGCCTCGCCACCGCCTTCGCAGCGATCCCCGGCCCGCGCTGGGCGATCATGTCGGAATAGCCGCCGGCATATTCGGTCCATTTGCCGGCGCCCTCGCTGACCAGCACCGAGGTCACGACGCGGTCGATGAAGTCGCGGTCGTGGCTGACCAGCAGGACCGTGCCGGCATAGTCGGTCAGCATCTCCTGCAGCAGGTCGAGCGTTTCCAGGTCGAGGTCGTTGGTCGGCTCGTCCAGCACCAGCAGGTTCGACGGCTGGGAGAGCGCCAGCGCCAGCATCAGCCGGCCGCGTTCGCCGCCGGACAGGCGGCTGACAGGGGTCTTGCCCTGCTCGGGGGAGAACAGGAAGTCCTTCATGTAGGACACGACATGGCGCGCCTTGCCGTCGACGATCACATTATCGCCGCGCCCGCGGGTCAGCGTGTTAGCGAGGCTGGTATTGGGGTCCAGGCTGCCGCGATGCTGGTCGAGCGTCACCATCTGGACCGAGGCGCCGACCTTCACCGAACCGGCATCGGGCTCCAGCACGCCGGTCAGCATCTTGATCAAGGTCGTCTTGCCGGTGCCGTTGGCGCCGATGATGCCCAGCCGGTCGCCGCGCAGGATGCGGGTTGAAAGATTGCGCACGATCGGCCGGTCATCGAACGCCTTGGCGATCTCCTTGGCCTCGATCACGATCTTGCCCGACACATTGCCGGTCGAGGCCTCCAGCTTCACCGCGCCGACGGCTTGGCGCTGGTCCTTGCGATCCTGGCGCAGGGTCTGCAGCTCGGCCATGCGGCGGACATTGCGCTTGCGCCGGCCGCTGACGCCGTGGACCACCCAGTCCTGCTCGCGCGCGATCTTGCGGTCCAGCTTGTGCCGCTCCAACTCCTCCTGCTCCAGCACCTCATCGCGCCAGTTCTCGAAGGCGGCGAAATTCTTGTCGAGCAGGCGGGTCGTGCCGCGGTCGATCCACAAGGTCGAGCGCGACAGCCCCTCCAGAAACCGCCGGTCGTGGCTGATCAGCACGATGGCCGAGCGCGAGGCGGCGAGCGTGTTTTCCAGCCATTCGATGGTCGGCAGGTCGAGATGGTTGGTCGGCTCGTCCAACAGCAGGATATCGGGCTCGGGCGCCAGCGCCCAGGCCAGCGCCGCGCGCCGCGCCTCACCCCCCGACAGATGCCCGGTGCCTTCCTCGCCGGTCAGGCCCAGCCCCTCCAGCATCAGCCGCGCGGCATACGGGTCCTCGCCCGGCGCCAAGCCGCTTTCGACATAGGCCATGACGGTCGGGAAGGCCGTCAGGTCCGGCTCCTGCGGCAAGTAGCGGACGGTGACGCCCGGCTGGAGGAAGCGCCTTCCGTCATCGGGCTTGATCGTGCCGGCGGCGATCTTGAGCAGGGTGGACTTCCCGGAGCCATTGCGCCCGACCAGGCACAGCCGCTCCCGCTCCGACACCGACAGTTCGGCGCCTTCCAGCAAAGGGGTGCCACCGAAGGTCAGGTGGATGTCTTGAAGCAGCAGAAGCGGGGGCGCCATGGGTACGAGCCGGGGTAACGGAGGTTCGCGTGCTCAATAGCACGAACCCGACAGATAAGCCGAAGGGGCTTAAACTGAACCCGTAGTCATCTTTCGTCCGGCGCTTTCCGCCCATCTTTCTTGCATGAAGGAAAAGGTTCAGCGTATCGTGCGAACAATCAGTTCAGTCGTCCTGAGGGCGGCTCAATACGGGTCGCGCAGCCGGCCGCGACCATAGGGACGGAATTTCATGAGCATCAGCGAAGCTGATATGGCGGGGACCAACACTCTCGCGATGACGCGGGAGATCGCGCAGAGCACGGGCTGGCGCGACAAAGCGGCGGTCATCGCGATGATCGGCAGCCCGATCTTCAACATCCTCGCGCTGATCGTCATGTCGCCGATCTTTATCCCGGTGACCAAGTATTTTGCCGATCACGCGACGAACGGTGTCGTCTTTTCGGTCCTCGGCTTTCCCATCACGCCAGAGCTGGGTGCGCAGCTCATGGTCACCTTGCTCAATATCGGAATCATGTTCGCCGGCCCTCTGCTGGGCTTTTTGGCTGAGCGCCTGGGGTATTCGAAACTCCTGCCTATCGCTCTCGCGATCTACACGGTCGCGGGCGGCGCCGGTCTGATCATCGACAGCCCGCAGGGCCTGCTGCTCTCCAGGCTTGCACTCGGTTTGGCGGCGGCCTCGATCTCGATCTGTTGCTATTCCCTGGTCGGTGAGCGCTACAAGGGGGCCGATCGGGCGCGGATGCTGAGCTATCAGAGCGCGCTGATCATGTTCACCGGTCTGGTCGGGCTGTTCGCATCGGGCTGGGTGGCGAGCGCCGCCGGCTGGCGTGCGCCGTTCGCGGTCTATCTGTTCGGCTTCCCGATGTTCCTGGTTGCCTTGGTCGCGATGCGGCCGGGCGAAGACGCGCATCAGGAGAAGGCCGTGAACCCGGGGATGGGGGTTTTGCTGCCGCTGTGGCCGCTCTACCTGACGCTCATCCCGTTCAACATCATCGCCTATATGACCACGGTGCATCTGCCGTTCGTGCTGGCGACGGACGGGGTGGCGGACCCCAAATATCAGGGCCCGATCATGGCGACGAGCTTCCTGATGAACATCATGACCTCGCTGCTTTACGGCCGCATCGCGGCGAAAGTCAGCAAGCGTTGGATCTTTGCTGCGATCGTCGCCATTTTCGCCACGTCCGACCTGATCATCGGCCTGGGGCACGGCTGGGTGGCCATGACATTGGGCACCTGGGTCGCGGGCCTAGCCGGCGGCCTGATGACGCCGTTCTTCGTCAATACGATTCTCAACCGCGCGCCCGAGGCTGCGCGGGCCACGGCGATCGGCCTGATGTACACGATGATGTATATCGGCGATTTCGCCAATCCGTTCGTTCTCACGCCGCTGCGTCATCAGATCGGCAATCATGAAGTCTTCGCGCTCGTCGGCGTTGTCGCCGCCGTCGCGGCGCTCTTGCAGGCTTTGAGCCGGTGGACCCCGCTCGGGCCCGACACCAGGCAAACCGCTTAATCGACCAGACAGTTACAGGAGAGAGTTCATGGACAAGGCAAAGCGTATCGCAATCGCGAAGGACGTGCTGAAGCTCGTCGAGCAGGGCCAGCCGGAATATGGCGAGGAGTCCTGGGAGGCCGATATCGGCCGCTTCATCGACAAGGAGCGGTTCGAGCTGGAGAAGCAGAAGCTGTTCCTCGAGCGGCCGCAGCTGATCGCGCTCTCGGCCGACATTCCCAACCCGGGCGATTTCTACGCCACCGACATCGCCGGCCGGCCGATCCTGATCCTGCGCAACAAGGACGGGGAGGCCAAGGCCTTCCTCAATGCCTGCCGCCATCGCGGCGTGAAGCTGGCCGAGGGCTGCGGCAACGGCCAGGGCTTCGCCTGCCCCTACCATGGCTGGACCTACAACAATGACGGCGAGCTGATCTCCGTCCCCAGCCGCTCGTCCTTCAATCCGGACCAGCTGAACGGCCTGATCGCGCTGCCGATCCACGAAGAGCTGGGCATGATCGTGGTTCATCCGCAGCCGAACGGCAAACTGGACTTCGACGAGTTCTTCGGCCCGATGAAGGAATATCTCGCCGACTTCGAGATCTGGGACTACGAGCTGCTGTCGGCGCACCGCTCGCAGACCCGCATCAACTGGAAGCATGCGGTCGATGGCGGCCTTGAGGCCTATCACGTACCGTTTCTGCATCAGAACACGTTCGGCACCGGCGGCCTGGCGCAGCTTCTGCACCGTCCGTTCGGCGATCACCACGCGCTGATCGCGCCGCGCGCCGACATCCTGAAGCTGAAGGACCTGCCTGAGGAAGAGTGGCCGCATTCCTGCCACTTCACCTCGACCAACTCGGTGTTCCCGAACACCGTCGTCGGCGGCGGCGACCCGGTCCTGTTCTTCCAGCGAACCGAGCCCAACACCGACGATCCGGGCACGAGCGACTACATCTTCCGCCTCTATGGCCGGAAGAATGCGTCCCCTGAGGAGAAGGCGCGCTTCCTGGCGGGCGTCGACTTCTTCATGAAGGTGTCGATGGAGGAAGACCTGCCGGTGCAGCGCAGCTCGCAGATCATGATG
>DATBAZ010000146.1:0-7638 GCA_036271255.1 Alphaproteobacteria bacterium
GAGGCATCCTACAAGGCGCAAAGATACTTCCTGAAGATGGTCAATTCTCCTGACCTTGACAAGATTCCGGACGAGGGGCTGTGGCATGCCTACCGTGAGATGCTCGTCAAGATTTCAGTGATAAACCTGATCGACTTCTCGGTGCTTCATGAATTCGGCCACATCGTGCATCGCGACAGCATGGAAATCCAGGACGGATGCCGGATGTGGAAGCAGGAGCTGTCGGCGGACCGGTTTGCATCCGATGTGCTCGTCAAACTCAAGGCATCCGACGAAAGCCATCCGTTCGAGAGCACGCTGGGGATATGGAATATCTACGCCACGCGATTGGTGACGCTGAGCGTCGGCGACCTTAAGGACACGCGTGACGACAAGCTGGACGGGCCGTCCAAATTCGATCTGGTGAGGACGGTCGACGGGCTGATCCATACCTCTTCGATGGCCTCGTCATCCGCCAGCTTGGTGCCTCTTGGGCCTTTCGGGCCGCGGATGTCCGATTTTGCCCAAGAGATCAAAAAGCAGTTTTCGCCCGCAGGCCTCTCCTCCGTGATCGCTGCGGAATCCTGCCATGACGACGTCCAGTGAAGGCTTTGCCGAAGCGACTATAGCTTAACAACTCTCACAAGAGGGATGGACATGATCAAGACCATTATTTTTGCGGCAATTCCCCTTCTATCGTTTGCCGCCAAGAGGTGCCCACAGAGTTCCGGGGGACGCAGTATCTAACTCACTGCATCGTCTACGCTCCGATATCAATATTCAAATGCTGGCTCACATCCCCGACCAGCCGCACGTCGATGTGCTTCGACCTGAACCGCCATTTCCCGTCCGCCTTCTCAAATACGTCTGTATAGCGGCCGGCGACGATGGGTTGGAGGGGCAGGGCGGGGGTGGCCTGCAGCACGGTGAAGCAGGAATGGACGCTGATGTTTCCGTCCGGCTGCTCGTCGAATTCCAGGTTGGTGACGATGTGCTGGGTGTTCAGCGTGCCGTTGTCGTACTGCCGGTTCACGTCGCGCCATTGATTGGCGACCGCCTCGGCACCCTCCAGCCGCACGCCCTCGCCGCCGTTGGCGGTGACGACCGCATGGGCGAAGAGCTGCCCCAGATCGCGCCACTGGCAGGTATCGACACAGCGGACATAGCGGAAGATCAGGCTTTCGATCGCGTTCTTGTCGGCGAATTCCATGTAGCACCCTTCCCTGGTTGATCTGTCTTTCGCTTGAGACGTTTCAGATCAGTTCGGCCGCACCAACTGGCTCGCCCCGCGCCCTTCGGGTCTGCGGAAATCAGAGGTCCGGCAGGTTGAGCGACAGGTTCGGGAATGTGATGCCTCCGTCGATCGCCAGTACTTTTCCGGTGACGAAGCCGGAAGCCGGCGATGCCAGGTAGACCGCGCCCAACGTAATGTCCTCGACCCGGCCCAGGCGCCGCATCGGCGTTCCCTGGACCATCAGGCGCTCGAGCTCCTCGTTCTTCAGCACGCCGGCCAGCGAGTCTGTCGCGATGGCGCCCGGTGCGATCGCGTTGACGCGAATACGCGGCGCGAGGTCCGCCGCATTCAGCCGGGTCAGCTGGATCATGGCGGCCTTCGCCGTGCCGTAGACGGAATAGCCGCGATCCGCCAGCTGCCCCATCACCGAGACGATATTGATGACCGAGCCTCCATCTCGCGCCAGCATGTGCGGCGTCGCGAGACGGGTCAGCTCGAACGCAGTGGTGACGTTGAATCGGAATGCCGCCTCGAAGCTCTCGGCGGTCTCGGAGAGGAAGGGCGCCGGCCCGGTGCCGCCGGCATTGTTCACCACGATGTCGATCCGGCCGAAATTGTTCATCGCCGCGTCGACCAAGTCCTGCATCGGCCGGACATCCGTGAGGTCGCACGGCACCGCGACCGCGCGCCGCCCAAAACCGCGGATCTGTCCCGCGACGTCAGCGAGCGTCGCCTCGCTGCGCGCCCCGATCACGACGTCGGCCCCGCACTCCGCGAGAGCCGCTGCAATTCCAGCACCGATTCCGCGGCTTGCGCCGGTAACGATGGCTACTTTCCCGTCCAGCCGAAACGCATCCAGCAAAGCCATAGTCCGTCCTCCCTGATTCTCAGATTCGAAAGCCAAATCTAGCAGCGCTCAGTTCGGCCGCACCACCTGGCCCGGCAGGTTGCTCAGCAGCTGGCCGTCCATGACGATCGGCTGGCCGTTGACGATGGTCGCCTTCACGCCCTTGCCCCAGGCCTTCACCCGGCCGACGCCGCCCGGCAGGTCGTGGACGAATTCCTTCTTCCATGGGCCGATAGTCTCGGGGTCGAAGATCATGATATCGGCCCAGTTTCCGACCTTGAGGAAGCCGCGGTCGTTGATGCCGAGCAGCGCCGCCGGAATCTGGGTGATCTGGCGGACGCCTTCCTCCAGGCTCCAGACGCCGCGATCGATCACCCAGGAGCGCAGGAAGTAGGAACTCCAGTCCGAACCGTCATCCTTGGCCAGATGCGCGCCGCCGTCGGATGTGCCGACGATCATGCGGGGGTCGAGCTGCGCCGCCTTGACCGCATCGCGCCATTCCGGGCTTTCGGTGCGCCAGCGGAACTCGGTCTTGAAGTCCTCGGCCAGCGCCAGGTCGAGGATCACGTCGGCCGGCGCCTTGCCCTGCTCGTCGGCCACTTCCTTGATGGAGCGGCCTTCCAGCGGCTTGTGGGCCGGGTCGGTAACGCGGTCAATGAACACCGTGGTCCAGATCGGCGGCGGAACGGTGGTGCCCTTGGCGGGGTCGCGGTTATAGTTCTCGACCGCTTTGCGCAGCGTCTCGCGGGCATTGGCGTCGCGCAGCAAAGCGGCGCGTTCCGGCTCCGGCAGATTCAGCATCTCCATCCAGGACGGCACGGCGCGGTAATGCAAATTGGCCGGGCCGATCACCAGCGAGCGGTCGAACGGCCGTGCGATCAGCAGCGAGAAGACCGGACCGCCGCGCCTGACCGCGTCGTCTAGGAAAATCTGCGACGCCTCCCAGGTCGCGGTCGGCGCGTCCACCTTGTTGCGGCCGCCCAGGCCTTGGATGATTACCGGCAGGCCGCTCGCCTGGCCGATCTCGATCAAATATTCCTGGTCTTCCACCGTGATACCGCCGATGGCGCTGGATGGCAGGAAGGCGATCGAGCCATGGCCGGCCTTGCCGACTTCGGCCACCAGCGCCAGCACCTCCTTCTTCTCCGCCAGGCGCGACGGGACCGGCCGGTCGTGAATGTCCAGGTGGGTTGGCGCCATGGAGGACGAGAAGCCTGCCGCGCCCGCTTCCATCGCGTCGCGCACCATCGCGCACATATCGGCGATCTCCGCGTCGGTTGCGGCGCGCTTGATCGCGTCGTTGCCCATCACCCAGCGGCGCAGGTTCGAATGGCCGATATAGCAGGCGAAATTCACCCCAAGCTTGCCCTTGCGGCTGTCCAGGAATTCCTTGAACGTCGTGAACTCGTCCCAGGTGATGCCGCTCATCGCGATCGGGTCCATATCCTCGACCCGGGCGAAGATGGCGGTCAGGTGCTCCCGATCCTGCTTCTTGCAGGGGGCGACGGAGAAGCCGCAATTGCCGGCCATCACCGTGGTCACGCCGTGATAGCAGGACATGGTGGCATAGGGGTCGAAGGTGATCTGCGGGTCGTAATGGGTATGGGCGTCGACGATGCCGGGGGCGACGATCATGCCCTTGGCATCGATCTCCTGGGCGCCGGTCCTGCCCTCCAGATGCGCCATCCTGGCGACCTTGCCGTCGCGGATGCCGACATCCACGCGGCGGCGCGGCAGGCCCGACCCGTCAACGACATAGCCGTTGCGGATGATCAGATCGTAATCGTGCGGCTGGGCGCTCATTCCCGTTTCCCTATCGATTGTCTTAAGGCCGCCTGGCATGGGCAGCGGGCGGGCCATGATATAAAGATGGCGAAACCAAGCAAGTGGTTGTTTGGACTCTGTGCTTGGATTACGACTCATGTCATCGCTGGTTACGCACACTCTCGACCGTCATGGCCGGGCTTGACCCGGCCATCCACGCGGAGCGTCCGGGTGCAGAACGACGAAATTCGGCGCCAGCGGAGGGCCGTGGATGGCCGGGTCAAGCCCGGCCCTGACGGTGTGGGGGGGTGAGCACGCCGTTACAGGCGGCTGCGCTAACGGGGAGACGGCTTAAAATGAAATTCACATTCCATCTGCCGATCGATCATGTCCAAAGCCCGGACGAGTTCCAGACCGCCGCCGCCGTCGCCGAAATGGTGCAGGCGCTGGAGCGGGCGGGGATCGATGCGGTCTATACCACCGATCATCCTGCGCCGGCCGATCCCTGGCTGGCATCGGGCGGGCACCATGCGATGGATCCGTTCGTGGCCCTGGCCTTTGCCGCCGCGGCGTCAACCAAGATTCTGCTGCACACCAACATCATCGTCATCCCGTACCGCAACCCGTTCATGACGGCGAAATCGGTCGCCAGCCTGGACGTGCTGTCGGGTGGGCGGGTGATCATGGGCATCGGCTCGGGCTATCTGGAGGGTGAGTTCAAGGCGCTGGGCGCGGTCTTCAATGGCCGTGGCGCGCTGATGGATGAGTCGATCGAGCTGATGAAGCAGGTCTGGACCGGCCAGTCGGTCAATTTCCAGGGCGAATATTTCCAGGCTGACGGCAACACCGCCCTGCCGACGCCGCTGCAGAAGCCGCACCCGCCGATCTGGGTCGGCGGCAACAGCGAACGCGCGATGCGCCGCGCGGTCGAGACCTGCGACGGCTGGGCGCCGTTCCCGGTCAAGGGCAAGATGACCGAGCGCGTCCGCACCGCCGAGATCGTCTCGGCCGATCATCTCAGGGAGAAGATCCAGGAGGCCAAGGCCCGCGCCGCCGAGATCGGCCGCACCCGGCCGTTCGATGTCTGCATGACCCCCTTCGGCCTTACCATGCAAAGCGGCGTCCGCCCGGATGTCTCTGCCGTGATCGACGGCCTAAGCGAATTGTCCGAGATCGGGGTCACCTGGTCGTCGATTGCCATGCCATGCCGCGACCGGTCGGAATATCTCGCCAATGTTGATTGGTTCGCCCGCGAAGTGATAGGTGCGCTGCCGCCGGAAAGACGCTAATCTGCGATAGAACGCCGTGTGAGACTCGTTGGACCTGAGGGTTACCTTGCGCAAATCATTCCTGTTGGCCGCCGCCCTGCTCAGCCTTGCCGGTTGCGGCTCCGACGACCAGAAGCCGGACCCGAACCAGAAGCCGCGGTTGGAGGTATCACCCGCCACCGCCAGCATGGAATTCGTCGATTTCGGCAATATTTTCGATTGGCGCGGCGAAGGGACGGAAGGGATCTTTATCCAGGCCGACACGCGGAAATGGTACCACATGACCTTCGTGGAGCCCTGCCAGAACCTGCCCTACACCGAGCATGTCGACGTTCACACGACGCCGCCGTCTTCTGCGAGCAAGTTCGATTCGATCGAGGTGCGCGGCGAGGAGTGCTACTTCAAGTCCTTGGATGAAGTCTCCGGCCCGCCGGGCGGCAAGCACCTGTCGACGCTGACACCGCCTACGCCGGCGAAGTAGCGAGCGCGGCGTTTTCCGCCAGGCATTTCGCCCTCAGCACCTTCTTGTCGACCTTGCCGGTGCCGCCCACCGGTATTTCGTCCAGGAAATAGACAGCGTCCGGCAGCCACCACTTGGCGACGCGTGAGCGCAGGAACTCGATGAATTCGTCGGGTGTCGCGTCCATTCCGGGCTTCAACGTCAGATAGAGCACCGGCCGTTCGTCCCATTTCGGGTGCGGCACGCCGACGGCGGCGGCAAGCGCGACCTTGGGGTGCATCGACACGGCGCTCTCGATCTCCAACGAGCTGATCCATTCTCCGCCCGACTTGATCACGTCCTTGGCGCGGTCGGTGATCTGCATGAAGCCCTGTGGGCAGATCGTCGCGATGTCGCCGGTATCGAACCAGCCTTCTGTGTCGATCGCCTCGCGCTCCTCGCCCAGATAGGCGCGGGTGACGCCGGGCCCGCGGACCTGCAGATGCCCGACGGTCTTGGCGTCATGCGGCAGCACGACGCCGTCGTCGCTGACCAGCCGCATATCGACGCTGAACGGCGCCCGGCCCTGCTTCATCCGATGCCGCACCTGCTTTTCGAAGGGCAGGGCGCGCATCTCGGGGGAGAGCGAGCAGACCGTTCCCATCGGCGACATCTCGGTCATGCCCCAGGCGTGCGTGACCTCGATGTTGCGCTTCGTGAACCGATGCAGCATCACTTCGGGCATCGCCGCGCCGCCGATGATGATCCGCTCAAGCGTGCCGAGCGAAAGGCCGTTGGCGTCGAGATAGTCGAGCAAGCCCAGCCATACGGTGGGCACACCGGCGGCGAACGTCACGTTTTCGTTGATGATCAGCTCATGCACCGACGCCCCGTCGAGCCGCGGCCCCGGCAGGATCAGGTTGGCGCCGACCGAAGGCGAGGAGAAGGCGAGGCCCCAGGCATTGGCGTGGAACATCGGCACGATCGCCAGGATGTTGTCGCGACCCGCGAGGTCGAGCACGTCCGGCGCGACAGCGGTGAGGGCATGCAGGAAGTTGGACCGGTGCGAATAGAGCACGCCCTTGGGCAGGCCGGTGGTGCCGGAGGTGTAGCAGAGGCCGCAGGCACTGCGCTCGTCGAAATCGCCCCAGGCGACGTCGCGGTCGTGGCCGGCAACGAACTCGGCCAGCGAGACGGCAGGGACCGGCAGCGTGACCGGCTGCGGCGGCGGGTTGAGGAACACGACCAGTTCCACCCCGGGGCAGCGCGGCAGCACGCCCTCCAGGGTCTGCGCGAACATGCCGTCGGCGAAGATCAGCCGATCATGGGCGTGGTTCACGATATAGGTGAGCTGCTCCAGGAACAGCCGGGGATTGAGCGTGTGATAGACCGCGCCGATGCCGGAGATGCCGTACCAGGCGGCCAGATGGTCGGCACTGTTCATCGCCAGGGTCGCGACCCGGTCGCCCAGCCTGATCCCATGTGCGACCAGGGCGGCCGAGACGCGTTTCGCGCCGGCATGCATCTCGGCGTAGCTGCGGCGCTCGATCTGCCCGTCCCGCAGCCGCGAGACCACCTCCCGCCGCGGATGCCAGCGGTTGGCATGTTCGATGAACTTGTCCGTCGTCAGCGGCCAGTCCTGCATCAGCCCGAACAAAGGCTGGCTTCCTCCCGATCCCATCGCAATCCTTGTTTCGGATTTCCCTATGCGACCGATATAGCAGGGTTACAGGTACGTGTCGGCTAAATTTAGCCCTGCTTTGCGCTCGCCAACCTCTTACCTCGCCCCACGGGGGAGAGGTGAGATCAGTATCCCTCAAATTTTGGCGGCCGCTTCTCCAGGAAGGCCTCGACGGCCTCCTTGGCGTCGCGGGTCTGGCTGGCGCGGGCGTTGGCCAGCGCCTCCGCCGGCAGCACCTGGGCCAGGGTCGCGGTCTCGGCGAAGTTGATGTTCTGCTTGATATAGCCGTAGGCGGCGCTCGGCCCGTGGGCCAGCTTGCTGGCGATCCGCGTGACTTCATGGTCCAGCACGGCGTCGCCCACCACCTCGTTGACCAAGCCGCGCGCCAGGGCTGTGCGGGCATCCATCTTCTCGTCCAGGAAATAG
>DATBAZ010000147.1:0-5702 GCA_036271255.1 Alphaproteobacteria bacterium
CGGCAAGGCGGAAGCGGCGCATGGGCTGCATGGGGGCACCAAGGAGACCGCTATGCTGCTGCATCTGCGGCCCGACCTTGTCCGGCGCGAGGCGGTGGCGGCGTTCCGGTCGCACGGCGCCGTCATGGAAAAGGACTTCACCCATCTGCGCGCCACCGGCCGCACCGGCTACGGCTGGCAGACCCAGGATCTGAACCCAGCGGGCGTCGTCGGCGACGCCAAGGCCGCGACGGCCGAGTTGGGCAAGGCGCTGCTCGACCATGCGGCGCAGGGCCTGGCCGGGCTGATCCGCGACCTTCTCCGCTTCGAGCTGCCCCAGGCGTGATTGCCAGCCCTCCCGTCCGATCGGTCGCCGACCGACCGGCCGGCACCCTGGCGGTTGCCGCCGCGATAGCAGGCAACACGCTGGAATGGTTCGATTTCACCGTCTATGGCCTGTTCTCGATCTATATCGCCAAGGCCTTCTTCCCCGCCGAAAGCGAGCTCGCTTCGCTACTGGCGACACTTGCAACTTACGGCGTCGGATTCGTGCTGCGCCCGTTCGGCGCCATCGTGCTCGGCCAATATGCGGACCGAGCCGGTCGGCGCGCGGCGCTGACGCTCATCATCTTCCTGATGCTGATCGGCTCGGCGATCATCGCCTTTGCGCCGACCTATGCCCGGATCGGCGCCGCCGCTCCGGCGCTGATCGTCCTCGCCCGCCTGATTCAGGGCTTCTCGGTCGGCGGGGAGATGGGCGGCGCTACCGCCTATCTGATCGAGACCGCACCCGCCGACCGGCGCGGGCTCTATGCCAGCTGGCAATATGCCGGACAGGCCGGGGCAGCTTTGGGCGGCGCGCTGCTGGCCTTTGCACTCACGCGGATGCTGGGCGCGCAGGCGGTGTATGACTGGGGCTGGCGCATACCCTTTATCCTCGGCCTGTCGATCGCGCCGATCGGGCTCTACCTGCGGACCAGGGTACCTGAGACGCCGGTCTTCCTGACCGAGCGGCAGCGGGGCCGGGCGCCGATAGTCGTGCTCTGGCAAGCCCATCGCGCCGCACTGCTGCAGACCTTCTGCCTGACGATCCAGCTCACCGCCTGCACCTATTTGCTGGTCATCTATATGCCGACCTTCGCCGTGCATGCGCTGGGCGCCACGACCGACACGGCGTTCCGGGCAGCATCGGTCGCCAGCCTGCTCTATCTGGTGATGAACCCGGTCGCCGGGCACCTGTCGGATGCGGTCGGCCGGCCGCGCCAGATGCTGGCGGCATCGCTGGCCCTCGCACTGCTGGTCTATCCGGCGTTTCTACTGATGGCGCGGCACCCGACCGCTCCGGTCCTGACCATCGTGTCGGGGCTGATGGCCATGGCATTGTCGATGTACACCGGCCCCTCAGCCGCCCAGGCGGGCGAGATGTTTCCACCCGCGGTCCGTTCGACCGGGCTCTCGCTCAGCTACAATATCGCGGTGCCGATCTTCGGCGGCTTCGCGCCCTATTTCGTGACGCGGTTCGACACTGGCGACCATCTGGCGCCGGCGTGGTACATGATCGCCTGCGCCGTGCCGACGCTGGCGACCCTCATCTGGATGCGGGCCGCGCGGCCCAAGGGCTAAGGGCGGTCTTCGACCGCGCGGCGGCGCCGGTTATTTCTTCTTGGTTGCCGGGGCCGGCTTCTGCATGTCGGCGACCGTCTGGTTCAGCTGGGTGACCGCGTCATTGGCCGTCGCCGCCTGCTTCGCCGCGGCATCCGCGGCCGCCTTCGCGGCGTTCGCCAGCGCGCCGGCATTCACGGCGTTCGTCTGAATCGGGGCGAGCTGCTTCTGCAGCGCCGCAACCTGGCCTTTCAGTTCATCGATATCCTTGGCGTTCACATAATAGGCTCCCCCCGCCAGGATCAGCGACAAGATGACCGCGATGATGAATTTCCCACTCTCCACGCTTCTTCTCCCTTGTTCTTCGGGCTTTGGGATGAGTTCCCGATCAGCCCTTAGCACAGGAGGTAGCCTAATTGCGGCAAAAATGTGACGGGCGCTGGCTTCGATCTAGCTTTGCCCGGCCGGAAGCACCGCCGCGCCAAGGATTTGTCCGTCGCGGCCCTGAATGAGAATCGCGAGACCGTGGCCCACGCCGGCAGCGTCCAGCGGCAATTCCAGTCGCTGCCCGGTCCATTCGCCGGCCTCGCGGATCGAGTCGACGCCATTCGCATCGATTGCTGCCCGGCCCGCATTCTCACCGCGCTGAACCTCGGTCGTACGCTTCAGCAGATAGCGGATCACCAGCACCTTGCCCCTCCCGGTTCCGGCGCCGACCGAAACCGACCGGCCGTCGGCGGCGAATGCGATAGGCGCCGCCTTTACCGGTTGAGCGTCGGCAATCGCCCGCAGCACCGCGCCGCGATCGGATCCCACCGCCTGACGTGTTCCGTCGATCACCATCTGCGGCGTGTAGACCTCGTTGCGGCCGAACGCGGCGGCGTAGTCATGCTGCCGCATCGTCGCGCCAGGGGTGGAGAGCGGGTCCTTCCAGCCCAATCTATCCCAGTAGTCGACATGGAATCCCAGCGCCAGCACGTCTTGGCGGCCCGCCAGTTCGTTCAGCAGCGCGTCGGCCGGAGGGCATGAGGAACAGCCCTGCGAGGTGAACAGCTCGACGACGACTGGCCGGCCCCCGGCCAAGGCCGGAACAGCAAGGCTCGACAAGACAAGGGCGGCAAGGACGATACGGTGCATGGCGAACTCCCGAGGCAGCGTTCCTCTATGTTGTTCGGCCGGCGGGGGCTAAAGTTACGGCGCGGGCGGAGATGATGGCGGGTAAGGCATTTTGACGGCAGACAGTGCCGAGGGATGGGGCCGGCTGATGGCGGCGGCGCAGGCCGGCGACGGCGGCGCCTATGCGCGCGTGCTGCGCGAAATACTGCCCTATGTCCGCGCGATCGTGCGCCGCCATCATGCCACGCCGGACCGGGTCGAGGATGTGGTTCAGGACGTGCTGCTGACCTTGCACCGCGTGCGGCACACCTACGATCCCGCGCGGCCTTTCACGGCCTGGCTGGGCGCCATCGCGCACCGCCGGTCGATCGATGCGCTGCGTCGCAAGGTGCGGACCGATGCCTCGGAAACATTTTCGCCGGCCGCCTATGAAACCTATGCCGATCCCGATGCGAATAGGGATATAGCAGCCCATGAGGACGGCGCTGTCCTGGCTGAGGCGATCGCCGCCTTGCCGCCGGGCCAGCGCCAGGCGGTTGAGCTGCTGCGGCTGAAGGAGATGTCGCTGGCGGAGGCTTCGGCGGCTTCGGGCCAGTCGGTGGGTGCGCTCAAGGTCAGCCTGCATCGTGCAATTCGCGCGATGCAGAAGGCTTTGGGCGGGAAGGTGGATAGTTGACGGACGAAACGGAAAGCTTGATCGCGCGCTTGACGGACGGGCTGCAGCCGGTGAAGCGGCTGCGGCCGCCGACTCTGCGTGCGGCGATCTGGCTGGGCATAGTCGCCGTGCTGGGTGCTTTGTTCGTGATGCGCTTCGCCAATCTGGCGATGTTCGTGCACCGGATCGGCGACCCCAGGCTGGCGCTGGAGCTGACCGGGACCCTTCTGACCGGGATTTTGGCGGTGATTGCCGCGTTCGAGCTGTCGTTGCCGGACCGGCCGATCACCTGGTCCCTGCTGCCGGCGCCATCTCTTGTCCTGTGGCTCGGCTGCAGCGGCTTCAGCTGCTGGCGCCAGTGGATCGTGCGCGGCCCGGACGGGCTGGGCAAAGGCGAGACGGCGGACTGTTTCCTGTGGATTGTCGGCTTCGGCGTGCCGCTCGCCATCGCCCTGTTCGTCGTGCTGCGCCGGTCTCGTCCGCTGTCGCCCGGGCCGGTCGCCGCCATGGCCGGGCTAGGGGTGGCGTCTCTGGCGGCGTTCCTGCTGCAATTCTTCCATCCGTTCGATGTCACCTTCATCGACTTCGGCCTGCATATCGCGGCGGTCGCGACGGTCGTTGTCCTGGCCCGCGCGTCCGCCCGGCGGGGGCTTAACGCCTTCTGATCTCTCGGGACTGCGACAATTGCAGCGGATTGTCGGTATTGTCCGCTTGCTGTATCTGGAGTGCGAACCCGGCGGCAAGCATCCGGGCAAAGGCGGTCCATGCGATCTACCTCCTCCACGCGTCTTTCCGGGTTGCGCATAGTGCTGTTCGGCGTTCTGCCGGGCTTGCTGCTGCTTGCCGCCTTCGCCTATCTCGCCTTGGGCTTCGACCGGCTTGAGGATCGGCGTGTCCTGGTTCGTCAGAACAACGCGGTGCTCTCCACGTCGGACGATATCCGGGATGCAATTCAGGATGCCGAACGCGGCCAGCGTGGTTTCCTCCTGACGGAGGATCCCGAATATCTCGGCCCCTATGACAACGGTGTCTCGCGCATTCCAGCGCTGATCGCCAAGTTGCAGAGCCTCACCGCCGACGAACCTGACCAGCAGCAGCGTATCCTGGCCCTGCAGCAGTCGCTGACGACGAAGCTGGACGAGCTGGGTCGGGCGATCGAGATGGAGCGGGCCCAGAACCGCCAGGCGGCGATCGATCTGGTCCGCACCAATATCGGCGAGGCTGCGATGAAGCGCATCATGGCCAATCTGGACGCCATCACCGAAGCCGAGCAGACAGTGCGGGAGACGCGCCGCCAGCGGATATTTGCGACGGAACGCTCCTTTACCGCGATTTCGATCGGCGGCGGCGGTGTCGCCATGCTGGCGATCGCCTGGAGCGCTTTCGCCCTCTATCGATCGTACAAGCGAAGCCAAGCTGCGCAGGTTGCCCTGCAGGCGACGCTCGACAGCGTGCGTGAAGGCGTCAGCGCCTTCGACCCGGACCACCGGCTGATCGCCTGGAACCAGGCTTTCGCAACGATCGTCCGCGCGCCGCCCAAGGACCTCGAGCCTGGCAAGCCGCTGAGCGGCATCGGCCAACTGCAGGCAGGGGGAACGGTCGGGGAGGACATCCAGGCGCTCGACCGGCGCGCCCGGCTCGCCGGCAAGCCATTGCTGGTCGAGCACGCGCGCGCCGACGGGACCATCATCGAACTCTTCCACAACCCATCCGTGGCCGGCGGTTTCGTCACCACCTACAGCGACGTGACCGAGCAGCGCCGGGTCGAGGCCTTGCAGCGGCAGGCCCAGAAGATGGAATCGCTCGGCCAGATGACCGGCGGCATCGCCCATGACTTCAACAACCTGCTGACGGTCATCGTCGGCAATCTCGAGCTGCTCAAGGGCAGGGTCGGCGAGGACAAGCGGGCCCAGCGCCATGTCGACATGGCTCTGATGGGCGCCGACCGGGGCGCCAAGCTGACCCATCAGCTGCTCGCCTTCGCCCGCCGCCAGCCGCTGGAGCCGCGGGCCGCCAATCTTGCCCAGCTGTTGCCCGACCTGACCGATATGCTGCGCCGGACCCTGGGCGAACTGATCGAGATCGAGACGGTCGGCCTGCCGGGCCTGTGGAACGTGTCGATCGACCCCCACCAGTTCGAGACGGCGGTGCTGAACCTCGCCATCAACGCGCGCGATGCGATGCCCGAGGGCGGCAAGCTGACCCTGGAGCTCGCGAATGTCCGGCTCGACGAGGCTTATGCCGCGCTGCATGACGAGGTCGCGGCTGGCCAGTATGTCGTCGTCGGGGTGACCGATACCGGGGTCGGCATGGGGCCGGACGTGGCGGCGCGCGCCTTCGACCCCTTCTT
>DATBAZ010000148.1:0-6905 GCA_036271255.1 Alphaproteobacteria bacterium
AACCTGGGCCCGGACGAGATCCTGACGCAGATCCTGACGGCCCGCGACGCGCTGAACGAATGGCCGCCCGTCGGCACCAACCCCAACAACGAGACGAGCACCCTGACTAACATCGTCATGATGGGGATGGGCGAGCCGCTCTATAATTACGACAATGTCTCCGCCGCTTTGCGCATCGCCATGGACGGCGAGGGCATCGCCATCTCCAAGCGGCGGATCAC
Organism: Alphaproteobacteria bacterium; assembly: GCA_036271255.1. Taxonomy (GTDB): domain Bacteria; phylum Pseudomonadota; class Alphaproteobacteria; order BOG-932; family Roseiterribacteraceae; genus BOG-932. The sequence goes on from DATBAZ010000148.1 coordinate 222, forward strand.
GCTGTCGACCTCGGGCGTGGTGCCGATGATGCGCCGTTGCGGGGCGGAACTGGGCGTCAATCTCGCCGTGTCGCTGCATGCCGTCACCGACGAGATCCGGGACGAGATCATGCCGATCAACCGCGCCTATCCGATCGCCGAGCTGATGCAGGCCTGCCGCGAATATCCCGGCGCCACCAACGCACGGCGCATCACCTTCGAATATGTGATGCTGAAGGACGTCAATGACAGCCTGGCCGACGCCAAGGCGCTGGTGAAGCTGCTGAACGGCATCCCGGCCAAGCTCAACCTGATCCCGTTCAACAAATGGCCGGGCTCGAGCTTCGAATGCTCCTCGCGCAACCAGATCGAGCGGTTCGCCAAGGTGCTGCTGGATGCCGGCTATGCCAGCCCCGTCCGCGAGCCGCGCGGCCGCGACATCCTGGCGGCCTGCGGCCAGCTGCGCTCCGACAGCCTGCGCCAGAAGAAGGCGCGGGCGACCGAGGCGGAGCAGGCGGCGTGACCAACGACGTCTTCGTCATTTCGATCGCGTGGCAATGGATCATCCATTTCGCGCTGGCGGCGATCGCCGGCTGGCCGCTCTCCCGCATCTTCCGCCGCGCCGGCCTGAACCCCTGGCCGGTCGCCTTCCTGGTGGTGCCGATCCTCGGCTTCGCCATCACCGGCAGCTATCTCGCTTTCCAGCGCTGGCCCAGCATAGCGCCGCGCGTCGCCCCGAAGCCGCCGCGCAAGGCCCGGGGTGAACGCACCGTGAGGGCCGCCTGAGATGGAAAGTTTCGACTATCAGTATCTCTGGCGGCTGTTCGGCGCCGACCCGTACTGGCTGACCCAGATCGTCGTCTTTGTCATCGTGACCTACACCTGCTGCGTCTTCGGCGTGGTGTTCGGCAAGATGGGCCGCTCCCCCTTCTGGGGCTTCATCTTCCTGCCGCCCTTTTTCGGCACCATCGCGCTCTATCTGACCGGCTTCGCGAAATGGCCGCAGGAAAAGGCGAAGCTGCCCTGATGGAGCCGTAATCCGGGCATACGATCCCTCCGTATATCGGCCAGGAGGGCCTGTCATGCGGATCGCCGCCTTGCTTCTTAAAATGATCTTCCGCCGGCTGGCCGGTTCGCGCAGGCCCTACGACTGGATGCGCCCGCCGGCCCGGGTGCGCGGGCATATCTAGGCCGTCGCCAGCGCGCCCCTTTGCCGCGCGAACGGTGCGCTGGACAGCATGCGCAGGCCCAGTATCGCCGGGGCGATCAGCCAGGGCAGGTTGAAGGGCAGATAGATCCACGGATGCGGCGGCGGGTTGGGGCCGATGAAGGTGGTGACGAAATACATGAACATGTTGGTCACCGCCGCCCCGGCATAGATCAGCGACAGCGTCCGGATCCACGGGCTCATCTTCACCAGGCCGTAAATGACGAAGAACAGCACCGGCGTCTGGATGAAGCCGTCGAACAGGGTGGTCGCGATCAGGCTGCTGGGCGGAGTCAGATGCTGCGGCTCCTGCGCCACCGCCCAGTCATAAAGCGAGCGCAGCGGCGGCCACGGGCTGTCGGGCGCGACCTTGAACCCCAGCGCCTCGGGCAGGCTGTCCAGCGCACCGTAGAGAATCGACAGAGCGAAGAAGATCACCAGCCCGAGATCGAGCGGGCGGCGCAGAATGCTGTTTGGCCGGGCCATGCACTGAGTCCTCCCTCATGGTCCGGGCCTTATGGCCCGTTGAGATCAGACTATCGGTCTGCGGAGACTATTCGTCCAGATGCTTGAGGTCCGCGGCATCGTCGTAGCCGCGGCGGGAACTGTAGAAGACGAGGGCCATCAGGCCGCCGCCCAGCGCCAGGGTGCCGATGCCGCCGATGATCAGGGCGGCCATGCCGTTGCCGTTCATCGCCTGGCCGCCGCCTTCGCTGGCGTCGGCGCCGACGCTGGTCCAGACATGCCAGGAGAAGACCATGGCGGCCCCCAGCATGACGACAAGCGAAACGATCAAAAGAAGGGTCTTACGGTCCATACATCGCATATAGGCGCGCGCCGGCCCCGCCGCCAGAAGTAAGCCGCTGCGATGTACAATTTGTCGCTGTTCCGCAGTTCCGGCGTCATGCGGCGCCTCCCGCAGGCCATTCCTGTCCGCAATGTCGAAATAAGAGCCAGTATCGATATCCACATCCGCAGTGCTTCATTTCCTTGTCGTACCCGGCAATTCATGGTCATGATTGTTTCAGCCCGGAGAGATCGCTAACGGTCCAACCAAAAAAGGGCGGAAAAGTGGGGAGGATTCATGAGCAATCGTATAATCGTTGGACTCTTGGCATGCGCGTCGATCGCCGCGCTCGGTCATAACTCCGCCTTGGCCCAGCAGGCCGGCGGCCAGGCGTCAAGCGCGGGACAGCTGGAGGAGATCGTCGTCACCGCGGAGAAGCGCAGCGAAAACCAGCAGATCGTCCCGGTCTCGGTGACCGCGATCAGCCCGACCATGCTGGCGAATGCCAGAATCCAGAACGCGATGGATCTCGCCGGCACGGTGCCCAACCTGTTCATCATGCAGGGCGCCTCGATGAACGGCAGCACCTCCACCCCATGGATGACCTTGCGCGGCATCGAAGCCAACAATACCGGCACGGTGCAGACGGACAGCGGCATCGGCATCTATGTCGACGGCGTCTATGTCGCCCGCGCCTCGGGCCAGGTCTTCGACCTCGCCGACGTGGAGCAGATCGAGGTGCTGCGCGGGCCGCAGGGCACACTGTTCGGGCGTGACTCGGTCGGCGGCGCCATCAACTTCATCACCCGGGATCCGACCGGCGCGTTCGGCGTCAACGAGGATCTGTCGTTCGGCAATCTGGGAGAAATCCGCAACAAGACCAGGCTCGACTTCGACGAGCTGGCCGGGTTCCGCCTGTCGCTGACCTACTTCCATTCGCAGGACGACGGATACATCAAGAACCTGGACGCCGGGCACTACGTCGACCCGAGCAAGCTCACCTTCGGCGCCATCAAACCGGGCCTTTCGCAGCGCGACCTGGGCGCCCATGACGCAGACGGGGTCATGGCCTCGCTGAGATATGATCCGCCCGCGGTTGAGGGGCTGACCTTCAAGGTCAAGCTCGATTACACCGGCGAATACGAGACCCCACCCGGGATCCAGCTTCTGGGTGTCGGAGCACCGGCCGCCTTTTACTATCCGCCGCCTTACGGCTTCGGCGTGGCCCCCCGTCCCGGAAATATCCACTCAAGGGGCACGATCGTGGTCAGCAGGACGCCGCAGGATGCGGTGTCCAATTCGCAGGCGATCCAGGTCTATCTGCAGACCTATGGCGCGAGCCTGACGACCACGTACGATCTGGCCGACAATATTCAGCTGAAGGACATCGTCGCTTATCGCCGGCTGCAGCAGGACTTCTCCAGCCAGCTTGACGGCGGCAATGCCCTGGTCGCCGCCGACGGAAATGATTTCATACCGTTCACCAGTCTCGGCCAAGTGAATCAGCATCAGCTGAGCAACGAATTCGATCTCACCTACAAGAGCAGCTGGGTCGACGTTACGGCGGGGCAGCTCTATTTCTATGAGCAATATCACTACCCGGACGGGTATCCCGTTCTCAAACAGGCACACAACGGTGTCCTGCCCGCGTATTATGACCCGAAGACGAAAACACTCCCGATCGGGACGATCGGCGACGGCAATGCCGTAAGCACAGCCGAATTCGCCCAGGCGAATATACATCTGCTGGACAATCTCGACCTGGTGGCCGGCATCCGCTACACGCGCGACGACAAAGAGTCCCGCTACCCGCTCAATCCCGGCGATAACGCGGAATTCATCCATCAGCGGGTCGACTGGCTGGGCGGCGTCAATTACCGGCCGACCGACAACGTGCTCGTCTACGGCAAGGGCAGCAGCGGCTATATTTCCGGCGGGTCGTATAACGGCGTCAATTTCGGCCCGGAGTCGATGACCCAGTTCGAGCTCGGCGAGAAAGCCGATCTGCTGGGCAAGCAGCTGCGGATCAATACCGCCATCTTCTGGTCGGATTACCGGCATTACCAGACCTTCGATTTCAATCCGGGAGACTGCAACGGGCAGGCGATCGGTTGCATCGTGAATGCCGGCGCCGAGCGGATCTGGGGCTTGGAATCGGAGATCACGTACGTTCCGACGGATCGCCTGATCTTGTCGGCGAATGTCGGCATCACGCGGTATTCGCTGGATGCCAACCAGAACCCCTCCGCGATCCCCGAGAACCACGCCCCGAAGCTGCAGTTCGGCGTGTCCGGCGACTACAACTTCGACGAGATCAACGGCATGACGCCGTCGGCCAGGCTGGAGGTGAATTATCAAGGCCTGATCGACTGGGGTCCCACGGCCCCCTCGGCCATCATCCCGGGCATCCTGGAAAGTTATAAGACGCCGGAACAGGTGATCGTGAATGCCCGCGTCAGCCTTGCGGACATTCCGATGGGACCGGTGATGGGCAAGGTTTCGCTGTGGGGCAAGAACATCACGAACACGCAGTACTTCTCCGAGATCCTGCCCGGATCGGTGATCGGCTTCGTGGACGGCAACGTCTCCCCGCCCGCGACCTACGGCGTGGACCTCTCGTTCAAGTGGGGTGCTTCCTCTGCCCCGGCTGAAACGGCTGCGGCTTATACACCGCCGCCGGTGCAGGCTCCGATGGCTTCCCCGCGCAGCTATCTGGTGTTCTTCGACTTCAACAAGTCGGACCTCACCAGCCAGGCGACCCAGATCGTCGACCAGGCGGCGTCGAATGCCGGCCCGGCGAAGGTCACGCGCCTCACCGTCACCGGCCACACCGATACGGTCGGCTCGGACGCCTACAACATGCGTCTCAGCCGCCGCCGTGCGGAATCGGTGGCCGCGCGCCTCGAGAAGGACGGCATCGCGTCGTCGGAGATCGAGATCGTGGCGAAGGGCAAGCGCGACCTGCTGGTCCCGACCGCCGACGGTGTGCGCGAGCCGCAGAACCGGCGCGTGCAGATCGTCTATGACGGCGGCCCGACCTCCTAATAAAACAGCCGCGTAAGGCTGCAATACCGGCCGGGCCACCGGCCTGAACTATGGGGCGAGGTGCCGCATGCACCTCGCCCCATCTGTTTCAGGACCTACATTGGCGGTGACATGCCGCCGCCGATGAACAATTTACCGCTGCAATCTGTTTTCCGGTTCAATGACTGAAACCGGATGTCCCCTCCCCACGCCTGCGAAGAACTGGGCGCTGTTCCTCGATATCGACGGAACGCTGCTCGAGCTGGCGCCTACCCCGTCGGCCGTCGTCGTGCCGCCCGATCTGCCCGGTTTGCTCCAGGCGCTGACCGGTGTGCTGGACGGCGCGGTCGCGCTGGTCACCGGCCGGTCGCTGGCCGATGTCGACACGCTGTTCGCACCACTGGCCCTCACCGGTGCGGGGCAGCACGGCGCCGAAATCCGCATCGCCGGCCATGACACCGAGCGGCTGGGGCCCGGCAACGGAATTCTGAAGGCGCTGATGCCCCGGATCGAAGCCTTCGCCGCCGCCCACCCCGGCATACTGGTCGAAGGCAAGGGCATGACCATCGCCGTTCATTGCCGCCTCGTCCCGCAGTTTCAGGACGAGCTCGGCCGGTTCCTGATCGCGCTCGTCGCCGAACATGACGACGGGCTGGAAACAATCCGGGGCCACCGCGTGTTCGAGATCAAGCCGCGCAATGTGAGCAAGCGGACGGCGGTCGAGCATCTGATGCTGAGCACGCCGTTCGCGGGACGCTTGCCGCTCTTCATCGGTGACGACCGCACCGACGAGGACGGATTTGCCGCGGTTCGCGCCCTGGGCGGGCACGCAATTCGCGTCGGACCAGATCAGCCGTCTCTCGCCACGTGGCGGATGGCCGACCCGGCCCGCGTGCGTGCGTTCCTGTCCCACATCGCGGAGGCGCTCGCACGCACAAGATAAGGACCGCCATGCAGAGTCTCGATCTCGCCGTCATCGGCAATTGTGTGGTCAGCGCCCTGATCGACAAGCAGGGGCGGCACGTCTGGCACTGCCACCCCCGCCTCGACGCCGATCCGATCTTCTGCACCCTGCTGGATGACGAAAACGGCGGATTCATGGATGTCGAGCTCGATGGGTTCACCGCCAGCGAGCAGGCCTATCACCGCAACAGCGCGATCCTGACCACGACGCTGTCCAACGGCGCCGGCGGCAGCGTGCGGATCACCGACTTCGCGCCGCGCTTCAAGCAGTATGGCCGCATGTATCGCCCGGCGATGCTGGTCCGCCGGATCGAGCCCATCGGCGGTACCTGCCGGGTTCGCATCCGGGTCAAGCCGCGCTTCAATTACGGCGCGCAGGAGCCCAAGACGACGCGCGGCAGCAACCATATCCGCTTCTGGTCGGACGACATGATCGTGCGGCTGACCACCGATGGGCCGGTCACCTTCATCGCCGAGGAGGTATGGTTCGTGCTGGATCATCCGGTGAACCTGATCCTGGCACCCGACGAGACCATCGCCGGGTCGGTCACCGATGTGTCACGCGACTTCCTGGAGAAGACCGAGGATTACTGGCTGGACTGGGTCCGCTATCTGTCCGTCCCGTTCGAATGGCAGGAGGCGGTGATCCGCGCCGCCGTCACGCTGAAACTCTGCAGCTTCGAGGAATCCGGCGGCATCGTCGCGGCAATGACGACATCGATCC
>DATBAZ010000149.1:0-5729 GCA_036271255.1 Alphaproteobacteria bacterium
CGAGGCCAGATTGTGATTGCTCCCCGCACCCAATGGAATAAAGCCGGGCGGGAATACCACACCGGGCGCGAGCTCGACAGGTACGTTGGTCAGGCCGCCCAGGCCGTCGAGCTGGAACGTCGTGTAGTTCTTCGTCTGACGCAGCGAGAGGATGTTCTTGAACTGGATTTCGTCGTTGAGAAAGTATTTCGCGGTCAGGTTGTGCCCCCAGTTTTCCGTCAGGCCCGGCGTCGCGTACGCGTTGTTCACCGCGTCCGGCCGCTGGGTCGTGATCGGCGTCATCGGATTGGGGCTGAGATTGTAAAGCTGGCGGACGAAGCCCGCGGGCAGGTAGGAAACGCCCTCGGCGTTCGGCGTGTAATCGTCGTGCGTATAGTCGCCCTTATAGATGAGATCGAAATTCTCGGACGAGTATTTCACGGCCGCCATGACGGCATTGGTGTCGTCGTCGCCCAGCCGGCTGGGCGAGGTCTGGATGCCGCTGATCACGCCGGTTCCGTAATAGTTCCACTGGGTGCCGGCGCCGAGATTCCTGGTGTCGCCGTCGCGCTGGGAGTGGAGATAGGTGATGTAGGCGCTGACCGGTCCGAAGGCCGGCAGGTCCACATGCGTCTTGCTGCGGAAAATCCCCAGATTGCCGGCCGTGAATTCCTGGTACCCGCCAAGCTCGCCGGTCGGATCCTTGGTGATGATCTGGATCGCGCCGCCGGTGGCGTTGCGGCCGAACAGCGTGCCCTGCGGTCCCTTCAGCACCTCGACACGCTCGATGTCGGCCATCTCGAAGATCGAGCCGGACTGGGCCTGCAGATACACGCCGTCGAGATAGGGCGAGACGCCCTTGTCCTGGCCGGCCGCGGATGAGGCGCCGAGGATGCCGCGCAGCGTATAGTTCGGCGACTGGTTGCCGCCGGCCCCGAGCCGGACGGACAGGTTCGGCGCCACGGCGTTCAGGTCGGCCACCGTTTCGATCCGGTTCGCCTTCAACCCTTCCGCGCTGATCGCGGTGATGGAGATCGGCACCGACTGCAACCTCTGCTCGCGCCGCTGCGCCGTCACCACGATCTCTTCGAGCCCCGCCTTCGGCTGGTCCGCCTGCGCCGAAACCTGCGCCTCGGCGCTGACCGTGACGGTGCTGCCCAGTATCAGCAGGCTGGCCGAACCCAATAGCGCGGCAATATTGCGCATCCTCATCGCCTTCCTCCCTTTTTTCGTGTTCGTTGAAACGCGCCTAAATTTCAAGGCGCGCCGACACGTGAATTGAATTAATAACCGTTACCTCGTTATTAATTCCTAGACTGTTGCTTTTACTTAAATATCGAGCTTTTATTCGCGAAACTCCCCAACGCCTTATATGTATCTCAGGGCCGCTTGGCCTGAAATCGATCAGAAATGCCCGTTCTGGCCATCGTTTGTGTTTCTGGCCTAAAAATTCCATTTGAAATGTAATGTTTTTGAGTTAGGCTTCGTCCCGGACCCGCACCAAAGCCGATAATCGCGAAAACGGAGGCCGCAAAGCGCCGATTTCAACAGGAGCGGAACATGGGGAAACCAACACTCGTCACGGTGGAGGCCGAGCTCAGGGCGCCCGGCGTCATCGTTCAGGTCGGCAGCTATGCCTGGGACCGGCCGCTTGAGGTGATGGAGCATAATGCCGTCCCCTCGATCAGCCTGCTGCTGTCGCCGCCGCACGAGTTCTCCGAGGCCTGCTTCTCGCTGGAGCGCGGGGGCGGCCGGTTCGTCGATGTCGGCGAGCTGATCTTCGCCCCGGCCGACATCCATCTGCACGCGCGCGCCTCGGGCGGGCCGATCCGGCTGGTACGCTGCTTTTTCGAGCGCCGGTATCTGACCGAAACCTCCGGCCTGGACTGGCGCTGGGAAGAACGGGCGCTCGAGGCCTGCGTCAATCTTCGCAACGCCCGCCTGAGGGAGACGCTGGCCCGGCTGGGCCAGGAGGCGCTCGATCCCGGCCTGGCCTCAGCCAAGCTGACCGAGGGGCTGGGCATGCTGACCGCGGTCGAGCTCGGCCGCCATTTCCTCGCGATAGAGGAACACGCGAAATCGCCCGGCCAGAAGCTGACGCCGTGGCAGATGAACCGCATCACCCAGTATCTTGAGAATCTGTCGGATTATCTGCCGGACGTCACCGACATCGCCGAATTGTGCGGAATCAGCACCCGCCACCTGCGCCGCCTGTTCAAGGAAACGACCGACCAGACGATCTATCGATATTCGCGCGACATCTGGGCGGCCAAGGCCAAATCGATGCTGAGCGACACGCGGGCGCCGGTAAAGGAGATCGCCTCACGCCTCGGCTTTTCCGACGCCTCCAGCTTCTCCATGGCTTTCCGCCGCGCGACGGGCGAACCGCCGAAGGTGTTCCGGCAGCAGTTCAGGAAGCCGAGGGTGCATTAAGGGGCTTTTTCGGGCGCATGTCCCACATTTCACCCTTGACCGCGTTCTGTTCTGTTCCTATATAGTTCTCATGCCCTCTGCGCCTGCCATCGCTCCGACTGCTCAACCCGCTGCCGATGCGGCCGGGATCGCGCGCCTGACGCGGGCGCGGCTGAAAGAGCTCGACCGGCTACGCGACGTCGCCTTCCTCCATATCGAAAAATTGGCCGATGCCTGCGAGAAGCTGCCGACCGAGCGGGTATTGGATGCGCTGCTCGCCAATTCGGGCGCCCAGGTCATGGATTTCGAGCGGCTGGCCCGCTCCGTCCGCCAGATCATGGTGCTGGAATTCGAATTGCGCGGCCTGTTCAAGGCGCCCGACCGGGACGCCCCGCGCAAGTTCCGCCTGGTCAAGTCGGATCGGCCGGGCTTCGAACCGCCGGACCTGGAGAATTTCCGCCTCGACCTCGAAGGTCTGGAGGTGGGGGATTTTCTGGATATCCGCAGCGACTACCGCACCGGCCCGCTCGACCAGGTCGTCGCCGGCATCCGCAAGACTATCGGCGTCGAACCGCCCGAGAACGATCCTTTCGCCCCGCCGCCCGGGCGCGTGGTCGCGCCGGCTAAGCTGCCGCCGGCCACGGTCATTCTGCCGCAAAAACCGGCCGCGCCCGAACCATCCCTGACCCAGCGCGAAGCCGCGATGAAGGCCATGACAATCGCCATCCACGCCAAAGGCGGCGACGGCTTCCGCAAGCCCGGCAAGTCGGCCAAGCGCCGCCCCTCCAAGCACCGGAGCGGACGCGGTCCGCCGCGATAGGGTTTGTAGGGTGGAGAGCGAAGCGTATTCCACCGGCCGCACACCGCGCGGCATCGTCACGACAGCCGATCCATCGGTGGAATACGCTTCGCTCTTCCACCCTACCGTCACAAATCGCACCACCTGCACCCGGAAGACGGATGCGGGGCACTGGCGCGTGGGCGCTTCACAAAGCCCATCACAGCGACGCGAACACGTTCCCGGTGACCAGCGGGCCGATGGTCCACTCGCCGTTCGGCATGCGCTGGAAGCCGCCGGCCGCCAGCCCGCCGCCATCGACCAGCATGGTGGTGCCGGTGACCCAGCCGGACAGCGCGTCGACCGCCAGATAGACGGCGGCCCCGGCATGGTCCATCGGGGTGCCGTAGCGGCCCAGCGGGATCGGTCGCCCCGCCGCTTCCCTGGTTTCGGGCGGGATCAGGTAGCCGAGCGGCACCTGCTCGCTGTCGGTCGTCTCCGGCGCGATCAGATTGACCCGGATATGCGCGTGCGACAGCTCGATCGCCAGGCCCTTGGTGAAGCCGGTGACGCCATGTTTGAAGGCGGTGTAGGCGATATTGTAGGGGTGGCCGCGGAAGCCCTCGATCGACGACAGGTTGATGATGCTGCCGCCGCGCCTGCCCTTCACCATCAGCGGCGTCGCCGCCCGCGTGACGATGAACATGTGGCGCAGATTGATGCCGTAGAGCGCGTCGATCTCCTCGTCGGTCATCGCCTGCAGGGTTTTGATGCAGCCCAGGTGATGGCCGACATTGTTGACCAGAATGTCCAGCCTTCCATGAGCCCGCTCGATCTCGCCCACCACCCTGGCGACGTCCGCGGTCTTCTGCACGTCGGCCTGGATGGCCGTGCCCGTCGCCCCGCCCTTGAACAAGGTCGCGTTGAGGTCGGCGACCTTCCCGGCATCGATTTCGGCCACGACCACCTTGGCGCCGAGGCTGGTGAACGCCTCGGCGATAGCCCGGCCGATCCCGGCCCCGCCGCCGGTGACCAGAGCGACCTTGTCCTTCAGCGTGATTTCCATGAATGCCTCCCCAACATCGTTGGGAGAGTTCTAGACCGGCCGCCGAGCCGGTCGAGTTCATTCAGCTACATGCCGTGGCCATCCTTTCCCGGGATGGCCGCAAAATCACGCGTGGCGTCAGGCCCCGGCGTGCTCGTCCCAGCGGGCCTCGACCTCGGCCATCTTATTGGCGAGCTCGGTCGGGGTCAGGATGCCTTTGCGGAACAGGATGTTGGAGAAGGCGACGATCCAGCGCTCGTAATAGGTCAGCTTGCCGACCATCTCCGCGCCCAGCGCCTCGACGCCGCAGCGTTTCTCCTCGGTATTGATGATCTTGTGGAAGTCGAGCACGTCTGCCAGGGCGTGGCAGCGTTTCTCCCATGGCTCGAGCTGATGGTCGGTCTGCACCACCGGGTCGGCCGGCAGGCCGCCGATATCGTTGGGCAGGCGTTTGACCAAGTGTTCGGTCTGGCTCATTGCGCGACGCTCCCTTCCGGTAGCCGGGCCGGCACGACGCCGATCATCGTGTCGCGCGTGACCAGCGCGGCCAACTGCTCTTCGGTGTAATTCGCGGTCCCTTCGGGCCGCCTGGGCAGTATCAGAAAGCGAACCATGGCGGTCGAATCGTGGACCCGCACCTCGACATCGTCGGGAATAATCGTGCCGAACTCGGCCAGCACCTTGCGCGGCTCGCTGACCGCGCGGGCGCGATAGGGCTTGGCCTTGTACCAGTCGGGCGGCAGGCCCAGCACCGGGCGCGGATAGCAGGAGCACAGGGTACAGACGACCAGATTGTGCACCGTCTCGGTATTCTCCCGCACGGCCAGAAGCGTGTCGTCATAGAAGCTTATCCCCATCTCCTCGCAGGCCGCGCGGCCGTTGGCGAGCAGCCGAGCCTTGAAGTCGGGGTCGGTCCAGGCCCGCGCCACCACCTTTGCGCCCAGCGCGGGGTTGCGCGAATCCAGCACCTCGATCTGGCGCCGGATTTCATCCGGCCCGATCAGCTTTTTCTCGACCAGCAGCTCGCGGACCGCCGTCTCCAGCAGGTCGTAATAGCCGGGCTTGTCCTGGCGCCCGATCTCTTCATGCGGGTGGGTGTGATCGCCATGATCGTGCTCATGTGTTTCCATCAGGCCTTCTCCAGCCAGGTTTCGAACACTTCGATATAGAGCCCGTCCTTTGGGGCCCCGGTATAGTCCGGCCAGATCTCGGTCAGCGGGATAGCGACGCGGTAATAATGGCGCTTCGACCCGGCATTGCGACCGAAGCCCTCTTCCTCATTGTCGACGGCCGCGGGCTCGATCACCTGCTCGACCGCGCCGCGCTTGCCGCGCAGATAGGTCGGCACCCGGTAGTGGCCGATCGGCTCCCGCTCCAGCACCCTTATCCGGTCGCCGGGCCGGAAGATCGGCTCTTCCCCCAACGCAGCGACGATACCTGGACCTGCCATGCGAGCCTCGTCTCATCCATCCGAACGGTACGACGCTACCGCGCTTCCGGGCGAAGTTATTGTGC
>DATBAZ010000150.1:0-9104 GCA_036271255.1 Alphaproteobacteria bacterium
TCGTGACGGTGATATCGTCACCACCCGCCGAGACACCGTAATATTTGCCGATAATCGTGCCGGTGTTGACGAGCTTCGTCTGGAGAGAATTTATTATCAGGCCGCTGCCGGTATCGTCTTCTATCAGACCCGCATTCTGAACGAAGACCGGATTAGTGCCGGAGATATAAACCGCGCCGTAGGAGCCGTAACCGGCGGTAATGGTCCCACCCGCCTCGTTGGTGAGGGCACCGCCTTGATAGAGGCCAACGCCCACTGGGCCGCCGACAACCGTTCCCTGATTGTCGAGAGTCCAGCTGCTGCCTGCTGTAACAGCGGTTCCCGTTCCATCGCCGACGGTAATCCCCGAAGCGATTGTAACCGAGCTGCTGTACGAGCCGTTGTCGAGAACCACTCCGCTCGGAGCATTGGTGGCAATCGTGTCAGTTGTCATGGGTGCTCCCGGTCGCTCGAACGGACCTAAAATCGGCGCGCCCTAGCGGAGCATAGTGGGCGCCGAACCATAAGATTGTCGAATAATATAGCTTAAATAAGAGGCGATATGCCATATAAATTTAGGGAATAAGTACGCAACATTCCCAACATCGCGGAATTGCGTAAAAATCCGCTCGATCGTACGGTGGACCTTTCCCCAATATTGATCCGGTGAAACGGAAACCGGCTCGTGACAGGACTACCGGCGCAGGGCGTTGCGACAACTACAGAAGCTTGGGTTGAAATGCGCGCCCAGCCCTACGGCGCCGCCGCCAAGAGGACTGGTCCGCCATGGAGCAATGACCAGTCGCTCTCCCGCCGTACCTCGATCCGGTGGGCGAGCTCAGGCGACAGCGGCAGGGGCAGCACGAAGCGGAAGCCGCAATCGCCGAGGCCCGAAGCCTTGAGGTCGGCGCGCCGGCGGTCGGCCAGCGTGTCGCCGATCACCGCCCCGTTGACCAGGATCGCCAGCCTGGCCGGCTGCTCGCCCGATGCCGCATCGCCGTGCGCCCAGCCCTCCACCACCGCTCGCGTCGCCCGGTCGACATAGCCGCGCCGTGGCGCGGCCCGCGCCACGACATGGTTCGGCCGCAGCCGGCGTGCCCGCTCGGCCAGGCGCCGCCGCAGCATCTCCAGATCAGACCAGTCCTCGACACGCGGTGCACAGAATTCCGGATACTGCCGCTTCGGCTCCTCCGAATAGAGACGGCGATATTCGTCGGCATTGTGGAACAGGATCCGGCTGTCGTCGTCGACGAAGCTTTCCGCCTTGGCGCCCTCGGCGAAGATCACGACGTGGCGGTCGAATTCCAGGTGGAAGTAGTCGACCGACTCCATGCCCTCGACCTTCAGGATGGAGACGCCGTTCACCAGATGCTCGGCGGGGATCAGCATGCCGTCGATGAACATGGCGTGCTCAGGCGACACGTAGAGATCACGCGCCGGCACCCGGTCTGCAATCGACCCCGCCCGGAACCGGATTGGCTGAACGCCCGCGTTTCCCACCGCCAGCCAGTCATGGTAGCTGCGCCGCCCGACCCATTTGAGCGGCAGGGATTGGCCCTCGGCCGTCATGATCAGATCGCCGATCCGTAAATCCTCGATCGGCCGGTCACCGCCCGGAGTGCGGATGCGGGTGCCCCGGCAGAAGCAGGGTGTGTAATCGCTTTCTTCGGTGAAGGTGCCGCCGTGGCCGTCGCTGACCAGCTTGAACAGGTCGCCGGTGACATTGCCGTCCAGCTGGATCGTGACGTTGCCGCCGGGGTCGGCGATGACCAGCCGGTTGCTGCCGTTCAGGGTCGCAGTGTCGCCGGCATTGAAGGCGAGGTCGGTCAGGTCCAGCCGGTCGTGGCTGCCGAAGCCGTCGATGGTGGTGCCGTCGAAGGCGGCCATGGTGCCGGCGATATCCCAGATCGCGCCCGTGTCGATGGTGACGGTCTGGAAGCCGACATATTCGCTGCCGAGCCCGGTCAGCGTGCCAGCGCTGGCGCCTGAGGTCAGCTCGATCGTGTTGGCCGCGCCGGCCCGCGCCACGACCTCGCCATCGAACACCGCGCCGGCATCGACGATCAGCCGATTGCTGCCGGATGCGTTCAGATAGGCGGAATAGCGCCCGCCGGCGATCGTGCCCGAATTCTCCAGCGTCGCGGCGACGCCGCGCAGATTGACACCATCGGCCAGCTGGCTGTCGATCGCACCGTGGTTCGTCACTGTGGCGTAGGATTGGGTGATGTAGATGCCGTCATGCGGCCCACTGATCGTGCCGCCGGCCTCGTTGACGACCTGGCTGGCGCCGCTGCCGTAATAGTGGCCCAGATAGATACCGTTGAAATCGCCGGCGATCGTTCCGGCATTGTCGATAGTGACGGGGGCGAGTTGGCCGGTGATCCCGGCCTTGCCGGCCTCGATCGTGCCGGAAGCCTCATTGGTGATCGCGCCGCCGCTGAGCAGGACCACGGCGCGGTAGGCGGAGATATAGCCTTCATTGTCGAGCGTGATCGGCCCGATATTGGTGCTGTCGCCGACGGCGATGCCGTTGCCGCCGGCGGTGATGGTCCCGCCCACGTCGTTAGTGATCCAGGCCGCGACATAGCCCGACGCCCCGGTCGAGACGAAGATGCCGCGGGTGGCGCCCGCGATCGTGCCTTCGTTTTCCACGGTCCAGGGCGTCTGGACCACCAGCGCGTAGGACCCGCTGATCTCGACACCCGAGGCCACCGTAACGGGGTTGCCGTAGGTGCCGCCGCTGGCCAGCGTGACGCCGGTCGTCACATCGCTGGTGATGGTGTCGGTGCTCATGCCGCCGTCAGTCCGATTATCCGAAACGGACGGCAGTATAGGAAAATGCCGGAGCAGTACGACCGAAATTACCGGATGATCACGGTTTCAATAACTGTGTTTTAACACGCTGAATAACTATCGCGGGCTCGGTCGCCATTCCTTCAATACGTCATGCTGCGCGCCGGTCGCAGCACCCGCGCACCTCCATGAAGGAGAGACCAGTCCGCTGCACGGCGGACCTCGATGCGGTGGTCCAGCCCGGGCGACAGCGGCGCCGGCAGCTCAAAGCGGAAGCCGCAATCGCCGAGGCCGGATGCCGCAAGGTCGTCCCGCCGCCGGTCAGCCACCGTTTCGCCGACCAGCGCTCCGTTGACCAGGATCGCCAGCGTGGCCGGCGCATGATCCTGGGCCCAGCCTTCGATCACCGTGCGGGTGGCGCGGTCGACATAGCCGCCCCGCGGCGGGACCGCCGCCGCCTTGCCGCCGGTCCGCAGCAAGCGCGCGCGGGCGGCAAGCATCCGCCACAGGGCGTCGAGCGCTGAGCCGGCCTCGACGCGCGGGGCGCAGAACGCAGCCGGGCGGGGCGCCTCACCGGGATACAGGCGGCGATATTCCTCGGCATTGTGGAACAGCATGCGGCTGTCATCGTCGACGAAGCTTTCGGCGACAGCATCCTCGGCGAAGATCACGACATGGCGGTCGAACTCCAGATGGAAATACTCGACCTCCTCCATCCCATCGACTTTCACGATCGAGGCGCCGTTCACCAGGCGGTGGGCAGGAACCAGCACCCCGTCGATGAACATCGCATGTTCGGGCGACACGTAGAGGTCGCGCACCGGCACGCGGTCGGCCAGCGCGCCGGCCTTGAACAGGATCGGCTGGACCTCGGCGTTCCCGATCGCCAGCCAGTCGCGATAGGCGCGCCGCCCGATCCATTTGAGCGGCAGGGCCACGCCGTCCGCCGTCGTCACCAGATCGCCGATCCGCAGATCCTCGACCGCCGACCGGCCACGCGGCGTGCGGATGCGCGTGCCCTTGAGATAGCACGGCGCCTCCTCGGTCATCAGCGTATGGCCGTGGCCATCGTCCGACAGGTGGAAGAGATCGCCAGTGAAATCGCCGGCCAGCTGAATGGTCGCCAGCACGTCACCCCCGCTGTCCTTGATCGTCAGCAAGTCGGTGCCGCTGTCCAGGGTCACGGTGTCGCCGGCATCGAAAGCGAGGTCGGTCAGGTCGATCGCATCATGGCTGCTGAAGCCCTGGATGGTGACGCCGTCGAAGCCTGCGACCGTCCCCGCCACATCCCAGGTGGCGCCTGCATCGATCGTGATCGTCTGGAAGCCGATATACTCGCTGCCCACACCCGAAAGCGTGCCGGCGCTGGCGCCGGAGGTCAGCTCGATCGTGTTGGTGGCGCCGCTGTTCGTGGCGACAACCGTGCCGTCGAAGACGGCCCCGGCATCGACGATCAGCAGGTTGGTGGCGCTGCCGCCCATCTGCACGGCCACACCAGCGGTTCCGGTGGCGGCAATCGTGCCGGCATTTTCCAGGGTGTCGTTCGCGCCCCGCAGGTCGACGCCGTAGAGGTTCCCCGTGATCGTAGCACCGGCCGCATTGGTGACGACGCCGCCCGCGTCAACCTCGACACCGATCTGGCCTGTCGAATCGATCGTTCCGAGATTGTCGATCGTGAGCTGGGCCCCGTATCCACCGACGGCGATGCCGGCGCTGTTGATGACGCCGCCAGCCTCGTTGGTAACGCTGCCGCCGTCCCTGAGCCTTATGGTGTAGTTGTTGGTGGTGCCGATGATCGTTCCGGCATTGTCGAGGGTAAAGGCGGCGAAGGCGGAGATATCCCTGGCGCCGACGATGGTGCCGGTCGACGCATTGGTCAGCGTCGTCGGGCCGATCAGCGCGAGGACGTAATTGCCGCTGGTGCCTTTCACCACGCCATCATTGTGGATGTCGGTCGTACCGCGCGCGCGGATGGCATAGCCGCCGGCGATTGTGCCGCCGGACTCATTGGTGACCGAGCCGCCGCCGAATAGAAAGATGCCGTACGTGCTGCCGGCGATATAGCCGGCATTGTCGACGGTCATCGCGCCGGTGCCGGATTTCTGAGCGATACCGTCGCCGCCGGTGATCGTGCCTAGATTGTGGATCGACCAGGGGGCCGTGAGATAAAGCGCGGCGCCGGAACCGTCGATCTCTCCGGTCGCGGCAATGGTGAGCGGGTTGCCGTAGGTCCCGCCGCTGGCAAGCGTAATGCTATGGGCGATCGTGCTGGTGATCGTATCGGTGGTCATGAAAGGCGGTCCTCCGGTCCTGCGCGGCAGGACGATCGCAACGCATTATCCGCGTCCGCGCCGCCTCTGCTCTGAGTCGTTACCGGATGATTGCCCAATCCACACAGTGATTTCCAGTGGAATCTGTGAAATTCAAAGTCACTTTATAGCAGCCGACAATTATTCTAACTTAATTAAAACTAATCTAAATTTATTATTTAATAACTCCTTCCCCGGGATTACGCTTCGCTGATCCGGGGGCGATCAAACCTTTGTCCAGTCGATTTCCCGCCGCACCTCGATGCGGTGATCGCCGGTGGGCAGCCCCCGGGGCAGGACGAAGCTGAAGCCGTGGCGCCCGTCGCCGACGCCCGCGGCCTCGAGATCCGCGCGGTAGCGATCGGCGACCACCCGGCCGACGATGGCGCCGTTGAGCAGGACGGCCAGCGCCTGCGGCCCGGCGTCGGCGCCGGCATAGACCCAGCCGGAAACCAGGCTGCGTGTGATCACCTCGATCCTGCCGCGCCGGCCCCAGGGCGCGGCCGCCCCGCCCGGCCGCAGATGGGCGGCGCGGGCAGCGAGCCGCCGGTGCAGCACAGCCAGCGCCGGCCCATCCTCGACGCGCGGCGCGCAGAATTCTGCTTCGACACTGCGCGGCTCGTCCGGATAGAGGCGGCGATATTCCTCGGCATTGTGGAACAGCATCCGGCTGTCGTCGTCGACGAAGCTCTCCGCGGCCGCACCCTCCGCGAAGACAACGACGTGGCGGTCGAATTCCAGGTGGAAATATTCGATCTCCTCCAGGCCTTCGATCTTCACGATGGAGACGCCATTCACGAGGTGATGGGCCGGGACCAGCATGCCGTCCAGATACATCGCATGCTCGGGCGAGACATTGAGGTCGCGCGCCGGGACGCCGTCGGCGATCGAGCCCGCCCGGAAACAGATCGGCTGAACGTCCGCGTTCCCCACCGCCAGCCAGTCACGGTAGCTGCGCCGGCCGATCCATTTGAGCGGCAGGGATTCGCCCTCTGCCGTCACGATATAGTGGCCGATCCTGAGATTCTCGACCGGCACCTCGCCATCGGCGGTCAGGATGCGCGTGCCCCGGCAATAGCAGGGCACGTCGTCTTCCGTGATCATCGTGCCGCCGTGGCCGTCATCGGCAAGATGGAAGAACTGACCGGTAAAATCGCCGATCAGGTGCCGGGTGAATGTTCCCGCGCCCTCGGTCACCGTCAGTATGCCGGTTACCGCATCCAGCGAGGCGGTGCCGCCATCGACGAAGGCCAGCGATGTCAGGTCGATACGGTCACCGCCCGTGAAGCCGGTGATGGCGCCGGCGAAACTGCCGGGCGCGGCGAGCGACAGGGTGCCGCCCGTGCCGGTAAAGGCGATGGTCTCGCCCGAGCCGACCGCGCCGGTGACCGAAAGCGTGCTGCCCGTGCCGATCGAGACCGTGCCCGTCCCGCCGAGCGAGGCGAAGCCGGCCGTGCCGGTTCCGGACAGATCCAGGGTGCCGGCACCGGTCAGGGTGCCCGAAAAGCTCGCGTTCAGCGCGCCCAGCGACAGAACGGATTCGGTGCCGCTATCCAGGACGATGGCGGCATCCGTGCTCAGGCTCGAACCAGTAACCGCGAGCGCGCCGCCACCCATATGAAGCGCGCCGGAGCCGCCGCCGCCGTTGTAGCTGTTCCTGAGCCCGGTCCCGCCGACCTTCAGCGTGCCGCCGTCCAGATTGTATTCGCCATCGCCCTTCGACGATAGGAAGATCGCGCTGCCGCTTTCGACCAGCACGATGCCGCCGGTCTGGGTCAGCAGGCCGCTCGCCTGGCCGTGCGTGCCGGTATTGGTCTGCAGATTGCCGAGGACGAAATTCGACGATTGGATGTCGAGCAGGCCGCCGCTGACATTCACCGTGCCCGAGCCAGCCGCGTTGCCGCCGGAGTTGCGGCCGATATTATACAGCCCGACCTCCAGATTGACCGTGCCGCCCTCCAGGTCATAGGTGCCGGTGCCGCCCTGGTTGCCGATATTGAACGAGCCGATGATGTTCACCGTGCCGCCGGTCTGGGTGACGAGGCCGGTGCCGCCGAAATCGCCGACCTGCAAGGCGGAGCTGGTGCCCAGATTGGTGCCGGTGCTGCCGATATTCAGAATTCCGCCCGAGATCGTGGCGCTGCCGCTGTTGCCGGTCCCTTCGCCGATGGCGAGGTAGAACAGCTGGTTGGTGCCGTGACAGACCGCCAGGTTGCCGGCCCCGACCAGGAGTTCGCCCGCGTTCATCGTCGCGTTGTCGAGGGTCAGGGTGCCCGTGCCGATCTGTTCGACCTGACCGGTGTCCAGCGCGGCGCCCTGCAGTGTGCCGCTGAAGGTGGTGTCCTTCCCGTCGACGCCGATGACCAGAAGCTGGCTGCCAACCAGCACCAGGCCGCCGCCCGAGAGCGATCCCAGAATCTCGCCCGGGCTGTTGCTGACATCGAGCGTCGCCCCGGTGGCGACGGTCACATCCGGGTTGCCGGTGACGCTGCCATTCACCGTCAGCGTCGCACCCGTATCGATCGCGATCGCCCCCGCGCTCAGGGTTTTCCCGGTGGTCACCGTCAGCGTCGCCGATGCCCCGGCATCGACATTGATCTCGCCGATCGACCCGCTGTTGGTGATATCCACCGTGCCGCCCTGCAGCTCCAGCGTGCCCGTCGCATCGAGCGCGGCGAAACTCACGGTCCCGGTTCCGGATACGTCCAGGGTGCCCGCCCCTGTTACGCTGCCGGAAAAACTCGCATTAAGCGCGCCCAGCGACAGCGTGGACTCCGTGCCGGTGTCCAGCACGGCCTGGACATCCGTGGTCAGATCCGAGCCGGTGACCGCGAGCGTGCCGCCGCCCATATGGAACGTGCCTGTGCCGCCGCCGCCCTGATAATGGTTCGCCAGGCTGGTCGCCCCGACCTCCAGCGTGCCGCCATCCAGGTCGTATTCGCCGTTGCCGAGCGACGCCATGTAGATCGCGCTGCCGCCGGCGATCATCACGGTGCCGCCGGTCTGCACCATCAGGCCGCTGCCCTGGCCGTTGGTGCCCGTATTCGGATAGAAGTTGCCGAGGATCAGCGAGCCGCCCTGGATGTCGAACACCCCGCCGCTGACATTGATGGTGCCCGATCCCGCCGGATTGCCGTTGGCATTGCGGCCGACATTGTACAGGCCGCCGCCGATCAGGTTCAGCGTCCCGCTCTCCAGGTCGTAGGTCCCGTTGCCGCCCTGGTTGCCGATATTGAACGAGCCGGTGACGTTCACCGTCCCGCCCGTCTGGGTGACGAGCCCGGTGCCGCCGAAATCGCCGACCAGCAGCGCCGATTTGAGGGTAGGGCTGGTGCCGCCGATATTGAGGACGCCGCCGGTGATGGTAGCGCTGCCGCTGTTGCCGGTGCCTTCGCCCAGGGCGAGGTAGAAAATCTGGCTGGTGCCCTCGCCCACCGCCAGATTGCCGGTACCGATGATCAGCTCATTATTCGTCATGGTGGCGTTGTCGAGCGTCAGCGTGCCCGTGCCGACATGGACCAGGGCGCCCTGGTCCGGGGAGGCGCCGCCCTGCACCGTGCCTGAGAAGGTCGTGTCGAGATTATCGCCGCCGATGGTCAGATTGTGGGTGCCGACCACGACGAGCCCGGCGCCCGAGAGCGACCCGATCGTCTGGTTGGCGGCGCCGCTGATATCGAAGGTCGCGCCGGCGGCGATCGTCATGTCGGGCGCACCGGTGATGGCGCCGCCGCTGCCGATGACCAGGGTGCCGGCTTCCAGCGACGCGGTATTGGCGCCGCCGAAGGCCAGCGTGCCGCCCACCGACAAAGTCGCGCCCGCCGCGTTGAGGGTCAGGCTGTCTATCGTGTCGGTTTCGCCGCTGGCGATCGACACCGTATAGGTGCCGGCGGCGTCGATCGTCGCGGTATCGCCGGTTGCGCTGGGAAATCCCGTGGGCGTCCAATTCGCCGGATCGGCCCAATTGCTGCTGCTTCCACCCACCCAAGTGAATGACGTCATGACTGCGCCTCTGGTCCCTTGACG
>DATBAZ010000151.1:0-12101 GCA_036271255.1 Alphaproteobacteria bacterium
AGCACGAGGAAAAGGAGGAGCGCGGCCGCTTCTACACGGCGCTGGAGAACTTCTTCGACTGGCTGGTCGCCGGCTATGACCGCGGCCTCAAATGGGTCTTCCGGCATCAGTTCCTGACCTTGATGTCGACCTTGGCTCTGATCGTGCTGACCGCCGGCCTCTATATCGTCGTGCCGAAGGGGTTCTTCCCCGAGCAGGATACCGGCTTCGTCTTCGGCCAGGCGGAGGCGCGGCAGGATATTTCCTTCGCGGCTATGACGAAGGTCACCAACCAGTTCGCCGACATCATCCGGCAGGACCCCGCCGTCTTCCAGGTCGTCACTTTCGCCGGCGCGACTGGCGGCAACGCCAGCGAAAACACCGCGCGTTTCATGATCCAGCTCAAGGATTTCGGCGACCGCGATGCCTCCGCCCAGGAAGTCATCCAGCGCCTGCGGCCCAAAGTGGCGCAGGTCGAGGGCTCGAAATACTATCTCCAGGCGGCGCAGGACGTGACCGTCGGCGGGCGGCTCACCCAGACCGAATACCAGTACACGCTGTCGGACACCGACACGGACGAGCTCAATTACTGGGCGCCGAAAATCCAGGCGGGCATGCAGAAGCTCGGCGAGGTGCAGGATGTGGCGACCGATCAGCAGATCGCCTCGCCGCATACCACCGTGACGATCGACCGCGACGCCGCCTATCGGCTGGGCCTGTCGCTGTCGCAGATCGACCAGACGCTCTACGACGCCTTCGGCCAGCGTCAGGTCGCGACGATCTATAGCCCGACCACGCAATACAAGGTGATCCTGGAGGTCCAGCCGGACTTCCAGAACGATGTGGCCGCCCTCTCCCGCATCTATCTGACCAGCAGCGGCGGAACTCAGGTGCCGCTTTCGGCTGTCGCCAAATACGGGACCAAGATCGAGCCGCTGACCGTCAACCACCAGGGCCAGTTCCCATCGGTGACGCTCTCTTTCAACGTCACGCCGGGCAAGTCGCTGGGCGATGCGGTCCAGAAGATCCAGCAGATGCAGGAGGCGCTGAAGGTGCCGCAGACCCTGCAGGGCACGTTCCAGGGCAACGCACAGGCATTCCAGGCATCGCTGTCGACGACGCCGATCCTGATCGCAGCGGCGGTGCTGGTGATGTATATCGTGCTGGGGATGCTCTATGAGAGCTATATCCACCCGATCACCATCCTGTCCGCCCTGCCCTCAGCCGGCGTCGGCGCGCTGATCACGCTGATGCTGTTCGGCTATGACCTGAGCGTCATCGCGCTGATCGGCATCATCCTGCTGATCGGCATCGTCAAGAAGAACGCGATCATGATGATCGACTTCGCGCTGGAGGCGGAACGCCATCATGGCAAAAGCCCACTGGATGCGATCCACGAGGCCTGCCTGCTGCGCTTCCGTCCGATCATGATGACGACGATGGCGGCGTTGCTCGGCGGCCTGCCGCTGGCAGTGGAATCCGGCGCCGGAGCGGAACTGCGGCGGCCGCTGGGCATCGCCATTGTCGGTGGGCTGATCGTGTCGCAGTTCCTGACCCTCTACACGACGCCGGTGATCTATCTCTATCTCGACCGTGTGAACGAGTGGATGGGCCGCCATGGCTTTCATCGCGGCAAGGCGGTGAAGGAAAAGAAAAAGCAGAAGCGGCTTCCGGCGCCGGCGCCCAAGCCGTTGATCGAGGCGGCGGAGTAAGCCTCAGGCCAGGCAGGTCAGGTGGGGGCCAGCTCGGTCTCGACCCGGTTGCGGCCGGAATTCTTCGCCCGGTAGAGAGCGGTGTCGGCACGCTTCAGCACCGCGTCGACCGGCTCGATCCGCTCACCCGCCAGGGTCACGCCGACGCTGGTGGTGACGTTGATCTTGGTGCCCTCAGGGGTGCAGACGATCGCTTCATCTGCGATCACCGCGCACAGGCGGCTGGCGATGGTGCCGACCATGCCGATATCGACATCGGGCAGGATCACTAGAAATTCCTCGCCGCCGATGCGCGACACCAGGTCGAAATTGCGCATATGGCGCGACAGGCGATGGGCGAATTCCTTCAGCACCATGTCGCCGGCGGCATGTCCGTACGTGTCGTTGACCTGCTTGAAATGATCGATGTCGAGCATCAGCACAGCAAAGGTCTTTTTTTGCTCGCCCGAGCGGGCTACCAGCCGCTCCAGATGGCCCATGACATAGCGGCGGTTGAACAGCCCGGTCAGCGCATCGGTCAGCGCCATCGACAGGCTGGCAGTATAATTGGCGACCAGCCGGTCCTGGTAGCGCTTCTGCCGTATCTGGCTGCGCACGCGGGCCAGCAGCTCGTTCCGGTCGATCGGGCGGAGGATATAGTCGTTGGCGCCAAGCTCCAGCCCCTTGGCGACCCGCTTCATCTCCTGCTCGTCTGCGAGCAGCAGGATCGGGATCTGCCGCGTGCTCTCGCGGGAACGCAGCTGCGAGCACAGGCGCAGGCCATCCTCCTCGGCCAACAGCAGGCTGATCATGATCAGGTCGTAGCCCGGGCCGCTGTCGAGCGTCGACAACGCGTCGGCGCTGTTGGCCTTTACAACCAGGTCGTCCTCATCGGTCGCCAAGGTGGTGGTGATGCGCTCGACGATCGAGCGGCCGTCCTCGATCAGCAGGATGCGGGCATGGTCCGCAGGCTCCTCCATGATCGGGCGGTCTTCCTCCAGCATCGCGAACTGGTGCGAGGTGCGCTCGCGCAGACGCCACTGGTCCGAGGTAAGCTTGAGCCGGATCAGCGACCGGGCCCGGGCGAACAGCGCAATGTCGTTGACGGGCTTGGTGAGGAAATCGTCGGCCCCCGCCTCGAGCCCGCGGACGCGGTTCTCCGAATCCGACAGCGCGGTGATCATGACGATCGGGATATGGGTAGTCTTGGCGTCGGACTTGAGGCGCCGGCAGACCTCGAACCCGTCCATGCCGGGCATCATCACGTCGAGCAAAATCAGGTCGGGCGGGGATTCGGCGATCTTCTCCAGCGCCTCGGGGCCGGAGGATGCGGTCATCACGTCGAAATATTCAGCCTGCAGCTTAGCCGACAGCAGCTTTACGTTCGGAACCAGATCATCGACGACGAGGACGCGCGCGGGCATTTAACTCACCGTTTCCCGGCGGTCAGTGCAAATGCTTGGCGACAGTCTCCAGGAACTTCGTCACGGAAATCGGTTTGGCGATATAATCCTGACATCCGCCTTCTCGTATTTTTTCCTCATCCCCCTTCATTGCGAACGCGGTGACCGCAATAACGGGGATGTCCCGCAGCTTTTCATCTTCCTTCAGCCACTTTGTTACGTCCAGCCCTGAAACCTCCGGGAGCTGAATATCCATGATGATGAGGTCGGGATGATGCTCCCGCGCCATCTTCAGCGCGTCTATCCCATCACGGGTCTTCAGCGTGGCGTAGCCGTGCGCCTCCAGTAAGTCGTTGAAAAGCTTCATATTGAGCTCGTTGTCTTCAACAATCAAAATGGTCTTCATCGCCCGCCGCTGTCCCGAGTTGGTCCCATGCACCATGCCGTTGTCGTCCGGTAGTATGCATCAGGCGCAAGGAATTGATCCAGCAGTTCAATAAGCGCGATTTTAGGAAAATAACAAATAAAACAACATTTTTATTAAAATCACGCGCTAATCCCGCCTTGCCGTCTTCCGGCGCAGACGGATCAGCAATGCGGACGCGACAAAGTCTGGATTGCCTGAAGCTGCCCGTGAACGCTGAAATCCTGATAGTCGTAATCGTAATCGCTGACGACGCCGTTATCGTGCACGGTCATCGTCATCTCGTATTCAGGCTGTTCATTGCTGTCGCCGGCGGTCTGGCCGTCGGATTTGTCCTCCGTCCCCGTCGGCGGATAGAAGGCGATCCGCACGCGGTGGAGCGGGCTGTCGAGCAACGGATTCTTGAGACCCGCCGCGGAATCCTTGCCCGGCGTCTTGAGCACGATGGCATTGAAATGCGATGCGCCCCCACCCTCGCTGCCATCGAACATGTCGCCGGACAGGAAATGGCCGCCTTTCTTGGCATAGTCGATCAGCTTCACCTGCTGCGCGGTCTGGAACAGGAAATGCGGCGGGAGCTTGTAATTCGTCTTGTCCGGCTTGGTGTAGCTCGCAGTACCCGTATCGTTGGGTCCGTCGCGATGGGCGACACCGCGGAACTCGCTCGTATCGCCGTCCTGGGTCTGGCGCACCGTGAAGTTGTAGTCCCTGCCGTTCTTGGTCTCGTAAGCCTCGAAATCGCTGTGCGACAAGGACTCGGTCCCCTCCCCGGTGACCGTTCGCAGCAGCGATTTCTGGCTTGTCTTCCAAGCCTCGCAGGCATCTGTGAATTCCAGGATCATCTTGCCCGAGACGTCGAGATAGTCGCTGCCCGGATGGGTCCCGGTCAGCGTCACGGTGTAGAGGGCCTTATGAGAGGCGAGCTCGATCGCGCCGGGAACGGGCGGCGGGGCGGCGGTGGTGGAAACCGGCATGCACAGGACCGCGCCGGCGAAAAGGCCGGGAACGATCGAACCGACGCGAAAAATCTTCATAAAGAGCGATGCCTGCTAACTGACGTCACAGTGACCCTCTTGCCACAGTATTGGTCGATAAACGTTCCGTTCAAGAGCGCCCTTCGAATTCCTGAGCCGCGAGACAAATTCACGGCCGGTGTGGCAATGTTGCCACCCTGGTCCTGTTTCATTAGACGGACCAGGGCCGAGAAAGGTTCCGCTTAGAACAGGCTGTCTCATGGACGTAACAATATATCATAATCCCGGCTGCGGCACTTCGCGTAATACGCTGCAATATTTGCGCGACCAAGGGCTTACGCCGAAGGTCATCGAATATCTGAAGACCCCGCCCGACCGGGCGACGCTGCAATCGCTGCTCAAGAAGATGAATATGAAGCCGGGCGAGCTGCTGCGCCGCAAGGGCGACGTGTACGAATCGCTGAAACTGGACGCCCCGGGCGTCACCGACGACCGGATCCTGGACGCGATGGCGGCCAACCCGATTCTCATCGAACGGCCGATCGTCGTCACGCCCAAGGGCGTCAAGCTGTGCCGCCCATGGGAGAAGGTGAAAGAGCTCGTCTAGGCCCTGTCATTCGGCCGCCTTCTCGTCGCGCAGCTCGCGATAGCGGGTCTCGGTGTCCCAGCCTGAATCGGCGGCCTGGGGCGCCAGCCGTGCGATGTCGGCCCGCAGCAGGTAGTTCATCCTCGGCGAGCTCTCGCGCACCGCGCTCACATAGCTCTCCTCGTCGCCCCAGACGCCCCGGAGCTCTTCGAACAGGCGAATGTCGTGGCGGCGGAACAGGCGCGCCGCCCGCTCGGCGCGATAAGCGCGCCAGCCCAGCGCTTCCAGCGCGTTGGCGGCCATGGCCAGCCCGCCTTCGAACAGCTCGCGCTCGACGACCGCGGCGCCGCGCTCCAGCAAGGTATAGGCGTGCCGCCGGTCGAAGGCGCGCGCCAGGATTTTGAGATGCGGAAAGGCCTCGCGGGCGATCTCGACGATCTCGGTGGCCTTGTCGCGATCGTCGATCGCCACGACGAGGATGCGCGCCGTCTCGGCTCCGGCGGCGCGCAGCAGATCGATGCGGCTGGCATCGCCATAGAAGGCATGGCTGCCGAAGCGGCGAAGCAACTCGATCTGCTCGACCGAATTCTCCAGCACGGCGGTGCGGTGCCCGTTGGCGTTGAGGATGCGGCCGACGACCTGGCCGAACCGGCCGTAGCCGGCGATCAGCACCTCTGGCGTGCCGGCATCATACTTGCCGTCAGGCTCGGGCGCGGTCTTTGCCTTGGTCCGGCTCAGCCGCTCGTAGGCGGCGACCGCGAGCGGCGTCGCTGCCATCGACAGCGCCACCACCGCGGTCAGCAGCGCCGACAGCTCTCCAGGCAGCGCCCCCATCCCGGCCGCCAGCGACAGCAGCACGAAGGCGAACTCGCCGCCCTGCGAGAGCGCGGTGCCGAGCATCCCCGCCTCCCGCCAGGACAGCCGGAACACCCGGCCGATGACGAGCAGTATCAGCGCCTTCAGCGCCATCAGCCCGACCACCAGCCCGCCGAGCAGCGCCGGCTGGGCGGCGATCAGCCCGAAATTGAGCCCCGCGCCCACCGTGACGAAGAAGATGCCGAGCAGCAGGCCGCGGAACGGCTCGATATCGGTCTCCAGCTCCCGCCTATACTCGCTCTCCGCCAGCATCACGCCGGCCAGAAACGAGCCCAGTGCGGGCGACAGCCCGACCAGCTCCATCAGCAGCGCCACGCCCACCACCAGCAGCAGCGACGACGCTGTGAACAGCTCGCGCAGCCGGGTCGCGGCGATGATCTGGAAAATCGGCCGCAGCATGTAGCGGCCGCCGACCACGACACCCAGGACGGCGCCGAACGAGGCCAGCACCTTCACCCAACTCGGCTGGCCGGCGAGGAAACCGTCCGATGCCGCGGCGCCGGGAACCGCGTCGCTCATCGCCGCCAGCGGCAGCAGGGCGAGCAGCGGGATCACCGCCAGGTCCTGGAACAACAGCACGCCGAAGGCCGAGCGCCCGACTGCGCGCTGGCGCAAGCCCTTCTCGTCCAGCATCTGCAGCACGATGGCGGTCGAGGACATGGCAAGCACGAAGCCGATTACCAACCCCGACTTCCAGGGCTGGCCTAGCACGATCGCGGCGCCGGCAAGGACGAGGCCGGTGGCGACCAGCTGGCTGGCGCCGAAGCCGCCGATGACGGTCCGAAGCTGCCACAGCAGCGCCGGCCGCACCTCCAGCCCGATCAGGAACAGCAGGATGACCACGCCGAACTGGGCGATATTGCCCACCGCCTGGGTGTTGCCGACCAGATTCAGCGCATAGGGCCCGGCCACGGCCCCGGCGACGAGATATCCCAGCACCGAACCGAGGCCGAGCCGAGTCGCGACCGGCACCGCCACCACCGCGAAGGCGAGATAGACGAAGACCTGGAGCAGCGCACTGTCCATCAACTACGCTCCGCTTTGGCCATTACCCGCGCCTCCTGATCGACGCCGCCGCTTCGGCCTCCAACCATTGCCGGTATCGATGGCACTCGCCCTCCAGCGCCGCCGCGTCGAGGTCGCCGGCATTGTGGATGACGAAGGGTGCGATCCAGCGCATGCCGCACAGCGCGGCCGTCTGCTCCCACGGGCGCATCAGTTCATCGATGGTGAAGCGGTTGGTCCCCTCCGGCCCGTAGGCCTCGTTGCTGCCCCCGGCGGAGAAGGCGCAGGCCAGCGTCTTGCCGTGCAGCACCTTGCCGTCCTTGCCATAGGCCCAGCCCGGCACCCAGACCAGGTCGAGCCATTCCTTGAGCAGCGACGGCACAGAGTACCAATAGAGCGGGAATTGCAGCACGACGATATCGCTGACCGCCATCGCCACCTGTTCGGCAAGCACGTCGACAGTCAGGTCGGGATAGAGTTCGTAGAGGTCGCGCACCGGGAAATAGGGTAGCGCAGAGGCCGCCTTCAGCATCGCCGGCGCCACCCGCGCCTTCTCCAGCGCCGGATGGGCGAAAATGATCAGCCCGCGCGCGGAAGGGGTGAAGACCGGAGGTTCGGCCGAGGCGGTTTCCAGCATGAATATCCAATCGATTGTACCGTGCCGCCGGCATTCTGGCCCGAGCGCGATCCACCGGGCTAGTCTTTTAAGATCGCAAAGATATGCTCAAAATATGAAACTATCTGTTTCCACAGTTTCTATTTTTAATCTCAGTTAAATCCCTATCTTCAGCGGTGCGTCGGCGAGCAAATGCCGGCCGCTGGAGAAATAGAGATGATCGACCGTAGACCTTTCGCAACACTGGGCGCCGCCGACCACGGTTGGCTGAATGCCCACCACCACTTCTCGTTCGCTGATTATTTCGACCCCAAGCGGATGAATGTCGGGGCGCTGCGCGTCTGGAATGATGATGAGATCGCGCCCGGCACCGGCTTTCCCGCTCACCCCCATGCCGACATGGAGATCATCACCTATGTCCGCACCGGGGCGATCACGCACCAGGACAGCCTGGGCAACAAGGGCCGCACCGAGGCCGGCGACGTGCAGGTGATGAGCGCCGGCACGGGTATCCGCCATGCCGAATACAATCTCGAGGCGGTTCCCACGACCCTGTTCCAGATCTGGATTCAGCCGAACCGCCACGGCGGCGCACCGTCCTGGGGGGCCAAGCCGTTCCCGAAATCCGACCGCTCCGGCAAGTTCGCCGTGCTGGCCAGCGGCTTCGCCAACGACGAGGGCGCTCTGCCGATCCGCACTGACGCCCGCGTGCTGGGCGCGACCCTGAAGGCCGGCGAGACGGTCGAATACGCGATCGGCGCCGCGCGCAACGGCTATCTGGTGCCCGCCACCGGCAAGGTCACGCTGAATGGCGTGGATCTGGATGCCCGCGACGGCGCGGCGATCCAGCAGGAAGAGACCATCACGGTGACTGCGATCGAGGACTCGGAAATCGTCCTCGTCGACGCAGCCTGACCGACAGTTTTTATCAACGGAGCGTAAAATGGCTAAAGTTCTGGTTCTTTACTATTCGGCCTACGGCCACATCGAAAAGATGGCCGAGGCCATCGCCGAGGGCGCGCGCGGCGCCGGCGCCGCAGTCGACATCAAGCGCGTGCCCGAGACGGTGCCGGAGGAGGCCGCACACGCCCATCACTTCAAGCTGAACCAGGCAGCGCCGGTCGCCAAGATCGACGACCTGGCCGACTACGACGCGATTGTCATCGGCACCGGCACGCGGTTCGGCCGCATGTCGTCGCAGATGGCGGCGTTCCTGGATCACGCCGGCGGGCTATGGGCGAAGGGCGCGCTGAACGGCAAGGTCGGCGCCGCTTTCACATCGAGCGGGACCCAGCATGGCGGACAGGAGACGACCCTGTTCTCGATCATCACCAACCTGCTGCATTTCGGCATGGTCGTCGTCGGGCTGCCTTACAGCCACCAGGGGCAGATGACCCTCGACGAGATCGTCGGCGGCGCGCCCTATGGCGCCACCACCATCGCCGGGACCGACGGCTCGCGCCAGCCGTCCGAGATCGAACTGGCCGGCGCCCGCCACCAGGGCGAACTGGTCGCCAGGACAGCCCAGAAGATTTTCGGCTGACCTCGGCCATTGAGCGATTGCGAAGGAAAGTTTAGGCCCATCCGTACTAAGGAGTGTATAGTATTGGTTACACTGTACCAGGAATAGAGGACTCAGGGCGCGATTATGGATTTGCCTTGCCTATGCGTTAGGCAGTGCAGCACGGCGCGTAGGCATGATCCATAACCCCTTTACAACGTCGTCGGCTCAAAACGGAGGCGAGACGTTGAGCGCCCTGGTTTCCCTGCCCTGGCACGGATTTTGCTGGGTTCCAGTGGCGTCACGATCAGAGGAAGGTGAAGGCCGCACATGAGCAACATGAACGAGACCGACACCGGCCTATTTCGCAGGACGCAGCCCTTCACCAAAACGTTGGCCTTCATTAAGACCCGGCGCCCGATCCACCATCAGCTGGCGGTCGGCGCGCTCGCGGTGACGATGCTCACCGGCGCGATGATCTACGGCCATGCGCCGAAGAAGGTGATCGTCGCCTTCGGCGACAGCTATTTCTCAGGCTACGGCCTCGACCCCCAGAATAGCTTTCCCGTGCAGTTCGAGAAGGCGATGCGTGCCCGCGGGCACAAGGCCCGCGTGATCAATGCCGGCGTCCCCGGGGAGACGATCGCCGACGGGCTGGCCCGGCTGGACAAGACGCTGAAGACCAAGCCCGACCTCATCATCCTGGAGCTGGGCGCCAATGACGCCGAGCAGGGTCTGGACCCCGCCGTGTCGAAAGCCAATCTCGATCTGATGCTGAAGCGGATCACCGCGGCGCATGTCCGCGTCCTGCTGTGCGGCGCGATTGCGCCGGCTTCGTTCGGCGAGGAATACCAAGCCTCGTTCAACCCGATCTATCCCGACATGGCGGCCAAGCACCGCGTGCCGCTCTATCCATCGATCCTCGAAGGCGTATCGTCCGACTCCAGCCTGATCCAGGGCGACGGCGAGCATCCCAACCAGCGCGGCGTCGAGGTTATGGTCGACCGCATCCTGCCGGTGGTCGAGCAGGCGCTGCACGCGAAGCAGCACTAGGGAGTTTTTTCCGGCGTAGGCGCCCCTGCCCCGCTTGACCCACTGCGCGGGCTGGTGTTTGTATCGCCGCCCTTGGCTTGGGTAAGGCGCGGTGGCGGAGTGGTCACGCAGAGGACTGCAAATCCTTGTACGCCGGTTCGATTCCGGCCCGTGCCTCCAAGCTGAGCTTTCGGCCGGTTTCTTCCTCCCTGGGGTGGCGTCCGCCGAATCTGTTTGCTATATGCAGCGCCTCTCAAGGCATCTTGAGTCGTCGCACTGACATTCCGGGGTAGCTCAGCGGTAGAGCAATCGGCTGTTAACCGATCGGCCGCCGGTTCGAATCCGGCCCCCGGAGCCAGGCTTTTCGAATAGCCTGACCAGTCCCCAGCAATAGCCTCTCCTCTCGTATTCCTGATCACTTCCTCGGTTTTAACCGCTCGAAACCGGGAAACCGACCGATCAAAATAAAAATTTTAAAAATTAAGGGAACCGGAGGGCACCTTTGTGACTTTGTACTGAATTTCAGCCTCCATCCCAGCGCCCCTTAAGGGCGGAAAAATCAACGAGAATGCCCATGCCAAGGACGTCAGCGCCCGACGCTTCGACACGCAAAGCCGGGAGGGACCCGCTTGTGTCGTTCGGCCTCGCAACCGTCCTTATTTTCTTCCTGGTCAGCGGCGGGGTCGCCTATCGGAACGTCACTACGCTGCGCGACGACAACAGGCAGATCGTCCACTCACACGAGGTGATCGTCGCGCTCGACAATCTGCTGTCCAGCGTGAAGGACGCCGAGACCGGGCAGCGCGGCTATCTGCTGACCAACGAGCCCAAATACCTCGAGCCCTACAACACCGCCCTGGCGGACATCACGAGCCGGCTCGACGATATCGCCGAACTGACGCGCGACAATCCACGGCAGCAGGCCCGGATCGCGCCGCTAAGGCAGCATGTCGACGCCAAGCTGGCCGAGCTCAAGGAAACCATCGACCTGCGCCGGACCCAGGGCGCCGAGGCCGCGCTCGCCGTCGTCACCACCGATCGCGGCAAGGTCGAGATGGATACGATCCGCACTCAACTCGCGGCGATGGACCGCGAGGAGGCCGAGCTGCGCGAAAAGCGGATGGCCGAAATGGCCGACGCCTACAGCGCGGCGCTGCTCAGCGCCGTCCTCTCCGGCCTGCTGGGCATCGTCCTGACCGTGATCGTCAGCTACCTGATCCGCCGCGCCGCGGCCGCCCGCCAGCGGGAGGAGTGGCTGCAATCCGGCCAGGTCGGCCTCAGCGCGGCGATGCTCGGCGATCAGCCGATCATAAAGCTCGGCGACGGCATCCTCGCCTTCCTTGCGCGCTATGTCGGCGCCCATGCCGGCGCCATCTATGTCGGCGGCGGCGACGACTACAAACGCGTTTCCACCTACGGCGTGCCGGCAGGCGTCAACATCCCCGAGAGCTTCGCACCGAAGGTCGGGCTGCTGGGGCAGGCCGCCGCCGAAGGGCGCCCCGTGCTCATCGGCGACGTACCGGACGGCTATCTCGCCTTCGGCTCGGCGCTGGGCCAGGACAAGCCGCGCCACCTCGTCATCTCGCCGGCAAGCACCGACGGCGCGGTCAACACGGTGGTCGAGCTCGGCTTCATCCGCCCGATCGATGAAAGGGTGCTCACGCTGCTGGAGCAGGCATCCGAATCCATCGCCATCGCGGTGCGCTCGGCCAACTACCGCGCCGAACTGCAGAACCTGTTGGAGGAAACCCAACGCCAATCCGAGGAGCTGCAGGTCCAGGGCGAGGAGCTGCGCGTCTCCAACGAGGAGCTGGAGGAGCAGAGCCGGGCGCTGAAGGAATCGCAGTCGCGGCTGGAGCAGCAGCAGGTCGAGCTGGAGCAGACCAATGCCCAGCTGGAGGAGCAGGCGGGTCAGCTGGAGCTCCAGCGCGACGACCTGGAGCGGGCCAACGCCTCCACCCAATTGAAGGCGCGCGAACTGGAGCAGGCGAGCCGATACAAGTCCGACTTCCTG
>DATBAZ010000152.1:0-1740 GCA_036271255.1 Alphaproteobacteria bacterium
TCGTCAAGCTCGACATCCTCATCAACGGCGAGCGCGTCGATGCGCTCTCGATCATCGTGCACAAGGAGAGCGCCTATCAACGGGGACGGGAGCTGGTCGATAAAATGCACGAGCTCATCCCGCGGCAGATGTTCGAGGTTGCCGTGCAGGCGGCGATCGGCAGCGCGATCATCTCGCGCGCCACGGTGAAGGCCCTGCGCAAGAACGTGCTGGCCAAGTGCTACGGCGGGGACGTGAGCCGCAAGCGCAAGCTCCTAGAGAAGCAGAAAGAAGGCAAGAAGCGTATGAAACAGTTGGGCCGGGTCGAGATTCCTCAGGAAGCGTTCCTCGCCGTCCTGAAGATCGGCCGCAAGTAGGCGCGGACACGATGCCTCCCATCCTCATGCAGGTCATCCTGGCCCTTTCCTGGCTCGCGCTGCCGGTCGGGCTCCTGTGCATCCTCGACGACTGGTTCCTGCGGCCGCGACGGCAGATCGCGGCGGCGCCGAAGCCGGTGGCCGATTCCGGCGCGATGTCGGTCGCCTATCACGTGCTGCCGATCCTCATCGGCGCAGCCGTGGTGCGGCTGCTCGTCGCGGAGCAGCTCGACTTCAGCGGCGTGCTGGTCGCGATATCGGCGGTGACCGGGGTCATCTGGGGCGTCGATACCTGGGTGTTACGCCGGCGCCGCTGGACGGCGGCGCAAGCGGCAGGCAAGGACCCGACGGCCATCCCGGAGCCCGGCACGGTCGATTACGCGCGCAGCTTCTTTCCCGTGGCGGTAGCCGTGCTGCTGCTGCGATCGTTCATCTTCGAGCCGTTCCGCATCCCCTCGGACTCCATGATGCCGACGCTGCTGGATGGGGATTTCATCCTGGTCGACAAGTTCTCCTACGGCCTCCGGCTCCCGGTCTCCAACACCAAGGTCCTGGACACGGGCGGGCCCCGGCGGGGCGATGTGGTGGTCTTTCGCTACCCCCTCGACCCTTCTGAGAACTACATCAAGCGCCTGGTCGGTCTTCCGGGGGATCATGTGACGGTGCGCGACGACCGGCTCATCATCAATGGCAAGGTGATGCCGTTCAAGGTCACCGAGACCTATACCGACGGCTGCTACATCAACATGCAGCTCGCGGTCGAGACCCTGGGCGTCCATACTCACCAGGCGCTGCTCTGTCCCGTGCCGTTGCAGGTCACCCCATACCCGTTGCCGGGCTGTTCGCGCAGCGATGCGCGCGGCTACGTCTGCGGCAGCAATCCGCCCCCCGGGGCGATGCCTCTCATCGAGCCCGAAGTGGTGACCGAGGTGGTGCCGCCCGGGGAGTATCTGATGGTCGGTGACAATCGCGACAACAGCGACGATGGGCGCGTCTGGGGCTTCGTGCCCGATGCGAATCTGGTCGGCAAGGCGACCTATATCTGGTTCAATTGGGACCCGCAGCGTTCCGGTGGGCCCGTCTGGAGCCGGATCGGTATGAAGATCAAATAATGGGGTCAGCAATGTTCCGCGTGTTATCGAGCGGGCAAAAACCACGCTTTTTGCCCGCGGGGTCGAATGGGGCCACGCCTAGATCGCTGAAGCGGCCAAAGGCCGGTTTCAGCCAATATCAAAGCGGCGTGACGGCGATCGGGTGGCTGATACTGCTCATCCCGTTCGCAATCATCATTTATGCCGGCATCCGCCTGACGCCGGTCTACCTGAATTACATGAAGGTTTCGCGCTCGCTGAGCGAGCTCACGGATGAGTATCGCGGCGGCGGC
>DATBAZ010000153.1:0-4594 GCA_036271255.1 Alphaproteobacteria bacterium
TAGTGCCGCCATTTACCGACCGACGAGTTGTAGAGGGGCCGGCGCACCTGCACCGCGCTGGCTGTCGTCGACGGGTTGCTGCTTTCGTGGAATTTCAGAACCTGGTCTTCCCAGGGCAAATCCAGGAACGATAGGATCCTGCGGCTTTGCCCGCCCAGGTCGGCAACGATATCCTCGTACGCGACTTCCATGAAGGATTCAGGCGGCAGCACCGCGCGCCAATGCGCCATCAGCCGGTCGAACGCCGCGTAGTAGTCCGCCAGGTCTTCCAGCCGGTATGTGAACAGATAGGTGTTGGCGAAAAGCGTCTTGAAGAGGGCGAAACACGAATCCATCGGGTCGCGGCGCAGCGCGATGATCCGCGCCCGCGGCAGGGCCATGTGGATGGCGCCGCAATGGATGTAGTTCTGGGGAAGCTTGTCGATAAACCGGCCGGCCGACACGCCCCGATATTGCCGCGCCGCCTTTGAGTAGGTTCTGCCCAGGACAGCGGGATCGGCATCGCCGAGGCGCTGGAATTCGGTCGGAAAGACGCCGAGCTCTCCCGCCGAACTCACCTGGCTGTGCGCGCCGACGATCCGTTCCACCAGGGTTGTGCCGGAACGCGGGAGGCCGACGATGAAGATCGGATCGTCGCCATCGAAGCCTTTGGGCGCCGCTTCGATCCTGGCGCGGCTGTAGGTGGCGATCGTCCGGTCGACGATGCCGATATCGCCGTGGACCCGATATCCGGTGCTTTTCCGATACAGGGAGGCGCCGGCCGCTATGTGCTGGAAGGCGCGGCCGTAATCGCCGATATCCTCATATTCCTTGCCCAAGGCGAAGCGCAGCACGACCTCGCCCTGGGGATGGCGCACGCCCCGGCTGAGCAGGGCTTCCATCTCGGCGATGTGGTTCTGCTCTGCCGTCTGTTCGCGCAGGTCCGCCCTGAGGAAATAGGCGGGATAATAATGCGGGTCGCGGACGATCGCCTGGGTGGCGTGAAGCTCGGCTTCCTCCAGCCGCCCGGCCATGCGCTCCGCCGCCGCGAGATTGTAGAGAAGCTGCGGATTGGTTTGCCCCGCATCGGCTACTTGCCGCAGGAGCGCCGCCCCGCGCTCATGATCGCCGAGCATACCGAAAAGCCCGCCGAGGCTGTCCAGCGCGGCGAAATTGCCGCCGGCCAGCGCCGCTCCCTTTTCGGCAGCTTCATAGGCTTCGCCCAGCCGGCCGAGGATGACCAGGCATTTGCCGAGCATGACATGGGCGATCGGGTCGTCGCCATCCAGTGCCACGGCTTTCTCGGCATAGCCGACGGCCCTGCCAGGGTTGCCGCGCATGATGGCCGCTTCGGCCAGGAGGCCCCATGGCTGGCCCATGCGGGGAAAATCGGTCGTAAGTCTCTGGCAAAGCTGCTCGGCCGCCGCCAGGTCGCCTTGGGCGAGGGCGGTGCGCGCCTGCGCGAAGAGCGCGGCGGCGTTGCCCGGGAGAGCGCTCATCGCTTTGCCGCAGCGGAGCGGATCGCCTGGTTATAGGCCTTTACCCCCGCCGCCGGCCCATCCGGGTGCTGCCACACGCCGGCCGAGGCGCAGATGAAGTCCGCGCCGGCCGTGACCAGCGGGCTGCAATTCTCCGGCGTGATGCCGCCGATGGCGACGCAAGGCGTCTCCATCAGTTCGCTCCACCATTGCAGGATCTCGGGGTCGGCCTCGGCCGTGACACCGCGCGTGGCGGAATCGAAAAAGGCGCCGAAGGCGACGTAGCTGGCGCCCTGCTCGGCGGCTTCCATGGCACGATGGCGGCTTACCTTGCAGGTGACGCCGATGATGGCATCCTGCCCCAGGGTGCGCTGAGCATCGCGCAGCGACATGTCCTCGATGCCGATATGCGCGCCGTCGCACCCCGTCCTGGCGGCGATGTCGGGGCGGTCGTTCAGGATGAGGGCGACACCGCGATCCTGGACGATGGGGCGCAGAGCCTCGGCCGCGCGGGCGATCGTGTCATCGCTCGCGGGCTTCAGCCTCAGCTGCACGGCTGCCACGTCGTCCGCGTCGAGCGCCGCCTTCAACTGTTCGCTGAAGGTGGGCAACTCGATCGCGGGCGGCGTCAGCAGGTAGAACCTGCAGGGTGGCGCCTGACGCGCCATGGCGGCTCCTGACCTCGGGGTGCTTACGACTTGCCGAGATAGATATTGATGATGGTGTCCAGCAGCTTCAGTGCGTCCTCGCGCGGGCGCTGGAAGGTATTGCGGCCGATGATCGAGCCATTGGCGCCACCATCGCGCAGCTCCCGGATTTCGTTATAGAGCGAATCCAGGTCCTTTGCCTCGCCGCCCGAGAACACCACGATCCGGCGGCCGTTGAAGCAGGCCTGGACGACGTGGCGGATACGCTCGGTCATCGTGCCGACCGGGATCTTATCGTAGCTCTTGCGCGCGGCTTCCAGCCCGATGACGTTGGTCGGCGGCTTCACCTTGATGATATGGGCGCCGAGCAGCGCCGCCATATGTGCCGCATAGGCGCAGACATCGACCGCGGTCTCGGCCTGCTTCGACAGCTCGCCGCCGCGCGGATAGGACCACATCACGACGGCGAGGCCGACCGACTTGGCCTCTTCCGCCAGCTCGCGGATTTCTTCCATCTGCTCATAGGCCGCGTCGGAGCCTGGATAGATGGTGAAGCCGATGGCCGAGCAGCCCAGCCGCAGCGCATCGCCGACGCTGGCGGTCACGGCCTGGTCGGCGTCTTCCTTCAGCCGCGACAGGCTGTTGGCGCTGTTCATCTTGAGGATCAGCGGGATCTGGCCCGCGAAGGTATCTGCCCCGGCCTCGAGCGGGCCCAGCGGCGCGGCATAGGCCGACAGGCCGGCATCGATCGCCAGCTGGTAGTGGTAATGCGGATCATAAGCTGGCGGGTTGGGGGCGAAGCTGCGCGCGGGGCCGTGCTCGAATCCCTGGTCGACCGGCAGGATCACCAGCTTGCCGGTGCCGGCCAGGCGGCCCTGCATCAGGATGCGGGCCAGGTTGGTCTTGGTGCCAGGATTGTCGCTTTCGTAATTGGAGAGAATTTTGCGGACGCGCGGCGTCATCTTCATGATTCGGTACCCGTATGGTGTTCGAAATATATGCCGGCGTGCATAGCCGAAGGCTTCCACGCAGGCAAACACAGAAGCCGATTCCGCCTTATTTCCCCAGGGCCTCGCAATGGAGGCGGGCGGCGCGGAATGGATCCCTGAAAGCGATCAGGTCACAGGCAGGTGGCCTCTGCAGGAGAATGTGTGCGCCGGCCTGTGCGGCGATGTCTTGGAGCTTTTGACCCATTTCGGGCCGGCCAGTGAAAACGATGCGCGTGATGCCGCGTTTCAGCGCCGCGGGCACGTCGCCGGCGCGGTCGGCGCAGTCGAGGATTGCGGTCAGCGGAACGTCGGGAAATTCGGTGCGGCCCTGGTCGATCAGGGCCATGAACCAGCCGGCTCCGGCGAAGCCGCTGGCGCCGATCGCGCTGAGCGCGACGATCGCGCAGCCGGTTCCGGCGCCGGCGGTCAGCGCGGCGCGCAGATGCGTCAAACCATGAATGGTGAAACAGGCGGCGGGCTTATCCACTATGCAGACGCCCGCCGCTGTTCCGATCTGGATTAGCCCAGCGCCGCCATCTTCACGGCGGTGTCGCTCATCCGGTTGGAGAAGCCCCACTCATTGTCATACCAGGTCATGATGCGCACGAACTTGCCGTCGATGACCTTGACCTCGTTGAGGGCGAAGATCGACGAATGCGGGTCGTGGTTGAAGTCGCTGGAGACGAGCGGCTCGCTATAGGTCGCCAAGATCCCCTTCAGCGGGCCGTTGGCCGCCGTGGTGATTGCCTCCTGGATCTCTGCCACCGTCGTCGGCCGCTTGGTCACGAACTTGAAGTCGACCAGCGATACGTTCGGCGTCGGCACGCGGATGGACGTGCCGTCCAGCTTGCCGTTGAGCTCCGGCAGGACCTTGCCCACCGCCTTGGCGGCGCCGGTCGAGGTCGGGATCATGTTCAGCGCGGCGGCGCGGGCGCGATGCAGGTCCTTATGCATCGTGTCCACGGTCGACTGGTCGCCGGTATAGGAGTGGATCGTGGTCATGAAGCCATGGTCGATGCCGATGGCGTTATTGAGCACGAAGGCCACCGGGGCCAGGCAGTTGGTGGTGCACGAGGCGTTGGACACGATCATGTGCTCGGCCGTCAGCTTGTCGTCGTTGACGCCATAGACGACCGTCAGGTCCTCATCGGTGGCCGGGGCCGAAATCAGCACCTTCTTGGCGCCGGCATAGAGATGTTTTCCGGCAGCCTCACGCGAGGTGAAGATGCCCGAGCATTCCATGGCGATGTCGATCTTGTGCTGGGCCCAGGGCAACTCGGCCGGGTCGCGGATCTGGGTGCACTGGATGCGGTGGCCGTTGACGATCAGCGTGTCGCCGTCGACTTCGACCGTGCCGGGGAAGCGGCCATGCACGCTGTCATATTTCAGCAGGTGCGCGTTGGTCTTCACGTCGGCGAGGTCGTTGATCGCGACGAAATTGAGGTCGTTCCGGCCGGCTTCGAAATAGGCCCTAAGAACGAGCCTGCCGATCCGGCCGAAT
>DATBAZ010000154.1:0-4997 GCA_036271255.1 Alphaproteobacteria bacterium
ACCAGCGCTTTTCGTAGATCAGGACGATGAGCACCAAAGCAGCCGGGATGAGGCCCGCCCAGGTGGGCGAGAGCCGGTCCGCCCAGCGCCGCGGAATCAGCATGGCGATCGGCAGGCTTACCAGCAGCCCGGCCGCGATCCAGCCATACCAGGAGATCGGCGGCCCGGCCGTTTTCGGCTGGTCGGCGATGTGGAACTGATGGACCAGCGGGTAATATTTGAAGGCGGCGACATTGAAGAAGAAGGCTGCTGTGTAGACGAGGCCGAAGAGGATCGAGAAGATCGAGAACCGCCCATGCCCGCTCATTGGAATAGGCCCCTGATATTGTTCAGGACATGGCCGACGAGGAAATTCCACCAGATGACGAAGGCCAGTATCCAGGTGAGATAGCGCCGGGCGACCATGCCCTCGGGCGTCAAGGGCGTGCGCCAGAAGAACCAATAGGCCGGCAACAGCCCCAAGCCGATCGCCGCCAGATGCTCCTTGATCTCGAACACGCCGTTGGCGGCGCGCATGTCGAGATCCTCGAGCGTCGGCCGCACGTCCAGCCGGTAGGGCGGGTAGAGCAGGGCGCCGAACAGGCTGGTGACGATGAACAGGATGACGATCGCGTTGGTATAATCGGCCGCGCCGACCGAGCGGAACCGGCCGACGAAGGAGCGCGCCGCCGACCTGCGCCGAGCCGTGCTGAGAGCCTGATGGGTGATCGCACCCAGCAAGGCGACGGCCAGCAGCCCGTGCAAAATCAGGAGAGTCGTGATCATGCCTGGCGGTTCTTCATTGTCGGCAACATCCCTCTATCGGACGCGATTACGATAGTCAGACGACTCTAGCGCGGGATGTACTCAGATCAAGGCGGCGGATTTATTCCGACTGTGCCCAATCCTCAAGGCCTAATTTTCGGCGGCGTGGCGCGGGCGAGTCAGGTTGGCGGGGAGCGCATTCGCGCCCTCGTCGTCCTCGTCCTCGGTCTCGTTATAAGGCCGCGGCTGATGCTTGCGGGCGATGAAGGGGGCCAGGGACTGCAGCTCGAGGAAATGGTCGGCCTGGCGTCGCAACTCGTCCGCCACCATCGGCGGCTGGGAGCGCACGGTCGATACCACCGTCACCCGCACGCCCTTGCGCTGGACCGATTCTACCAGGCGGCGGAAATCGCCGTCGCCGGAGAACAGAAGGATGTGGTTCACATGGTCCGCCATCTCCATCACGTCGACGGCGAGTTCGATGTCCATGTTGCCTTTGATCTTACGGCGGCCGGTGGCGTCGGTGAACTCCTTGGTCGGCTTGGTGACCATGGTGTAGCCGTTATAATCCAGCCAGTCGACCAACGGCCGGATCGGCGAATATTCCTGATCCTCGATCAGCGCCGTGTAATAGAAGGCGCGCACCAGGCGGCCCTTGGACGCGCCCCATTTGAGCAGCTTCTTGTAGTCTATCTCGAAGCCCAGCGACCGGGCGGCGCCGTAGAGATTGGCGCCGTCGATGAAGATCGCCGAGCGGTCTTCCTGATAGAAAATGCCGTCGTCTTCGCGGCGCGCCGCCGGATCGGAATGGGGATCGTGCGGCCGGGATGAATTGTCATTAAACATGGAATGTCTCTCAAATATACCGGGTTAACACCCCTGCAAAGGCCTTGTTCCGGCGTTAAATGGGGGCCGGATAAAGTTTCTTTATTCTGAACTAATGCGCTGTCTTCGGGGGGCAACCCTTGCGTTGAAAGGGCTGCCGATTTACATGTACGGATCAAGCAAACATCGCCGAGGCACCAACACATGGCGCGCGTTACCGCCGAAGACTGCGTAGTTAAAATTCCGAACCGGTTTGAGCTCGTCATGATGGCGTCGCAGCGCGCCCGCGAGATCGGCGGCGGAATGACTCTAACCATCGACCGCGACAACGACAAGAATCCCGTCGTCGCGCTGCGCGAGATCGCGGAAGAAACGGTGGTTCTGGACGAGTTGCGCGAATCGCTGGTCCGCGGCCATCAGAAGGTCATCCCGTCCGACGAGCACGAGGATGAAATCATCGACCTGATGGAAGGCGAGCAGGGCTGGGTCCGTCCTGACGGCGAGCTGCAGACCTTGGCCGACGAGGGCATGATCGACCAGGACGACGAGGGCGAGCTCTCGATGGGCGACGATGCCAACTTGGATGAAGCGCTGGACGACGACGAGGAGTCGCTGCCCGGCCACGGCCAGGAGCCTGCCGACAATTTCGACGTGGATGAAGAATAACCGGAATTTCCTTCACTCCGGCGCGCGGCCGGCGAACCTCAAGGACTGAATGAGCGCGGCCGCCGAAACCACTGCAAAGCGCCCCATGATCCGCCAGTATGAGCTGGTCGAGCGGGTCAAGGCTTACGATC
Organism: Alphaproteobacteria bacterium; assembly: GCA_036271255.1. Taxonomy (GTDB): domain Bacteria; phylum Pseudomonadota; class Alphaproteobacteria; order BOG-932; family Roseiterribacteraceae; genus BOG-932. Next base: position 2,367 of record DATBAZ010000154.1, read on the forward strand.
CCAACGCGGACGAGGACGCGCTCAACCGCGCCTACGTTTATTCGCTGAAGATGCACGGCAGCCAGCTGCGTGCATCCGGCGACAGCTATTTCTCACACCCGCTCGAAGTCGCCGGCATCCTGACGGAGATGAAGCTGGACAGCGCCTCGATCGTGACGGCGCTGCTGCACGACACGATCGAGGATACGGCGGCGACGCTGACCGATGTCGAGCGCCTGTTCGGGCCCGATATCGCACGCCTCGTCGACGGCGTGACCAAGCTGTCGCGGATCGAGCTGCAGAACGTCGATCCCGGCGGCACCAACGACCAGGCCAAGCAGGCGGAGAATTTCCGTAAGCTGCTGCTGGCGATGTCGGAGGATATCCGCGTCCTGCTGGTGAAGCTGGCGGACCGCCTGCACAATATGCGGACGCTGCATTATATCGGCGACAAGATGAAGCGCCGCCGCATTGCGCGGGAGACGCTGGAGATTTACGCCCCGCTGGCCGAGCGCATCGGCGTCCACGCCATCAAGGACGAGCTCGAGGACCTGGCCTTCGCCGAGCTCTATCCCGATGCGCGCAACGGCATCATCTCGCGCCTGGCCTTCCTGCGGCAGGAGGGCGGGGAGCTGCCACGCCGCGTCGTCGCGGCGCTGGAACGCGACATGGCGCAGGAGAAGATCAAGGCCTCCGTCTCGGGCCGCGAGAAGGCGCCCTATTCGATCTGGCGCAAGATGCAGGTCAAGAATATCGCGTTCGAGCAGCTGTCGGACATCATGGCCTTCCGCATCGTCGTCGACACGATCCCCGAATGCTATCAGGTGCTGGGCGTCGTCCACGGCCGCTATCCGACCGTGCCGGGCCGTTTCAAGGACTATATCTCCACGCCCAAGCCCAACGGCTACCGCAGCCTGCATACGGCTGCGATAGGGCCGGAGAGGCACCGCATCGAGATCCAGATCCGGACCCGCGAGATGCACGAGGAGGCCGAGCTCGGCGTCGCCGCGCATTGGGCCTACAAGTCGACCGAAAAGTCCGACGGCAAGCAGTATCGCTGGCTGCGCGAGCTCTTGGAAATCGTCGACAACGCGCAGAAGCCCGAGGAATTCCTCGAGCATACCAAGCTGGAGCTGTTCCAGGACCAGGTCTTCTGCTTCACGCCGAAGGGCGACCTGATTGCCCTGCCGCGCGGGGCGACGCCGGTCGATTTCGCCTATGCCGTCCATTCGCAGGTCGGCGACCATTGCGTCGGCGCCAAGGTCAACGGCCGCATCGTTCCGCTGAACAGCAAGCTGGGCAACGGCGATCAGGTCGACATCATCCAGTCGAAGAGTCAGACGCCCTCGCCGGCGTGGGAACGCTTCGTCGTCACCGGCAAGGCGCGGGCGCATATCCGCCGCTATGTCCGCAACCTGCAACGCAAGGAATATGCGACGCTGGGCAAGGCGATGCTGGTCAAGGCCTTCCGCCATGACGGGCATGAGCTGACCGAGAAGGCGCTGCACGGGGCGCTGAAGGCCCTTCATGTCGAGACCCTGGAAGACCTCTACGCCGATATCGGCGCCGGCAACCGGACGACGCGCGATGTCGCGATCATCCTCTATCCGCCCGAGAAGCAGCCCGCGCCGACGCCGGATGAAGCGATGGACGCCGAGGCCAAGGTCCTGCCGTTCCCGCCCAAGGGAAAGGTCAAGGGCAAGGAACGGCCGCTGCCGATCCGCGGCCTCATCCCCGGCCTGGCGGTGCATTTCGCCCGCTGCTGCCACCCGCTGCCTGGCGACCGGATCGTCGGCATCGTCACCACCGGCAAGGGCGTCACCGTCCATACGATCGATTGCGAGACGCTGGAGAGCTTTTCCGAGACGCCGGAGCGCTGGCTCGATATCTCCTGGGGCGATGATGCCGAGGCCGACGACCATGTCGGCCGCCTGTTCGTCACCATCGCCAATGAGCCGGGCAGCCTGGGCACGCTGTCGACCGTAATCGGGCGCAATGGCGGCAACATCATCAATCTGCGTATCACCAGCCGGTCGGTCGATTTCTGGGACCTGCTGATCGACATCCAGGTGCACGACCTGAAACATCTGACCAACATCATCGCGGTGCTGCGGGCGACCCCGGTGATCAATCAGGTCGACCGGGCCAGAAGTTCTTAACAGCGACCATCATGACCCTACCTAAAATCCCCCGCCTCGGGGTGAATCTCGACCATGTCGCGACCCTGCGGAACGCGCGTGGCGGCGCCCATCCCGATCCGGTGCGCGCGGCTCTGGCGGTGACCGAGGCCGGGGCAGACGGGATCACCGTCCATCTGCGCGAGGATCGCCGCCATATCGGCGACGCCGACCTGCCCAGGATCAAGGCGGCGACGAACCTGCCGCTGAACTTGGAAATGGCGGCGACGGACGAGATGACTGCCATCGCCTGCGGCCTGGCGCCCCGCGCCGTCTGCCTGGTGCCGGAACGCCGGGCGGAACGTACGACCGAGGGTGGCCTCGACGTGATCGGCGACCGCGAGCGTCTTTCGCGCATCGTGCCTCAGCTTTCCGCGGTGGGAATCCGCGTCTCGATGTTCATCGGCCCCGATCTCGACCAGGTGCGGGCGGCCAAGGCCGTCGGCGCCCATGTCGTCGAGCTTCATACCGGCGC
>DATBAZ010000155.1:0-4115 GCA_036271255.1 Alphaproteobacteria bacterium
TGGCGACATCCTTCAGGTGCTGCTTTTCGCCATCCTGTTCGGCTTCGCGCTGATGGGGCTGGGTGAGAAGGCGCGGATGGTGCAGGACCTGATCGATCAGGTGTCGAAGGCGGTGTTCGCCGTGGTCGCCATCATCATGCGGGTGGCGCCGCTGGGCGCGCTGGGCGCCATGGCCTTCACCATCGGCAAGTACGGGCCGGCGGCGCTGGGCAATCTTCTCGGCCTGATTGCCACCTTCTACCTGACCTCGGCCCTGTTCGTGATCCTGGTGCTGGGCACGATCGCGAATTTCGTCGGCTTTTCGATCTTCCGCTTCCTGGGCTACATCAAGGAGGAGCTGCTGGTCGTGCTCGGCACCAGCTCGTCGGAGAGCGCGCTGCCCTCGCTGATGGCGAAGCTGGAGGCGCTGGGCTGTCCCAAGCCGGTGGTCGGGCTGGTGGTGCCGACCGGCTATTCCTTCAACCTGGACGGCACGAACATCTATATGACGCTTGCCACGCTGTTCGTCGCCCAGGCGACCGACACGCCGCTCAGCCTCGAAGACCAACTGGCCATCGTCGGCGTGGCGATGCTGACATCGAAGGGCGCCAGCGGCGTGACGGGCGCGGGTTTCGTCACATTGGCCGCGACCCTGTCTGTGGTGCCCACGGTTCCGGTTGCCGGCATGGCGCTGATCTTCGGCATCGACAAGTTCATGAGCGAGTGCCGGGCGCTGACCAACATCATCGGCAACGGCGTCGCCACGGTGGTGATCTCGGCCTGGGAACGCGAGCTGGATCGCAAGCAAATGGCGGCGGCGCTGCAGGGCCGGGCGGACACCAGCGACGCCACACTGATTCACGCGATCAGCGGAGAGTAGAAATTCGCCACGCTGTCTACGGCTTTCCCGACCCCGAACTGGCGCCCGTCGGGCCGGACGCAATCCAGCTCTCCCCCCTGATGCCCGGTTCCGAGCGTCTGGAAGACCTGGCGAACGGTTCGTGCGCCACGGTCACGGTCCTCGCCCCGCCGGGCGTGCTCGAGCGCCGTTATGTTTTGGCCCATGCCCTGCGTGCCCTGGCTTCCGGTGGAAGGCTGACCGCGCTGGCGCCCAAGGATCGCGGCGGCCAGCGTCTGGCCAAGGAATTGGCCGAGTTCGGCTGCGCGGTCGATCAGGCCTCGCGGCGGCATCACCGCATCTGCATCGCCCTGCGGCCCGGCCGGCCGGCCGGTCTCGACGCGGCGGTCGCCGCCGGCGGGCCGCAGGTGCCGCCTGCGCTGGGACTTTGGAGCCAGCCCGGCATCTTCAGCTGGGACCGGCAGGACCCAGGCAGCCGGATGCTGATCCGCCACCTGCCGCCGCTCGCCGGCGCCGGGGGCGATTTCGGCTGTGGTGTCGGATTGCTGACGCTGAAGGCGCTGGAGAGTTCGGCGATACGGCGTATCACCCTTATCGATCTCGACCGGCGGGCGATCGACGCGGCTCGCCGCAACATGACCGATCCGCGCGCTGAAACCGGCTGGTGCGATGTTCGTCACGGCACGCTTCAGGACCTGGATTTCGTCATTATGAATCCGCCGTTCCACGATGGCGGGGCCGAGGATCGCAGTCTGGGCGAGGGCTTTATCCGCCGCGCTGCCGCGTCACTTCGGCCCGGCGGCGTTTGCTGGCTGGTCGCCAACCGCCATCTGCCCTATGAGGCGCATCTGAAGACGCTGTTCGCTTCCGCCCGGCTCGTCGAGCAGGGGGACGGCTTCAAGATCTACGAGGCCCATCGGTGAGCAAAATATCGGTGAGCAGGCAACCCACCATCCGGCTGGACCGGCTGCTCGCCAATCTGGGCTATGGCTCACGCAAGGAGGTTCAGTCGCTCGCCGCCGCCGGCCTGGTGACGCTGGACGGCGAGACGGTCGCCAAGGCCGACAGCCACATTCCGGTCAGCGCCGGGCTTCCCCAGCGCATGCAGGTAGATGGGGAGCCGCTCGATCCGCCGCCGCCGCTCACCCTGCTGATGCACAAGCCGCTCGGGTTCGTCTGCTCGCATCGCGAGCCGGGGCGCAGCGTCTATGACCTGCTGCCGCCGCGCTGGTCGCGGCGCGATCCAGCCGTCTCGACCATCGGTCGGCTGGACAAGGAAACGTCTGGATTGCTGCTGCTGACCGACGATGGCGGGCTGCTCCACCGGATCATCTCGCCCAAGGCCGAGATCGCCAAACGCTATCTCGCGACACTGGAAAATCCGTTGCGCGGCGACGAAGAAGAAATCTTCATAGGCGGAAATATGTTGCTAGAAGGCGAAACTAAGCCTTTATTACCTGCAACATTAGTTAAAATTGCACCGAATCGGTGTTGGCTGACCATCACGGAAGGTCGCTATCATCAGGTGCGCAGGATGTTCGCGGCGACCGGCAATCATGTGACCGCCCTTCACCGCGATCGTGTCGGCGGGCTGGACCTGCCTGAGAACCTCGAGGCTGGCGCTTACAGATATCTGACGGGCGCCGAGTTAGGCTTGGTAATGGGCCATGGATAGAGGTGGCGTGAAATCGCCCGGTTGGGCACGGGAGATGTTCGACATCAGCAAGCTGAGCGTCGACCTGCCGCATCTTCGTGCCGGATCGGCGACCAGCTATCTGACGACGTTCGCCATCATGGCTGTCGCCACGCTTGTCCGGCTGGAGGTCACGGCCAACCTCAACTGGCTGCCGTACCTCACATTTTTCCCGGCCGTGGTCGTCATCACGCTGGTTTGCGGCGGGGTTGAGGCGCTGCTGGCCACCGCCGCGTCGGTGGTTCTGGCATGGATTCTGTTCATGCCGCAGGAGCTCACCTTCGAGAATATCTATCGCAGCGGCATGTTCATCATCGGCGCCATCTCGGTCATCTTCGTCGCCGGGGCGGTGCGTCACACCAGCCAGATCATCCGCCGCCTGAACACCACGTTGGGGCAGAGCGAGGCCAAGTTCCGCGGCCTGCTCGAATCCGCGCCCGATGCGATGGTGATCGTGGACGGCGCCGGACGGATCGTGCTGGTCAATGCCGCGACCGAACGGCTCTTCGGCTATCCGCGCTCACAGCTTCTCGGCAAGACCGCCGACCTGCTGATGCAGATACCTCAGGCCGATGGTCAGAACGGCGAGGATATGCTGGGCATCCACCGGGATGGCGGCATGTTCCCGATCGAGGTCAGCCACAGCCCGCTCCAGACCGAGGACGGGCCGATGATGTCCAGCGCCATCCGCGACATCACCGCCCGCAAGCAGATCGAGACCGAGCTGATGCGGGCGAGCCGCGCAAAGTCGGACTTCCTGTCGGGCATGAGCCATGAGCTTCGCACCCCGCTGAACGCCATCGTCGGCTTTGCCGAGCTGCTGCAGATGAAGCGGCCGGATAACGGCCTGACGATAAAGCAGCAGGATTATGTCAGCCATATATTGGAGGGCGGCAATCACCTGCTGGTGCTGGTGACCCAGTTGCTGGACCTTGCCGGTATCGAGGCCGGGCGCCTCAACCTGTCGATCGCCGAGATCGATGTCGGCATCGTGCTGCGCTATGTGCAGGGGCTGATGGCGCCGATCGCCCAAAAGGCGGAGGTCAATTTCGTCGTCGACGTGCCCCAGCAGATCGCCGACGCACGGGCCGACGAACTGCGCCTGCGCCAGGTGTTGCTCAACTTCATCTCCAACGCGATCAAGTACAACAATGCCGGTGGCGAGGTCGTGCTGACCGCGGAGAAGCTCGATGACGGCATCATCCGCTTCAAGGTGAGCGACAACGGTATCGGCATCCCGCCCGACCGCTCGGAGGAACTGTTCCAGCCGTTCAGCCGGCTGGGCGCCGAGCATTCCAAGGTCAGCGGGACCGGCATCGGCCTTGCCTTCTCGCGCAAGGTGGTTGAGGCGATGGGCGGCACGGTCGGCTTCGAGAGCGAGGTCGGCAAGGGCAGCACCTTCTGGGTGGACCTCCCGGCCGAGCCTGTGCCGGCAGCCGCCGTCGAGGCCGAGCCTGCCTGCGACAAGCCGATCCTGTCGCTCTCCGAGGACCCGGCGTTCAACGCGGCGTAAGGGCCGGGCGCGGGCGGCGGGTAGCCGCCATTCGATCACTTCCCTATAAGCTCCCGGGATGACCACTCCGG
>DATBAZ010000156.1:0-3061 GCA_036271255.1 Alphaproteobacteria bacterium
GAAGCTGATGGACGCGCTGATCGCCCGCGTCGAGGAGGCCGGCGTGCGCATCGTCGTAGACGCCAACGCCAAGGCGCTGATCGTCGACGACAGCGGCCGGGTCGTGGGCGTGAAGTACAAGGTGTTCGAGGGCGATCGCTACGTCCGCGCCAACAAGGGCGTGCTGATCTCGACCGGCGGCTTCGGCATGAACAAGGAGATGGCGCTGCAATATTCGCCGCTGCTGGCGGACGAGCGGGTCAATATCGTCGGCTGCACCTATGCCAACGGCAGCGGCATCGAGATGGGGCTGGCTGCCGGCGGCGTGATGCAGGATATCGGCTATCTGCTGACCTGCCCGTTCTACCCGCCGACCAGCCTCTTGAAGGGCGTCCTGGTCAACCGCTACGGCAAGCGTTTCGTCGCCGAGGACAGCTATCACGGCCGCACCATCGGCTCTGTCCTGCTGCAGCCCGACTACAAGGCCTATCTCATTCTCGACAACGCCACGTTCCAGAAGCCGGAATTCGGCAACCAGACCTTGATCGATGCCTGGGAGACGATTGAGGAAATGGAGCGCGATCTCGGCATGCCGGAGGGCGCGCTGCAGAAGACCATGGCCGACTATAACCGCCATGCCGAGCATCACGAGGACCCGGAATTCCATAAATACCACGACTGGATCCAGCCGCTGGTCGAGCCACCCTTCGCCGCGCTCGACACCTCTCTGGGCGGCGCCTGGTTCAGCGGCTTCTCGCTGGGCGGCCTCGCCACCAACGCCAAGGCCCAGGTGCTGGACGCCGGCGGCCGGATCATCCCCGGCCTCTACGCAGCGGGAGCAGCGGCAACCAACATCGCCAAGGACGGCATGGGCTATTCCAGCGGCACCTGCGTGGGCGAAAGCACGTTCTTCGGCCGCCAGGCGGGGATCGCGGCGGCGGCCTGATGTAACCATCCGGATGGCAGGGCGAACCCAGTCTTATGAACAGACTGATCGCCCGGCTTATCCGCCCTCTGGACGCGCCACCTGACTGGTACGCCATCCCGCTGCGTCTCATCGTCGGCTACGGCTTCATGGAGCACGGCTACGCCAAGCTGGCCCGCGGACCGGACGCGTTCGTCGACATCCTTACCGCGCTGGGCGTGCCGATGCCGGGAATCGCGGCCTGGGCGACCATCCTGGTCGAATTATTCGGTGGCTTGGCGGTCCTGTTCGGCGCGCTGATCCCGCTCGCCAGTATTCCGATGATCGTGGTGCTGCTGGTGGCGATCGTCACCGTCCACCTGCCGAATGGGTTCAGCTCGATCAAGCTTATGTCGGTGGATGCCGGTGGCGCTCATTTCGGGCAGCCCGGCTATGAGACGGACCTGCTTTACGTCGCGGGGTTGGTCGCACTGGTTCTCGGCGGGAGCGGCCCGCTGGCACTGGACCGGCTTATTGCCCGCCGGCTCAAACCGGCCGTTTCACCTGCGCCCTGACGAAATCCAGGTCTCGTAGGATGGGTAGAGCGGAGCGAAACCCATCGGCTAGTGCACTGAACGATGGGTTTCGCTACGCTCTACCCATCCTACTTTACTTCAGCCCGAACTCCGCCCGCATCGCCCACAGCGCGTCATCCGGGTTCCGGCTTGCCGTCGCCCAGTTGGCGCTCAGCGGATTGCCCTCCGGCACGGCGGTGCCGCTCAAGGTCTCGGCGATGCAGACACGTCGCGCGATGCGCCAGTGACCGTCGCGCCGCTCGAAGCGGTCGATATAGCGGCCCAGCGAGCGCATATCGATCTTGCCTGCCTCGGGCGCGCCGCCGCCGATCAGCGCGGTCCGCATGATCGCCGGCAGGGCGTCGTTGCGCAGATAGGCAAGGTAGTAGGTCTCGACGACCGCGCCGTCGTTGCTATCGAACTCGATCAGGATATTGGTCATCAGATGCGCCGACTGCTCGATCGCGGCATGGCGCGCCTTCACGTTCTCGATCATCTGCTCGATCGTGCCCTTGAAATCGCCCTGGTGGATCTCGGCGCCGGGATGGAAGGCCGAGGCCAGGAAGTCCCAGTTGCGGCGGTCGATGCCGCGGGCATAGCGGTAGAGCGTCTCCTGGATGTCGATCCGGTCGGCCAGCCTTTGCACTGTATCGCTCATCAGTTCGCCGCCTTCTTCCGCCGCCGGTACTTCTCGACCATATAGGCGCCGGCCGCAACCGATCCGCCGTCGACCGGCATGATCACGCCGGAGATATAGCTGGCCTCCGGCGAGGCGAAGAAGGCGACCGCGTGGGCGATCTCCTCGACCTGCCCCAATCGGCGGACCGGGATATGCTCGGCCCGCTCGGCATAGACGTCGGCCGGCCAGGCGGAGCGCAGCAGCTCGGTATCGATCGGTCCAGGGGCCACGCCGTTGGCGGTGATGCCGTAATCGCCCAGTTCCAGCGCCATCGCCCGCACCAGCCCAATCACCCCGGCCTTGGCCGCGCCATAGGCGGCGAGGTCGATCGGCCCCATGAAGCCGGCAACGGAGGAGATGCAGACGATCCGGCCATAGCCGCGCGTGCGCATGTCTTTTGCCGCCGCCTGCGAGCAGTAGAAAGTACCGGACATATGGACGTTCAGCTGCGCCAGCCAGCTTTCCTTGGTGATCTCGAGGAACGGCGCGGATTTAGACGTGCCGGCGTTGTTGACCAGGATATCGATCTTGCCGAAGGCGCCGACGACGCCTGCGATCAGCCCCTGGGCCTGGTCATAATCGCCGACATCGGCTGTGGCGGCATGCGACTTGCGGCCCAGCGCGCGGATTTCCGCCGCGGTCGCCTCGGCCCATTCGGCATTGATATCGGCAATGGCGACATCGGCCCCGCCGCGCGCCAGCCTCAGCGCAATCGCCTTGCCGATCCCCCGCCCTGCCCCCGTGACAAGCGCCGCCTGCCCGTCGAATTCCGCCATTGGTTTCCCCTAAATGTTTGATTTTTTATAGCATCGGGAACGTCGGGTGGAAAAGCGAAGCGTATTACACCAGCCGCGCCCCGCGCGGCATTCCGCATATGCGGAAATACCGAATGGTGGAATAAGCTTCGCTTTTACACCCTACGGA
>DATBAZ010000157.1:0-2555 GCA_036271255.1 Alphaproteobacteria bacterium
GTCCGTGACGACGCGCGGTTCAAGGGCGGCTGGGGCTTCTTCGCCTTCGACGAGGCGGGCCCGGCCAAGCAGATTCCCTATACCGCCGAATGCTATGCCTGCCATCAGGCGAACGGGGCGGTGGACACCACCTTCACCCAGTTCTACCCGACGGCCAAGCCGATCGCGGTGAAGGCCGGGACCTTCAGGGAAACGCCCTAAAGCACATGCGCGAAAAACGCCCGCATCCGGTCCAGCAGCTGGGCCGGGGGCACGGTCTTCATGCCGATATTGGCGGCGACGCCGCGGTCGATGCGTGCCTGGCCGCGGCGGGCAGAGGCCTCAAAGGCGTGCAGCAGCTCGGGGTTTTCCTTGATCAGCGGCGCGACGAATTCCTGGCGCAGCTCATAAACCAGTGACGGGGTCAGCGCCTTGACGGTGCCGGGATGGGCGGCGCCGGTCAGCATGCCGATCTCGCCGATATAATCGCCGGGCCCGATGCGGCCGATCACGATGGTATCGTGCTTTTCCTGATGCGACACTTCAAGCACGCCGGTTCGGATGACGAACAGCGATGCATCCGTATCGCCCTGGGCGAACAGCGTGTCGCCGGCCTGGAGCGAGCGGCAGACCAGATGGCCCTCCAGCTCATCGCGCTTTTCCTGCGCCAGCGGTTCCAGCAGCGCGATGTCCAGCACGCGCTCGCCCTCCGGCTCCGCCAGTTCCGGATGATGTCCGCGCAGATGGTACGAACTGCCACTGGAGCTGAACTGTCGCAAAATCTCGCGCAGCAGCATGCTCTTTGTTTGCCACAGCAGGCTGCTGTTCGCGACCGAGAAGGAAATCTCGTAATGGTTCAGCCGCTTGCCGACCCGCACCAGCGCGACCGAGGCAGGCGGTTTCTCCAGCACGTTGGGGGACAGCAGGATCGCCTGCTGGATCAGCGCGATGACATATTCGGGCGGATGGGTACGCGTGCAGGGCACCTGGACGCTGTCGCTTCGCCGCATCGAGGGCACGTTGCGATTGATGAAACGGGACTTGGCCACCACGCTGTTGGGAATGGTGGCGATGTCGTTGCTCATGGTCCTGATCTGGACCGAACGCCAGTTGATCTGGACGATCTCGCCCTCGATCGGCCCCTCGAACCAGACCTGGTCGCCGATCGCGTAGGGCCGCTCGATCCCGACCGCGATGCCGGCGAAGACGTCGGCCAGCGTGTTCTGGAGCGCCAGGCCCAGCACGATGGCGATGATGCCCGAGGTCGCGAGCAGCCCGCCGATCGGGAAACTGAACACCGTCTTCACGATGGTGAGCGTTACGATCAGATAGATGATGCCGGACAGAAGGTCCGAGAACAGCCGTCCCTCGCCGGCAATGCGCCGCATCAGCACGCTGATCCGCGTGACTTCGACCGCCGCCCGGCCCGCCAGCAGCCACCAGGCGGTGATGATGACCTGCTGCCACAGCCGCTCGCCCGACATCGCGGTGGCGAATTTGGGTTGAAGCGGCGATCCGATCGTATAGACCACCGCGGCGGTCAGCACCGCGAACAGGGCAGCGCCCGAAGCGAACCGCACCCACGTATGCCGCAACCCGAGAAACCACCAATGCAGCAGGCCAGCGCCGACCAGGACCGTGGTTGCAATCTGCTCGGGTGCGAAAATCATCCAGCTCTCCCCATGCGCCACAGCTTTAATGCGGCGAAGGGGGAGAGACTAGGAGGATTCTCCCATTTTTCTCAGGCGGACGGCATGGGCGTGGCCTTCGTCTGGTCGACAAGCGCGAACATCGCGCCCTGGGGATCCAGGCCCTGGATGATCATGCTGCCGCCGGGGACTTCATGCGGACCCATCAGCACCTGACCGCCGGCGGATTTGACCCGCTCGGCCGCCGCATCGATGTCGTCGACATTAAAGTAATAGAGGAAGAAGGGCTGCGGGAAGGCGTCCGGCTTGTTCATCATGCCGCCATACTGGCCGCCGGGGATGGTGTAGAGCTGGTAGGTGCCCATGGGCCCCATGTCCAAGGCGTCGTTGCCCTGCCAGCCGAACTGCCCGGAATAGAACTCCAGCGCCGCCTTGTTGTCGACGGCGAACAGCTCGTGCCAGCCGACATGGCCCAGCGCATTCATCGGCACCGGCGGCATCTCCTGGTCTCCGACGTGGCGGAACAGGTAGAAGACGGCGCCCTGCGGGTCGGAGACGACCGCGAAGCGGCCGACCTGGGGAATATCGGCCGGTTCCTTATGGACCTTGCCGCCGGCCGCGACGACCTTCGCCATCGCGGCTTCGACTTCGGGCACCCAAACATAGCCGTTCCAGCCGGGCCGGGCGCCGGCGGCGCGGGCCTCGTCCGGCAGCTTCATCATCCCGCCCATGCCCTGGCCTCCGACCTGGAGCAGTGTATAGCCTGCATGCACGCCGCCGGGGTCGAACAGGTTCCAGCCGACGACGTGGCTGTAGAACTTGCCCGCAGCCTCCGTGTCGGCGGTCATCAGCTCGTACCAGCAGAATTTGCCGAGCGGTGTAGACATGGGCGTCTCCTCCTGTGTGGCGTGGTTTGTTTCGAATTTG
>DATBAZ010000158.1:0-1938 GCA_036271255.1 Alphaproteobacteria bacterium
ACGCCGAACAGGGTGGTGATCTCGCGCTCGTCCAGCCCCACGCCGTCCATCGCCTTAGTGACGAGATCGACGACGATCGGATCGGGCCGCTCCGTCGGTCCCGCCTTGGCCGGCGCCATCGGCTCGACCGACAGGCCAGGAGCCCACAGGTCGTTGCGGCCCCAGCCGTGCGAATCCGCCGACTTCAGGATGTGCGGCACCATCGCCGGGTCCTGCCAGCGCGGATTGTCGTTGTAATAGGCCGGATAGACCGGCAGACGGGCGGTCAGTATCTTGCCGGCGCTCGCGGTCTCGCGGCGCAGCGCCTCAAGATGCGGCCAGGGGGCCTCCGGGTTCACATGGTCCATGGTGACCGGGGACACGCCGCCCCAATCGTTGATGCCCGCCTCGATCAGCACGCCGTATTCGCCTGGGGTCAGGTTCGGCGGCGCCTGGATGTTCATCTCAGCCCCGAACAGGATGCGGGCGACCGCGATGGTCCACAGCAGCTCGTTCAGGTCCGGCTCGGGCGCGTTCGCCATGCGCGTGTCCGGCTTGGCGCGGAAGTTCTGGATGATGACTTCCTGGATATGGCCGTATTCGCGGTGCAAGTCGCGCAGCGCCAGGATCGACTGGACCCGCTCTTCCCGCGTCTCGCCGATGCCGATCAGGATGCCTGAGGTGAAGGGCACGCGCTGCTCACCGGCCAGCCGGATCGTCTTAAGGCGCCGGGCGGGGTTCTTGTCGGGCGAACCGTAATGTGGCCCGCCTTTGAGCGACAGGCGCTCGGCCGCGCTTTCCAGCATCAGGCCTTGGCTCACCGAAACGCGGCGCAGCCGGGCGATGTCCTCGCCGCTCATGACGCCGGCATTGATGTGGGGCAGCATGCCGGTCTCGGCGATCACCGCCTTGGCGGCGGCTTCGAGGTAGGAGAGGGTGGTCTCGTGCCCCAGCCGCTCCAGCTCGTCGCGCGCTGCGCCGTAACGCAGCTCCGGCTTGTCGCCCAGGGTGAACAGCGCCTCGGTGCAGCCGGCCGCGGCGCCGGCTCGGGCGACGGCCAGCACCTCGTCGATGGTCATATAGGCGGTCTCGCCCCGCCGGGGCGGGCGGGCGAAGGTGCAGTAGTGGCAGACGTCCCGGCACAGATGCGTCAGCGGGATAAAGACCTTGGGCGAATAGCTCTGGATGCGCCCATGGGCGCTGTCGCGCAGTTCAGCAGCCCGCGCCATCAGGGCGCCGAGCTCACTGTTCATCAATTCCTGAACGTCGTTCGGCACAAGGACATCCATCGACCGCTACCCCGAAACCTGGCCCCGGCTACATAGTCCGGGCCTTTGGCTGCTCAGAAGAGAAGGCCTTTATCGGCGATAACCGGCATGTTCGTCCACTGCCCCGCAGGCGTACGGTACCAGCCCGCCGCCGCCAGCGCGCCGCCGTCCATGTGAACAGTGGTGCCGCTCACCCAGGCGGACAAGTCGCTGGCCAGGAATACCGCGCAGCCGGCCGCATCCTTCGGCACACCGAAGCGGCCCAGCGGGATCCAGCGCTCGGTATGGTCCATGTATTTGGGGTTGGTCCATTTGGTGACCTTGACCTGCTCTGTATCGGTCGTCTCCGGCGCGATCGTGTTCACCCGGATGCCCTCCGGGCCAAGCTCGACCGCCAGGCTCTGGGTGAAGCCGGTGATCGCGGCCTTGAACGAGCCGTAGACCACGTTGTTCGGGATGCCTCGGAAACCCTCGATCGACGAGACGTTGATGATGCTGCCGCCATCGCCGGACTTGCGCATCAGCGGGAGCATGGTGCGGGTAACCAGGAACATCTGCTTTAGATTGATCTGGTAGAGCATGTCCCACTGCTCTTCAGTCGACTTGGCGAAGGGGCCGGAAACGCCCAGGAAATCGCCGACATTGTTGACCAGAACGTCTAGCCGGCCATAGCGGGCCTCGATCTTGCCCG
>DATBAZ010000159.1:0-19089 GCA_036271255.1 Alphaproteobacteria bacterium
ACGCCCGAGCCGCTTCGGGTCAGCGCGACATCGACCGAGCTGTCGCCGATCCTCAGGCCGCGCAGGGTCAGCTCGTTCAGGAAGTCGGGCAGCGCCGGCCGGTCGAACGCGACTTCGGCGCGGGCGGGATCGAAGCTCAGCCCCAGACAGGACTGGATCAGCGACAGCGGCGCCACCGCCGCCCAGGCCTGGGGCGAGCAGGCGACCGGATAGAAGGTCGGCCCGCTGCCCGGATGGCGGGAAAAGCCGCAGAACAGCTCAGGCTGGCGGCGCAGATCGATATAGATCGACGCGGCGAACAGCCCCTCGAAAATCCGCGCGGCATCGCGGCGGAAGCCGTAGCGGGCGAGCCCCATGCCGATCAGCGCGTTGTCGTGCGGCCAGACCGAGCCGTTGTGATAGCTCATCGGGTTGTAACGCGCCTCGGTTGCGGGAATGGTGCGCACGCCCCAGCCACAGAAGGACGAGCCGTTCATCAAGGTCGCCGCCACTGCCGCTGCCCGCTCCGGCAAGGCGATGCCGGTCATCAGCGCATGGCCGGCATTGGACGAGCGCACCCGGCAGGGCTTCTTGTCGCCGTCCAGAGCCAGCACATAGGTGCCGATCCCATCGTCGAAGAAATGCTCGTCGAAGGCCTTGCGCAGTATGTCGGCCTTGGCCTCGAGCTCGAACTCCCGGCGGGCATGGCCCAGCAGCCGCGCCATCTCGGCCGCCGCGCGCCAGGCGCCATAGACATAGGCCTGGACCTCGGCGATGGCGATCGGTCCCTTGGCGAGGGTGCCGTCGGCGTGGAAGACGGAATCGTGGCTGTCCTTCCAGCCCTGGTTGATCAGCCCCTCCGAGGTGCGCCGGCCATATTCGACGAAGCCATCGCCGTCACGGTCGCCCTCATGGTCGATCCAGGAGAGCGCGGCCTCGATGTTCGGCCAGAGTTGCTGGATCGTGGCCAGATCGCCGGTGCGCTCCAGATAGGCGCCGGCCAGCAGCACGAAGAGCGGGGTGGAGTCGATCGAGCCGTAATAACGGCGGAACGGCACCTCCCCCAGCTCGGCCATTTCGCCATAGCGCACCTCGTGCAGGATCTTGCCCGGTTCGGCATCGGCGGCCGCGTCGAACTCCGTTGCCTGGTTGGCGGCGAGATGGCCCAGCACGCCCCGCGCGATGGTAGGGTCGAGCCACAGCGTCTCCAGCGCGGTGATCAGCGCGTCGCGCCCGAACACAGTGCTGAACCACGGGATGCCGGCGTACGGATACGGCCCCTGCGGCGTCTCGGTGACGAGCATGTAAAGATCGGCAATGCTGCGCCGGACGCCCTCGTTGAAGATCTCGTTCGAGCTGACGATCGCGGTGGCGCGCGACGCCGATTTGCGCAGCGCCCGGCGGGAATCGATCAGCGCATCGAAGAAGCCCAGATTCGCCGGCAGCTTCGACTGCTCCGGATCGCAGCGCAGCTCGAAGAACAGCTTCTGTGTCTGATGGGGCTCGAGCGCCAGATCGAAACAGGCCTGACGGCCGGTGAGCTGTGCCGGCGCCGGGTCGAAGCGCAGCCGCAGGCGCCTCTCCCGGTCGTCGAGGCCGAGATAGCCGAGGGTCACGCTGTCGGCCGTCACGGCCGGCTTCTTATGCTCACCATGCCGTTCGCGCACCGTGCCACGCACCTCGAACAAGTCGGCGAAATCGGCGGCGAAACCCAACTCGATGCGGACGCGGCGGGGGGACTCGCAGAAATTGCGGATCGCCACCCGCTCATAGCAGCCGCCGTTCCACAGGAAACGGGAGCGGCGGATATGGATCAGGTCATGCGGCAGGGCGATCTTGCCGTCCCCGTCCCTGAGATCGGGGTTGGTCAGGTCGCAGGTCAGCATCGCGTTATCTTCACGCACCGTGGAGCTGAGCAGGATCGGCCGCTGGCCGTCGATGGTCAGGAACAGGTGCGAGAGATAGCGCGTGTCGCGGTGATAGATGCCGTCGGTCGAGCCCGGCGCGCCGACAGCGTCGCCGTTGTGGTCGAACACCGCGAACGTGTCGCCATGCTTGAGGGTACGGGGGCGAAGCTCGTGCAGCGATCCTGTCGCCGGGATGACGAACTGGCCTTCGGGCGGGTTGTCGGCCGTGATGGCCTTATCCGGCAGCGTCGTGTCCATCCGTTACTCCTTCGGCCGTGTCTTTATTTTACGCGGATCCACGGTGCCATGTTCCCCGGGATCGGGCCTCGTCTCAGGCAGGAACAACCAGACCACCGCGGTTGCAAGCAGCCCGACCGCCGCCAGGAACACGAACGTCACCGCCTCGCCGTAATGATCGGTGACCCAGCCGGCCACGGTGGTACTGGATACGCCGCCGAGGCCGATGGTGAAGCCGACGAAGCCTAGCGCGAGGTTGAAATGGCCGGACCGACCGGCGATGTCCGCGGTCACCAGCGGCACCATGATCAGAAAGGCGGCGCTGGCGATACCATTCAGGATTTGCACCGTCACAACCAGAATCGGATCTGTGACAACCGCGAACAGCAGCGCGCGGACCGGAAGTGTGGCAAAGCCGACGAGCAGCACCAGCCGGCGGCCCCGCGTTTCGGCCAGAGATCCCATCTTGGGCGACAGCCCGGCGACCACCAGTTGCGGCAGCACGATGCAGGCGGCGATCAGCAGGCTGGCCTCGGCGCCCGCTCGCTTGGTCAGCGCCCCGCCGACAATGGGCAGCATCGCCGCGTCCGACAGGGTAAACAAGGCGGCGCAACCGGCGAAGATCAGCAGCCGGCGGTCGGCTAGGATTCCGGCGATTTCCTGGAGCTTTTGTTTCGGCTTGAGATCATTCCGCGCCCGCACCGGCAGCTCGACATGGCCGAGTTGCCTCAGCGCGAAGATCGCCGGCAGGGTCAGGGCCGCGGTCAGGAAGAAGACCGACCGTTCCGAGATATAATAACCCGCCGCGCCCATCAGCGCCGCGCCGATGCCGTTGCCGATCGAAGCGAAGCGGGCATTGCGCCCCAGCCGTCGGCCGAGCCCGGCATGGCCGGCGATGGCGAGGCTGAGCGCGGCGATGGCCGGCCCCAGCGTGCAGCTGGAAAAGCCGTGCAGTATCTCGGCCGAGAAGACCGACAGCGGCACCGGATAGACCGCGAACAGCAGGGCGCTCAAGGCAAAGGCAGCGATGGAAAGCGCGGCAATACGGCTCTTGCTGCGCATGGCGTCCACCAGCGCGCCGGCCGGAAGCTGGCTCACCATCGCGGTCAGCGTACCCATGCTGAGCGCCAGGCCGATCGAGGTCTGGGTCCAGCCCCGGCTGGTCAGATAGACGGCGACGAAGGGGCCGAAGCCGGTCTGGATATTGGCGACCCACAGATTGAGCAGATCGAGCCCGAAACCGGCGCGGCGATCACCAGGACCGGTGGGGTTCACCCCCGGATCGGCCGCCGTCTCATCATACTGGCCCGGCGCCGGTCCCGGCGCGGGGTCAATTCGCGTGCTTGTCAGCATTGGGCGAGGCCGCGGCGTCGGACGACGGCGGGGCTGGTACGGCGACCGCGGCTGGGACGGGGACCGGGGCGGGCACGGGGATTACCATGCTGTGCGGCGGGATCGGCGAGGCCAAAGGCACAAGGTCGGAAGCAGCCGACGTTTCGTCCATTGCGGGCACAGGCGGGATAGGGGAAATTTCGACCAGCGCCGGCTCGACCACCTCGGCGGGCTGAGTCGGATCCTTATATTCCGGCGCGGACTGGATCTGGCTGCGGTCGAGATTGAGCACAACCGGCACCGCCTGGTCGGCCGGTTGAAATTTCAAAAGGTCCCAATCGACGGCGATCTTGCGGCTGCCGACACCGAGGAACCCGCCGAAATCGACGATCGCGGCGCGGGGCTGCCCCTGATCGTCGACCAGCACATCGATGATCGAGCCGTACGCGTCCTTGCCATCGGGCCCATGCACCTTCTTGCCCAGGATGGAAAAGGCCTGGTTGGGCGCCATGGGCTCGACATTCTTCGCAGCCTCGGCCTGGTCATTGTCCTTCTGCGCCTCAGGGGCCTTAGGCGATGACTCGGCGGTCGCGGGCGGGGCGGTATCGGGCTTGTCCGCATCGGGTTTTGACGGAGACTGCTCGTCCGGCGCCGCGGGCGGGACGACGGGCGGCACGTCCTGCTGCTCCACGACAGGTGGGGGCTGGCCCTTGTCGGGCGGGACCGGCGTGTCGGGCGTGGCCGTGCTCTGGGGCGGCGGATCGGCAAGAGCGCCGCCGACAGCCACAGCCGCCGCCAAGGCGGCGGACATCAGCAGCGCACGCATCACGATCGGCCGGTATTCATCTGGCGCGCATACATGCCGCTATAGACGCCCTTGCGGCGGAGCAGCTCTTCCGGCGCCCCGTCCTCGATGATCCGCCCACGCTCGAGCACGACGATCCGGTCGAACGAATTCAGCGTGGACAGGCGGTGGGCGATGGCAATCACGGTGCGGCCCTGGACCAGCCGCGCCAGCGCCGCCTGGATCGACCGCTCGGCCTCGGTGTCGAGCGCCGATGTCGCCTCGTCGAGAAGGATGATGGGCGCCTGGCGCAGGAAGGCGCGGGCGATCGCGAGGCGCTGACGCTGGCCGCCGGACAGCTTGGCCCCGCGCTCGCCCACCACGGTGTCGAACTTGTCCGGCAGGGCATCGATGAACTCGGTGCAATAGGCGATCTCGGCCGCGTGACGGACTTCCTCGTCGGTCGCGTCGGGCTTGCCATAGCGCAGATTGTCGAGGATGGACCGGTGCAGCAACGCAATGTCCTGCTGGACCACGGCAATCGAATGCCTGAGCGATTCCTGGGTCACGCTCCTGACATCCTGCTGGTCGATCAGCACATGGCCGTATTCTGGATCGTAGAAACGCTGCAGCAGGGCGAAGAGGGTGGACTTGCCGGCGCCGGATTTGCCGACGACGCCGATCTTCTGCCCCGCCGGAATATGCAGGGTGAAATCCTGCAGCACCCGCGCGCCATTGGGATAGCTGAAGCAGACATTCACCAGCGATGCCGAGCCGCCCAGATTGAGCAGCGGCTTGGCGTCCGGCGCATCCTGCATCTCGTGCGGCAGGCCCAGCTCCTGCACCGCCTCGCCCAGCTTGGCGAATTGCTGGACGACATCGACGAGCGCCATCGCCAGGTCGCGCGAGGCGTGGAGGACAGTGAAGCCCAGGGTAGTGGTTAGCACCACGTCGCCGGTCGTCACCTTGCCCTGACGCCACAGCGTGATCGACCAGATCAGGATGCCCGCCGTCACCGCCAGCACGCAGATGGCGTGGAACAGCCGCAGCCGTTCGAGCGAGCGCAGGGAGCGGCGCTGCGCCGTCATCTCATGCTCGATCTCATAGGTCAGACGGGCATGTTCGCGCCGGGCGGTTCCGAAGGTGCGGACCAGCCCGATATTGCCGACGACATCGGACAGATAGCCGTTCACCGCGGCGGCGCGGCCGGCATAATCCTCATGCAGCGGCGTGCCGCGCGAGGCCAGCCGCTCGATCACGAAGGCCAGCACGATCACGATCGCCGTCAGCACGGCGGTGATCTCCCAATTGACCGTCGCCAGCAGGAAGATCGAGCTTATGACCGCCGTCATCGGCGGGATGGTGGTCCAGGTCAGCGAGCTTTCGATGGTCCAGGTGGCGTTGGCGGCGGTGGTGATGCGGCCGGCGAGCGCGCCGGGAAACCGGTCGGTGAAATAGCGCGTGCCATGCCCCGACAGGTGGTGGAACAGGTCCAACCGGACGTCGCCGCCGACCCCGACGAAGACATTCGTCGAGACCCAGCCGGCCAGCCGCCACAACATATTATCGCCGGCGACCAGCCCGAACAGGATGCCGACGGCGATCCAGATATTACCGTCGTGCGATTCCAGCATGTCGACGAGGTTCTTGACCGCATATTGCGAGCCGATGGCGCAGCCGACCGCCGCCAGGACCGCGCTCAGCACGATCAGATGCCCGGGCAGCCGCCGGCGGACATAGTGCAGCAGAAAGGGTATCGGCCCTTTCGAGGCGTAGGTCGGCAGTGACATGAACCGTCGCTCCAATCGCATTGCGCGCCGATGTGCCGTATCGATGACCTGAACGGCGCCTACGCCAACGAACTCTTCCTGAACGAAAGTCCTTTGGGCGCCCCGGAGGGCGCCGAATATATTCAGACCGCGACGAGCTTAGGGCGCCGAGCCCCGATCAGGCCGCTGTAGACCTCGACATAGTCTTCCGCCATCCGCCGCGCGCTGAAGCGCGCCTCGAATGTGCGGCGCACGGTATTGCGGTCGAGCTCCGGAATCCGGCGCACGGCCGCAACGGCTTCCTCCTCGTTGTCGACGACGAAGCCGGTGACACCCTCGTCAACCACCTCGGGCACCGATCCGTTCCGCATCGCGATCACCGGGGTGCCGCAGGCCATCGCCTCGATCATCGCCAAGCCGAACGGCTCGCTCCAGGCGATCGGGAACAGCAGGCCAGCGGCATTGCCGAGGAATTCGGTTTTCTCGCCGTCATTGATCTCGCCGATATATTCGACATGGGGCAGATCGAAGAGATGCTTGATCTTCTCCTCGAAATAGATCCGGTCGGCATTGTCGATCTTGGCCGCGATCTTGATCTTCCAGCCTGCGGCCGCGGCGATGCGGATGGCCGCGTCGGGCGCCTTTTCCGGCGAGATGCGGCCGATGAAGGCGAGATAGCCGCCGTCGCCGGGACCCTGCGACAGCAGTTCCCCGGGGATGCCGTGATAGATCGTGCTGGCGTAGTTCGCGCCCGGCAGCGGCCGGCGCTGGGAATCGGAGATCGATACCACGGGCACATGCGCGAACAGCTCATAGAGCGGCGGCAGCACCGGCAGGTCCAGCCGCCCATGCAGCGTGGTGACGAACGGGATGCCGCTCCGGTCCATGATCGGATAACCGAGATAATCGATATGGAGATGGACGATGTCGAACTCGTGCGCCCGGCGAGCGATCTTCTCGACCATCATCACATGAGGGGCCAGATAGTCTCGCGCGGTCTCGTCCAGCCGCATCGCCTGAGGCCAGCAGGGTTCCAGCCGGGCGCTGGTCTCGCTGTCTCCGCTGGCGAACAGCGTGACGTCATGGCCCATGCGGACCAGCTCCTCGGTCAGATAGGAAACGATGCGTTCGGTGCCGCCGTAAAGTTTCGGCGGCACAGCCTCCATGAGCGAGGACACCTGAGCAATTCTCATTCGACACCCCGGGCTGTAGGCGGACGGCAACGCCTAGTTGACAACCGGGTGGGCCGCGGAGTTCCAAATCACAGTCAAAAAATACCGCACTGCAATGCGAATTGCGTCGAATTGAAGCAGGAAAGACCGCTATTCGCCGCCGCGCGGGGTAAATCGGGCAATCAAATCATAGCTCTCGCCCGGGAAGAGTTGAGCCACATGCGTGATGTGCCGGTCGCCGCGCCAGGTGCGCCGTTCGAGCGACAGGCAGGCGGCCCCCTCGGCGATTGCCAGCAGACGGGCGGTCTCGGCATCGGCATTGATCGCGGCGATGCGATGCTCGGCCTCGGTCCAGGGAACATGGCCGAGCAGCCAGGTGCCCGGCGCGGTGACCGAGAAATCCGCAGCCTCGGCCTCCGGCACGGCGGCAAGGCTGATCTGCCGGTCCTCCAGCGCGAAGGGCCGACCATCGGCCAGATGCAGGCAGCACACCGCCAGCAGGTCGCCACCGCCGGCGAGCTTCAGCTCTTCCGGCTGGTTGCGCATAGGCTTGCGCCGCCGGCATGACAGCAGCCTGAGGCCGTAGGCGGCGCCGCGGGCGGTGACTTCGCCCTGGATGTCGGGGATGTCGAGCACCGCGGAATGGATGCGCGGCTGGGCGACGAACGAGCCGACCCGCCGCCGCCGCACGATCAGCCCGGCATCGACCAGGCTGGCGATCGCCTTGTTGACCGTCATGCGGGCGCAGCCGAACTGGGCGGTCAGCTCATGCTCGTAGGGGATGCGATGGCCTGGCTTCCAGGCGCCGGTGAGGATCCGGTCCTCGATCTCGGCGCGGATGCGCTCATGCAGAGTCACCGGCTCGGCTCTGTCGGTCATGCGGCGAGCAGCCGTTCGAGGGTCCGGCGGTAGCGGGTAGCCACTTCGGCCCGACAATAATGCCTGCCATCGGTCACCAGCTTGCGTCCCGCGCGCCAGACGCCGGAGATGAGGCCGCTGCCGCCGGCGAAGACGAAGCTGTCGAGAATGTCGTCGCCATCGCGCGCGATCAGCGCCGGGTGGTCGGGGTCGAGCGACAGGATGTCGGCAGGAGCGCCGACCTTGAGGCCGCCTTCGACGCCAAGCGCCTGGGCGCCGCCCGCCATGGCGGCATCGAACAGGCTGCGGCCGGTCGAAGCCTCGGCACGGCCGGCCATGACATTGCGCGCCCGCCTCTTCAGGCGCTGGCCATATTCGAGCAGCCGCAACTCCTCTGCCAGGCTGATCAGCACATTGGAATCCGATCCAACGCCGAACGATCCTTTGAACGTCGCCGCCGGGAACAGCCCGTCGCCGAGATTGGCCTCGGTGATCGGGCAAAGACCGGCGACCGCGCCGCTTCCCGCAAGCGCGTGAGTCTCGGCGCGGGTCATATGGGTGGCGTGGACGAGGCACCAGCGACGATCCACCGGCGCGTTTGCCAGCAGCCACGCCACCGGACGCGCGCCCGACCAGGCCAGGCAGTCCTCGACCTCCCTGGTCTGCTCGGCGATATGGATATGGACCGGGCCGTTCTCGGCCAGCGGCAGGATCGCCGTCAGCTCATCGGGCGTCACGGCGCGCAGGCTGTGGGGCGCGATGCCGACGACCGCGTCGTTCAGGCCGGCAACGGCCTGGCGGCTGGCATCGATCAACTCGCCATAGCTGTCCGGATCGGTCAGGAAGCGCGCCTGGGCCGCCCCGGTCGGCGCGCCGCCGAAGCCGCCATGGGCATAGAAGACCGGCAGCAGAGTGAGGCCTATGCCCGATTGCTCGGCAGCGGCAGCGATACGGCCCGCCATCTCGCCGATGTCGGCATAGGTGCGGCCGGTCTCACTGTGATGCAGGTAATGGAACTCGCCGACGCGGGTGAATCCGGCCTCGAGCATCTCCACATAGGCCTGAGCGGCGATGGCTTCGAGATCGTCGGGCGTCAGGCGTTCGACGAAGCGGTACATCAGGGTGCGCCAGGTCCAGAAACTGTCGCCCCGGCTGCCGCGCCGCTCGGTCAGGCCGGCCATGGCGCGCTGGAAGGCGTGGCTGTGCAGGTTGGCAATGCCGGGCAGGCCGATGCCGGCGCGCTCATCGTCCGGCGTGGGCGCAACGCCCTGCTCGATCCCGGTGATGCGGCCGCCGTCGAGCGTGAGCCGGACGTCGCGTACCCAGCCGTCCTGCAACAAAGCGGTGGTAAAATGCAGCCCCAATCGTGCCCCCTTGGCAGACGATTATGCCTAGACTTTTACAGCTCATATGTCTAGACATATTACCTTGATCAACACGAGGAGCGGTGATGCAGTGCGACCGCATCTGGCGCAACGCCAGGCTCGCCACCCTGTCGCCGGCCCTACCCGGTCTGGGCATCGTGGAGGATGGGCTGATCGCCTGCCGGGACGGCGCGATCGTCTATGCCGGCAGTACGCGCGACGCTCCGAAACTGGACGCAAGCCAAGCCACCGACGCCGGGGGCCGCTGGATTACGCCCGGCCTGATCGATTGCCACACTCATCTGGTCTATGGCGGCGACCGCGCCCATGAATTCGAAATCCGCCTGGCCGGCGCGACCTACGAAGAGGTCGCCCGAGCAGGCGGCGGCATCGTCTCGACCATGCAGGCGACCCGCGCCGCCAGCGAGGCCGAGCTGATCACCGCCGCCCTGCCCCGGCTGGACGCGCTGATCGCCGAGGGCGTAACGACGGTCGAGGTCAAGTCCGGTTACGGTCTGGCGCTGGAATATGAAGCCAAACAGCTCCGCGCCGCGCGCGCGCTCGGCAGCCAGCGCGAAGTTTCGATCGTCACCACCTTCCTGGGCGCCCACGCCCTGCCGCCGGAATTCGCCGGCGATCCGGACGGCTATATCGCAAACGTTGCCGAGGTGATGCTGCCGACCATAGCGCGTGACGGCCTGGCCGATGCGGTTGATGGTTTCTGCGAGGGGATCGGCTTCAGCCGCGAGCAGATATGCCGCGTATTCGAAGCCGCCAAGGCGTATGGCCTACCGGTGAAGCTGCATGCCGAGCAGCTGTCCGACCTGCACGGCGCGGCGCTGGCCGCCGAGTTCGGCGCGCTGTCGGCCGATCATCTGGAATATCTCGACGCCGATGGTGTGGCGGCAATGGCGAAGGCCGGCACGGTCGCGGTGCTGCTGCCGGGCGCCTTCTATTTCACCCGCGAGACGAAGCTGCCGCCGCTGGCGGAGCTGCGCGCAGCAAAGGTGCCGATCGCGCTGGCAACCGACAGCAATCCGGGCTCGGCGCCACTGACCTCGCCGCTGCTGGCGATGAACATGGCGGCGACCCTGTTCCGCATGACGGTGGACGAGTGCATCGCCGGCTTCACCCGTGAGGCAGCGCGAGCACTCGGGCGGAACGACATCGGCACCTTGGAGGCGGGCAAATCCTGCGACCTGGCGATCTGGGATATCGAGCGGCCGGCGGAGCTGGTCTATCGCATGGGGCTGAACGCGCTTCATGCGCGCATCTGGAGGGGTCAATGATAACGGTCACGCTGAAGCCGGGCGCCAACAAGCTGGCCGACTGGCGCGCCATCTATCGCGGCAGCGCCGTGGCCCTGGACCCGGCGAGCGCGCCGAAGATTGCCGAGAGCGCGGCGGCGGTCGAACGCATCCTGGCCAAGGGCATGCCGATCTATGGCGTGAATACCGGGTTCGGCAAGCTGGCCAGCGTGCGCATCGACGATGCCGACCTCGCCACCCTGCAGCGGAACATCGTGATGTCCCACGCCGCCGGTGTCGGCGAGCCGATCGCGCAGCCGATCGCCCGGCTGATGATGGCGCTGAAGCTCGCCAGCCTGGCGCAGGGCGCGTCGGGGGTGAAACCCGAGACCATTGCCCTGCTGGGCGCGATGCTCGATCGCGGCCTGACGCCGATCATCCCGAGCCAGGGCTCCGTCGGCGCCTCGGGCGACCTGGCGCCCCTCTCCCATCTGGCAGCCACCTTGATCGGCGTCGGCGAGATCATCGTCGACGGGGTGCGCAAGCCGGCCTGGGAAGCGCTGGCCCATGCCGGGCTGAAGCCGCTGTCGTTGGGACCGAAGGAAGGGCTGGCGCTGCTCAACGGGACGCAGTTCTCCACCGCCTGCGCGCTGGCCGGGCTGTTCGAGGCGGAGACGGCGTTCCAGACCGCGCTGGTCACGGGGGCGCTGTCGACCGACGCGGCCAAGGGCTCGGACGCGCCGTTCGACCCACGCATCCATGCGCTGCGCCCCCATCGCGGCCAGCGCGAGACGGCGGATGCGCTGCGCGCCCTGCTGGCCGGTTCGGCGATCCGCGCCTCGCACCTGATCGACGACAAGCGCATCCAGGACCCCTATTGCCTGCGCTGCCAGCCCCAGGTGATGGGCGCGGTGCTGGACGTGCTGCGCCAGGCGGCGACCACGCTTGAGATCGAGGCCGACAGCGTCTCCGACAATCCACTGATCTTTGCCGACACCGATGAGGCTCTGTCGGGCGGCAACTTCCATGCCGAGCCTGTCGCCTTTGCCGCCGACATGATCGCCATGGCGCTGTGCGAGATCGGCTCGCTGGCCGAGCGGCGGATCGCCATGCTGGTCGATGCCTCGCTCTCGAACCTGCCGGCCTTCCTGACCGAGCGGTCCGGCCTCAATTCCGGCTTCATGATCCCTCAGGTCACGGCCGCCGCCCTGGTATCTGAGAACAAGCAGCGCGCCTATCCCGCCTCGGTCGATTCGATCCCGACCTCCGCCAACCAGGAAGACCATGTGTCGATGGCCGCGCACGGCGCCCGGCGACTGCTGGCGATGGCCGAGAACGTGACCTCGGTGATCGGCATCGAGCTGCTTGCCGCCGCCCAGGGCTGCGACTTCCATGGCGAGCTGCGCTCGAGCAAGGCGCTGGAATCGGTGCGGGCCGTGGTGCGCAGCCACGTGCCGACCTTGAAGGACGACCGCTTCTTCCATCCCGACCTGGAGGCCGCCGCCGCCCTCGTGCGCAGCGGCGCGATCGCCGACGCGGCGTGCGCGATCCACCTGCCGGGCGTTGCGGAGTAGGCCATGCCCGACTGGCTCGACATCCATCGCGGCGACGTGCCGCTAATCGTCAGCTTCCCCCATACCGGTACGGATCTCCCCTCGCGCGTCCTGGAACGGCTGGTCTCGCCCTGGCTGGGCCGCAAGGATGCCGACTGGTGGATCCACCTGCTCTACGATTTCGCCCGCGACCTGGGCGCGACCACGATCCGCACCGAAGTCTCGCGCACCGTCATCGACGTGAACCGCGATCCGTCCGGCGCGTCGCTCTATCCCGGCCAGACCACCACCGGACTGTGCCCGACCGAGACCTTCGACGGCGAGGCGCTTTATAGGCCGGGGCTGAAGCCCAACGAGGCCGAGATCGCGTGGCGACGCGCCACCTTCTTCGATCCCTATCACCAGGCGCTGGCCGGCGAGATCGAACGGCTGCGCGCCAGGCACGGTACGGTCGTGCTCTATGACGCGCATTCGATCCGCTCGGTCGTGCCGCGCCTGTTCGACGGCGCGCTGCCCAACTTCAATATCGGCACCAATGGTGGCGTGACCTGCGCCCCTGCGCTGGCCAAGGCGGTGGAAGACGTGTGCGACAGCACCAGCTTCACCCGGGTCACCAACGGCCGTTTCAAGGGCGGCTGGACCACCCGCCACTATGGTCTTCCTGAGGCGGGTATCCACGCCATCCAGATGGAGCTGGCCTGCCGTGGCTATATGGATGAGCCGGCGGAGCTTGGGCCATCCAACTGGCCGACCTCATACGATCCCGAGCCGGCAGCGAAGATGCGCGCGGCGCTGACGCGCGTGCTGACCGCCTGCCTCGACTTCGCCACGGAGACCGCGCGATGACCCGCACCGACAACAGCCGCGTCATCCATGCGCCGCACGGCACCGAACTCTCGGCCAAGAGCTGGCTGACCGAGGCGCCGCTGCGCATGCTGATGAACAATCTGGACCCGGATATCGCCGAGCGGCCGGAGGAACTGGTGGTCTATGGCGGCATCGGCCGGGCCGCGCGCAACTGGGAATGCTATGACCAGATCGTCGCCGCCCTGCGGCGGCTGGAGGCCGACCAGACCTTGCTGGTCCAGTCGGGCAAACCGGTCGGCATCTTCCGCACCCATGCCGATGCGCCGCGCGTGCTGATCGCCAACTCCAACCTGGTGCCGCGCTGGGCCAACTGGGACCATTTCAACGAGCTCGATAAAAAGGGCCTGGCCATGTACGGCCAGATGACCGCCGGCTCCTGGATCTATATCGGCTCCCAGGGGATCGTGCAGGGCACCTATGAGACCTTCGTCGAGATGGGCCGGCAACACTATGACGGCAGCTTAGCGGGCCGCTGGCTGCTGACCGCCGGCCTGGGCGGCATGGGCGGGGCGCAGCCGCTGGCCGCCGTGATGGCCGGGGCCTCGTGCCTGGCGGTCGAATGCCAGCCTTCGCGAATCGAGATGCGGCTGCGCACCGGCTATCTCGACAAGGCCAGCGAGAACATCGACGAGGCGCTGGCGCTGATCGAGCAGTCCTGTGCGGACAAGAAGCCGCTATCGGTCGGCCTGCTCGGCAATGCCGCCGATGTGCTGCCGGAACTCTACCGCCGTGGCGTCCGCCCCGACCTGCTGACCGACCAGACCTCGGCGCACGATCCGGTCAACGGCTACCTGCCGCAGGGCTGGAGCCTGGAGCAATGGGCGGAAGGCCGCGAGCGCGATCCCAAATCGGTCGAGGCGGCCGCGCGCAAATCGATGGCCGTCCATGTCCGCGCCATGCTGGATTTCCAGGCAGCCGGCGTGCCGACGGTCGATTACGGCAACAACATCCGCCAGATGGCGCTGGAGGAAGGGGTCGCGAACGCCTTCGATTTCCCCGGCTTCGTTCCCGCGTATATCCGCCCGCTGTTCTGCCGCGGCATCGGCCCGTTCCGCTGGGCCGCGCTCTCGGGCGATCCGGAGGATATCTACAAGACCGATGCCAAGGTAAAAGAGCTGATGCCGGGCAATGCCCATCTCCATAACTGGCTCGATATGGCGCGCGACAAGATCAGGTTCCAAGGGCTGCCCGCCCGCATCTGCTGGGTTGGGCTGGGCGACCGCCATCGCCTCGGCCTCGCCTTCAACGAGATGGTGGCCAGGGGCGAGCTCAAAGCCCCTGTCGTGATCGGCCGCGACCATCTGGATTCCGGCTCGGTCGCCAGCCCCAACCGGGAAACCGAGGCGATGCAGGACGGATCGGATGCGGTTTCCGACTGGCCGCTGCTCAACGCCCTGCTCAACACAGCCTCGGGCGCGACCTGGGTGTCGCTGCACCATGGCGGCGGGGGGGGGATGGGCTTCTCCCAGCATGCCGGCATGGTGATCGTCGCCGACGGTACGCCTGAAGCGGCGCGGCGGCTGGAGCGGGTGCTGTGGAACGACCCGGCCAGTGGCGTCATGCGCCATGCCGATGCCGGCTACGACATCGCCATCGAGGCGGCACGGGAGCATCAGCTCGACCTGCCGGGAATCCTCGGCAGATGATCCTGCTGCGCGCAGCCGATCGCGCCGCGATTCCGTGGAAGAATGGCGGTGGAATGACACGCGACGTGATCATCTCGCCCGTCAGCGCGATGCTTGACGCATTCGACTGGCGGATCAGCATCGCCGAGATCTCACGCGACGGCGCATTCTCTCAATTCCCGGGCATCGACCGGAAACTGGCAGTATTGGACGGCAAGGTTGCGCTGACGGTGGAAGGGCGCGCACAGGTCGCCCTCGATGCGCACAGCCCGGTTCTGGACTTCCCGGGCGAAGCGGCCGTTGACGGCCACCCTATCGACGGCCCGTCGACTGACCTCAACGTCATGACCTGGCGCGGCCGATATGTCGCCCGAATGGCGAAACGATCGGCAGCACAGCCGAAGATCGCCGCGCACGCGACGGTGATCGTCGCCCTGAACGCGCTGACGGCCGCCGGCCCTGAGGATTTCTTTCACATGGAGCGCCAGGATGCCCTGCTGATCCAGGGCTCGGAAACGCTTACGATCGCTCCGAAAGGCGTCGCCTATTATCTGATCGAGATCAACCCGTCCGAGCCTTAGATCAGCCGTTTTATTCGCGCCATCGAGGCGTTAGGCTCCGCCGATGACTTATGTCGACGTCCTTCCATCATGACCCTCCAGCCCGGCTGGGAATTCTGGATCGACCGGGGCGGGACCTTCACCGACATCGTCGCCCGGCGCCCGGACGGGGCGCTGATCGCGCATAAGCTGCTGTCGGAACATCCCGAGCGCTACCCTGACGCGGCGGTCGCCGGCATCCGCTATCTATTAGGTCTGGAGCTCGGCGCGCCGATCCCAGCCGGTACGATGCGGGCGGTAAAAATGGGCACCACCGTCGCCACCAACGCGCTGCTGGAGCGAAAGGGTGAGCCCACCCTGCTCGTCATCACCCGCGGTTTCGCCGATGCGCTGAGGATCGGCTACCAGAACCGGCCGCGCCTCTTCGACCTCGACATCAGGCTGCCCGAGCCGCTGAACGCGGAGGTGGTCGAGATCGATGAGCGGTTGACCGCCGAGGGCGAGATCGTCACCGCACTGGATGTCGAAGCTGCGCACCGAGACCTGAAAGCGGCCTACGACCGCGACCTGCGCTCGATCGCCATCGTGCTGATGCATGGCTATCGCTTCCCCGGTCACGAGCGGCAGGTGGCGAAGATCGCCGATGAGATCGGCTTCACCCAGATTTCGGTCAGCCACGATGTCAGCCCGCTGATGAAACTGGTGGCGCGGGGCGATACCACTGTGGTCGATGCCTATCTGTCGCCGATCCTGCGGCGCTATGTCGACCAGGTCCGCGGCGAACTGGGCGGGGATGTGCGACTGCTGTTCATGCAGTCGAACGGCGGCCTGACCGATGCCGGGCGGTTCCGCGGCAAGGATGCGATCCTGTCGGGACCGGCGGGCGGCATCGTCGGCATGGCGCGGACCAGCGCCGAGGCCGGCTTCGCCAAGGTGATCGGCTTCGACATGGGCGGCACCTCGACCGACGTGTCGCATTTTGCAGGCGACTATGAGCGCGCCTATGAGACCACGGTTGCTGGGGTGCGGCTGCGCGCCCCGATGATGAACATCCACACGGTCGCGGCCGGCGGCGGTTCGATCTGCCGCTTCGACGGCACGAAGCTGCGCGTCGGCCCGCAATCCGCCGGCGCCGATCCCGGCCCCGCCTGCTATCGCCGGGGCGGCCCGCTGACCGTCACCGACTGCAACGTGATGCTGGGCAAGCTGAGGCGGGAGATTTTTCCGCATATCTTCGGGCCACGCGGCGACCAGCCGCTGGATAGCAGGATCGTGTCGGAAAAATTCACGGTCCTATCTGATGAGATCAAGGCCGCGACCGGCACGGCGATGTCGCCGGCCGAGATCGCCGAGGGCTTCCTCAGGATCGCGGTCGAGAACATGGCCAACGCGATCAAGAAGATTTCGATCCAGCGCGGCTATGACGTGACCGGATACGCGCTGGCCTGCTTCGGCGGGGCCGGCGGGCAGCATGCCTGCGCGGTGGCCGATGCGCTGCGGATGACGAAGGTGGTGATCCATCCTTTTGCCGGGGTGCTGTCGGCCTATGGGATGGGGCTGGCCGAGCTGCGGGTGCTGCGTGAGCTGGCGGTGGATGCGGTGCTGGAGGGTATGGGCGATTTGGAGGTGCGGCTGGCCGTGCTGGATGCCGAGGCGCGGGATGCGCTGCTGGCCCAGGGTGTCGCCGAGACGCAGATCGCCGTCGGGCGGAGCGCCTTTCTGAAATATGAGGGAACGGACAGTACGCTGTCGGTGCCGTTCGGGTCGGTCGAGGCGATGCGGGCGGATTTCGGGGCGGCGCATCAGGCGCGGTTTGGGTTCGTCGCTGCCGGCAAGCGGCTGGTGCTGGAGAGTGTGGCGGTTGAGGCGGTGGGGAAGCCAGAAACCAATCAAATTTCCGATCGTCATTCCCGCGAAGGCGGGAATCCATCTACCCACCAGCACGACGGCGGAAGCATGGATTCCCGCCTTCGCGGGAATGACGAAAAAACAATTCCGGGCGAATGCCCGCTCCACCATCGCCAGAACCTCACAAAAACCGACCGCATCCCCGGCCCAGCCATCATCGCCGAACCCAACGGCACCACCGTCGTCGAACCCGGCTGGGAGGCCGCGCTCGACGACCGGCACAACCTCATCCTCACCCGCACCGTGCCGCTGCCCGGGACCACCGCCATCGGCACCGATGCCGATCCGGTGATGCTGGAGGTGTTCAACAATCTGTTCATGACCATCGCCGAGCAGATGGGCACGGCCCTGCAGAACACCGCCTATTCGGTGAACATCAAGGAGCGGCTGGATTTCTCCTGCGCGCTGTTCGATCCGACCGGGGCGCTGATCGCCAACGCGCCGCACATGCCGGTGCATCTGGGATCGATGGGGGAGAGCGTCAGGGCGATCCTGAAGAGCCGTGCCGGGCGGCTGAAGCCGGGCCAGGCCTTCATGCTGAACGATCCATTCCATGGCGGGACGCACCTGCCGGATGTCACCGTCGTGATGCCGATTTTTGCCGAAGACGATCCGGGCACGCTGCTGTTCTTCGTCGGGGCGCGCGGGCATCAGGCCGATATCGGCGGGATCACGCCGGGATCGATGCCGCCGCAGAGCCGGACGTTGGCCGAGGAAGGCGTCCTGATCAGCGATTTTCCGCTGGTCGAGAATGGCGAATTCCGCGAAGCGGCGACGCGGGCGCTGCTGCTCTCAGGCCCCTACCCTGCCCGCAACCCGGACCAGAATATCGGCGACCTGAAGGCCCAGGTGGCGGCCTGCGTGAAGGGCGCCACGGAGCTGCACGCCATGGTACGGCAGTTCGGGCGCGATGTCGTGCTCGCCTATATGCGCCACGTCCAGGACAATGCCGAGGAGGCGGTGCGGCGGGTCATCGGCAGGCTGAAGAGCGGGCAGTTCACCTGCCGGATGGATGACGGCACGGCTGTTTCCGTTCGCATCGATATCGATGCCCGGCGCCGGTCCGCCATCGTTGATTTTGCGGGCACCAGCGACCAGGTGCCGACCAATTTCAACGCCCCCACAGCGGTCTGCCGGGCAGCGGTGCTCTATGTCTTCCGCACCCTGGTCGATGACGACATTCCCATGAACGAGGGGTGCCTGCGGCCCATCGGGATCCGCATCCCCGAAGGCTGCATGCTGAATCCGAAGCCGCTGGCCGCCGTGGTCGCCGGCAATGTCGAGACCAGCCAGCTGGTCACCGATGCGCTTTACGGTGCGCTCGGCGTGGTCGCGGCGGCGCAGGGAACGATGAACAATTTCACCTTCGGCGACGACCGGCGGCAATATTACGAGACCGTCTGCGGCGGCGCGGGCGCCGGACCCGGCTTCGATGGGGCGAGTGCGGTGCAGACCCACATGACCAACAGCCGCCTGACCGACCCGGAAGTGCTGGAATGGCGCTTCCCGGTGATGGTCGAAAGCTTTGCCATCCGGCATGGCTCCGGCGGCACGGGCAGGCACCGCGGCGGCGACGGGGTAGTGCGGCGGATCAAGTTCCGCGAGACGATGTCCGCGGCGATCCTCTCCGGCCGCCGCGCCGTACCGCCCTTCGGCGCCGACGGCGGCCAGCCGGGTGCGCTGGGACGCAACACGGTGGTCCGCGCGGACGGCTCTTCGGA
Source organism: Alphaproteobacteria bacterium (assembly GCA_036271255.1). Taxonomy (GTDB): domain Bacteria; phylum Pseudomonadota; class Alphaproteobacteria; order BOG-932; family Roseiterribacteraceae; genus BOG-932. The sequence continues at coordinate 18,884 of DATBAZ010000159.1, forward strand.
AACCCTGCCCGGCACCGCCGTCACCGAAATGCGGCCGGGCGATGTGTTCGTCATCGAGACGCCGGGCGGGGGCGGGTTCGGCGCGTGCTGATCCTCTCCGGCATCGCGATCATCGTGCTGGGCTTCTCACTGAGGCTCAATCCACTGCCCGTGGTGGCACTGGCGGCCATCGCGACGGGGCTGGCGGCCGGGCACGACTTGATCCA
>DATBAZ010000160.1:0-2323 GCA_036271255.1 Alphaproteobacteria bacterium
TAGGGCGACCGCCGACAGGCCTGTGCTGGAGCCATAGAGCAAGGGCTCGACTACGTTGCCGGTCAGCATCTCCAGCCCCAGGAACAGTCCCACGGTCCAGAACAGCATGGTCCAGCCGGGATCGACCGCGAAGGCCAACGCCAGCGGCAGGATCGCGGCGCCGATGGTGCCCAGATAGGGAATGAAGCGCAGCATCGCCGCGACGGCGCCCCACAAGGCCGCGTTCGGCAGCCCGATTTCCCATAAGCCGAAGGCGATGACGGTGCCGAAGGTCGAGTTGACCAGCGTCTGCATCAGCAGATAGCGGCTGACCCGCTTACCGGCTTCGTCCATCGCCATGGTGGTGCGGTGCAGGTCCTTGGCGCCGGCCAGGCTGATGATGCGATCACGCAGATTTTCCTTTTCCGCCAGGAAGAACACGACAAACAGAAGCACCAGGGCCGCATCCGAGACCGGCTCAACCAGTGGACCTAAAAGCATTTGCGCAAGATCGACCGTAGTCGGGTCGGAGGTTTGAATTTCGACGGCAAGCGGCTTGCCGGCATTCGCGTTTCCCTGCGCAGCGTCGCGCGACCTGGCTCCGTGCTGTACAGGCGCGGGCACCGCAGGCTGCTCGTGCGCCCGCAACTTGCGCAGGAATGCCGTCCCGCGGTCCAGCATCGCATGGGACGGCAGGGCGTCGGTGACGCCGTTGATCTTGGTTTCGATATTGGTCTGATATGCGGGGATATTGCCGACAAGGCGGCCGACCTCGGTCGTTACCAGATAGGCGAATGCCGCGAGCGCGAACAGCACCGGCAACGCCACCGCCAGAATCGCCGGGATGCGCCCGAAATGATGCCGCCGCAGCCAGCTGACCGGGGGGCCCAGCGAAAAGCTGATCAGGACCGCGATGGCGATTGGGATGGCGATGCCGCGGCCGAGATAGAGCGCGGCGACGATTGCGGCGAAGACGACCAGCGTCTCCACCGGCGACCCGCCCGTCGAACCCTCGTTCCGCCGTAACTTAAGCGCGCCGCGCGCCATGCCGAATCCTTGAGCCTTATTGCGACGGCCGCGTGCCCCGTCACTCCCAAACACTAACACATTAAGAACGGTGTTTGAGCCATAGGCCCTGCGGGTCCGGGCCGGTTTGCGGGGGCGCCAGCAAAAAGGGGCCCGAAGGCCCCTTTTCTTTATCGTTGCAAAACCGATCAGGCGGCGTTCGCGGGCGTGTCGCCGCGCAGCCAGTTCATCAGTTCCTGCAGCATCCGCTCCCACAATTCCAGGGTGGCGCGGATGTGCTTCTCGGTCACGCCGCCGGCCACGACGACGTCCATGTCCAGGACGACGAAATCATCGACCCGATGCAGGCGCGAGAAGCGCCGGTTGCGGTTCCATTCGTTCAGCCGGTCGGCCGGAAACTCGCCCTCGACCTTGATGATGGTCAGGTACGTGAAATCCATGAAGCCCTCGGCCGGCGCGGCGGCGCGATTGCCCATGCGGATGTTGAAGTTGATGCCGTTGGTCGCGCTGGCGATCAGCGGAATGCCGTTGGTGTCGGTCCGATGTTCCGCACGAAAGCCCGAGCTTTGGATAATCTCGCCCATCTGCTCGGGGGACACGGTCATAAACTGGGCGTCGGCCATAACACTCGCTCCGCAATCGTTCGCCGGCCAGCGTGGGCCGTACATAAAAGGTTAAGACTTCACCATGAAGTCAGGGCCGGGCTCTTACCACCCGGTCCCCACGATTGCCAGCGTCAGCTTTGCCGCAGTTGGCCTACGGCGCAGCCCAACCGGCGTGTTTCGCCAGGAATTTCAGGAATTCCAGGCGGATCTCCCGATCCTCCGGTGCGTTGCCGAACCCGCCATGCGGCATCGCCTCGCCGACATGCAGTTCGGCCACGATATCGGCGTTGCGCAGCTTGCGATGGATGCGGGCCGAGTTCGATAGGAACACATCGCGCGTGCCGGTCTGGATAAAGGTTGGCGCCCAGCCCTTGGTGAAGTCACCGAACAGCGGCGACAGATACGGGTGGGCGAGGTCGGCCCCGTCGGCATAGAGCGCGTTCATGTCCGGCAGGCCGCGCCGCAGGACGACATCGATATCCTCGCAGGTGTGGAAGGTGTCGCCGGATTCGGTCAGGTCGACTTCGGGTGTCCACAAGCCGATGGCGCCCGGCATCGGCACGCCCTGGTCGCGCATCTTCAGCGGAACCGCCGCCGCCAGATTGCCGCCGCCCGAAGCACCGGAGATGACCAGTTGCGCCGGAGAATAGGTATCCAGTAGCGCGCGATAGACCGCGATGCAGTCGTCGATCGCAGCCGGATAAGGATGGTCC
>DATBAZ010000161.1:0-26692 GCA_036271255.1 Alphaproteobacteria bacterium
AATGCCAGGAGACCATGAGGTAATGGCGCATCTGCGGTTTCCGTCCTAACCTTAGGCCATGGACAAGTTCGCATCGGTCACGCTGGGGTTCGAGCAGCGGCCGGCCTGGGAGATGATCCCGCGCCATCGGCATCGCGGCGCCTATCTGTCGCTCGTGCTGGGCGGGGCCTATGAGGAAACGGGCGACCGCGGGCGCATCCGGGTACGGCCCGGCGACATGCTGATCCATGGCGCCTTCGATTCCCACCTCAACCGCTTTCCCGCCGCCGGGGCGGGCATTCTCAACCTGACCCTGCCGGACGATATCGAGCCGCGCACCGGGTTTGCCCGTTCCGCGGAGGTGGATACGGCAATCCGGCTGGCCGAGCACGACCCGAGGGCGGCTGCGGAACTGCTGGTCACCACCTCCATAGCGATGCAGTCTCATGCGGGGGACTGGCCCGATCTGCTGGCCAAGGCGCTGACTGCCGATCCTGCGCTGCGCATCGGCGACTGGGCGCGTGAGCGTGGCTTGGCGAACGCAACCGTGTCGCGCGGCTTCCGGCAGGTCTATGGCGTTTCCCCTTCGGCCTTTCGCGCCGAGCTGCGCGGCAGGCTGGCCTGGCGCCGGATCGTCGATGCCGGCCAGGCGCTGACCGACCTGGCCTACGAACTCGGCTTTGCCGACCAGGCGCACATGACCCGTACCGTCCGCGCCATCACCGGGCGGGCGCCGCGCGCCTGGCGAACCGGGGTCAAATAGATTCAAGAAATCCGCGTCCGGACTTTGCCATGCTGGCCGGATGAAAATACACACCGTACTGCTGGCATCCGTCGCTCTTACCTCTTCTGCGGCCTTCGCTGGTCCAGCAGACGCCTTGCTCGATCAGGTCCGACAAGCGGCCGGTGGCGCGGCCTGGGACGGTCTCGCGGCGCTGTCGATCGAGGCAAATGAAACCAGTTCCAGCATGAAGGGCCGCTGGACGGCGACGGAAGACCTCAAGCTCGGCCAGGAGCATCAGGCATCCGACTTTGGCTTCATCCGCACGCAGGAGGTCTGGAGCGACCGGGGCCATTGGCGCCAGGACATTTCCGGCGGAGTGCACCCGATCGATTCCGATTTCGCCAAACAGCTCGCGGCGACCGACGCCTGGATGATCCGGCGCGCTTACCTGAAAGCAGGCCATGGCGGCGCCACGTTCGGCGAGGTCATGCAGCGCGAGGATGGCGGCCGACGCTACGACGTCATGACCGCGACCCCGCCGAGCGGAGCCCCGATCGAACTTTGGTTCGATGCCGGCACGCATTTGCTGGCGCGGACCAAGCGGGCGCTGTCGATTAATACCGAAACCGTCACCTATGACGGCTATCGGACGGTCGACGGCCGTATGTTGCCTTTCAGCGTTACGACCGATGAGGATGATCCGGACAGCCTGGATATCGTCAAGATCTCGCGCTACCAGCCACTGCCGGCGGCAGCCGCAAACGCCTTCGCCGAACCGGTCGCGCCCGACGACACGACCGTCGCGGGCGGCAAGGTGACGATCCCGATCGAATTCGACGGCGAGATCGCCTTCAACGTGATGCTGAACGGCAAAGGTCCGTTCACCTTCATCATCGACACCGGTGGGCACGACATACTGACACCTGAGGCGGCCAAGGCGCTGGGCGTGACGCCGCAAGGCTCCGGCTCGTCAGGCGGCGCCGGCGAGGGCACGCTGTCCCAGCAATATGCCCATATCGACACGCTGGCCATCGGTGGGGTGACGATAAAGAACCAGGATTTCTTCGTCATTCCGATGGGCACGAACTTCGCCGACCGCGGAGCGCGGCCCCCGCTCGCTGGCCTCCTGGGCCTGGAGTTGTTCGAACGAATGGCGATTACCATCGACTATGTCGGGCAGACCATGACGTTCGACCCGCTTGCCGCATATCATCACACCGGCGAAGGCACCGCGGTGCCGATCGCCTTCTCCGACGATATCCCCTTGGTGCCGGCGACGCTGGAAAGCCATCCCGGCATCTTCGCCATCGACACCGGCAATTCAGGCTCGCTGGTGGTGCAGCATGTGTGGTCCGACGCGGTAGGACTGACCGACCGGATGAAGAACGGGCTGGCAATGAGTTCGTTCGGCGCCGGCGGGGAGTCGAAGAACTGGGCCAGCCGGATGGGCACTCTGACCTTGGGCGGCAATACCGTCATGGGGTTCGTCGGCCGCTATAGCCAAGACAAGAAGGGCGCTTTCTCGTCGATCAGCGAGGCCGGCAATATCGGCAATGAAATCCTGCCGAACTTCGTCGTGACCTTCGACTATGCCCACGAGAAGATGTGGCTGGAGCCGCGCCCGGGCTTCAGACCGCCGCTCTTCAGCCGTTCGGGCATGAGCCTGTCCAAGGCCAAGCCCGAAGTCTTCACCGTGGTCAACACCATCGCCGGCGGGCCGGCGGAAGGCGCGGGCCTGAAGAAAGGCGACGTCGTCACCGCCATCGACGGCCAGCCGGCCAAAACGCTGAGCGGCCGCGACGTGCTGCGCCTGATGACACGGGCCGAGGGAACGAAAGTGGCGGTGGACTACACGCGGGACGGCAAGCCGGCGAAGGCCGAGCTGGTGCTGAAGGTCCTGCTGCCGTAACAGGTTAGGCTCTGCAGCTAAAGTACTCGCATACCTCGCCCCTCGGGGGAGAGGTCGGAGCGCGCTTGCGCTCCGGGTGAGGGGGGCTGTCGCCGCATCGCCGTTGTCCGCGAATTGAGCTAATGGAGAGAGCCCCCTCACCCGGCGGCTCCGCCGCCGACCTCTCCCCCGAGGGGCGAGGTAATGGACAGCCTGATCGACTGTGCCCGGCGACGCCTTAGGCCGCTTCGCCGGTAACGCCCATCAGCGAACGGGCGAAATCCTGGGGATCGAAAGGCTGCAGGTCCTGGGCGGTTTCGCCGACGCCTATGGCATGGACCGGCAATTTGAACTTCTCGGCCAGCGCGACGAGCACGCCGCCTTTGGCTGAGCCGTCCAGCTTGGTGACGACCAGGCCGTTGACCTGGACCAGGCTGCGGAACGTCTCGACCTGGTTGATGGCGTTCTGGCCGGTGGTGGCGTCGAGAACCAGCAAGGTCGAATGCGGTGCAGCGGGGTCCTGTTTCTGCAGTACGCGGACGACCTTCGCCAGCTCCTCCATGAGCCCGGCCTTGTTGTGCAGGCGGCCGGCCGTGTCGATCAGCAGTACGTCGATATCCTCGCGCCGGGCGCGCTCGAGCGCCTCATAGGCCAGCGCGGCGGGATCGGCGCCCTCGCCCTTTTGCACGACCGGCGTACCCGTGCGCTCGCCCCAGATGACGAGCTGGGCGACGGCGGCGGCCCGGAAGGTGTCGCCAGCCGCCATCATCACCCGCTTGCCTTGGCCGCGATAATGCTCGGCGAGCTTGCCGATGGTGGTTGTCTTGCCGACGCCGTTGACGCCGACGACCAGCACGACGAACGGCTTGGCCGGCGACGGGTCGAGCGGCAACGCCACCGGCGCCAGCATCGTTGCGATTTCGTCCGCGAGGAAGGTGCGAACCTCGTCGTCGGTCACTTCCTTGCCGAAGCGTGACTTGCCGAGATCACTCGTCAGCTTGGACGCCGTCCCCGGGCCGAGATCGGCGGCAATCAGCAACTCCTCGATCTCGTCCAGCGTGTCCTGGTCAAGCTTGCGCTTCACCAGGATGGCGGCGAGGCCCTCGGTCAAGCGCGAGGAGGATTTGGTAAGACCTTGCTTTAAGCGCTGGAACCAGCTGAGTTTTTCGGTCATAGCGCCTGCGCCGTCAAAGCCCCGTCCTGAACGCCCGTCACCCGCGCCCGCACCACACTGCCGACCGGCGCACGATCGTCCGCCAAGCGCACCTGCGCGTAATGCTCGCTTCGCCCTTCGCCCGGCTTTTCCACCAGGGCGGCGATCTCATTGCCCACCTGTGCAACCAGGAACAGGTCCAGCCGCCGCTCACCGGCCGCGCGCAGGGCAGCGGCGCGGGCCTTGCGGCGCTCCATCGGCACTTGCGGCATGCGCGCCGCCGGCGTGCCCTTGCGCGCCGAATAGGGGAAGATGTGGAGCCAGGTCAAACCGCAGTCGTCCAGCAGGTTCAAGGTGTTGGCGAACATTTCCTCAGTCTCGGTCGGAAAGCCGGCAATGAGATCGGCGCCGAAGACGATATCGGAGCGAAGGCTGCGGGCACGTTCACATGTCGTCTGAACATCGGTGCGGAGGTGCCTGCGCTTCATCCGCTTCAGCACCATATCGTCGCCGGCCTGGATCGAGAGATGGAGGTGCGGCATCAGCCGCGGCTCCTCGGCGATCAGGCGCCATAGATCGTCGTCGATCTCGACCGGGTCGATCGAAGAGAGGCGCAGCCGCTCGAGCTCCGGCACGGCGGCCAGCAGGCGGCGGATCATCTGGCCCAGGGTCGGCCGGCCCGGCAGGTCGGGCCCGTAGGAGGTGAGGTCCACGCCGGTCATCACGATCTCGCGGAAGCCGGCCTGCACCAGCGCCCGCGTCTCCGCGACGATGGCGCCCATCGGCACGGAGCGGGCGGGTCCGCGGCCATAGGGGATGATACAGAAGGTGCAGCGATGGTCGCAGCCGTTCTGCACCTGGATGAAGGCCCGGGCCTTACCGTCGAACCCCGCGGTCAGGTGGCTGGCAGTCTCGGTGACCGACATGATGTCGTTGACCGACACCCGGGCTTCAGGGACGCCGCTCCAGCTTTCGGCCTGCAGCTTCTCGGCATTGCCCAGGACGCGGCTGACCTCCGGCATCGCGGCGAAGCCGGCCGGGTCGATCTGGGCGGCGCAGCCTGTGACGATGATCTTGGCATCCGGGCGATCGCGCCGGGCGCGGCGGATCGCCTGGCGCGCCTGGCGCTCAGCCTCGGCGGTGACGGCGCAGGTATTGACGATGATCGCATCGGTGAGGCCCGCGGCCTCGGCATGGCCGCGCATTACCTCGGACTCATAGGCGTTGAGACGGCAGCCGAAGGTCAGGATATCGACTGCCGGTGCGCCCTGCCCGCTCATGCCGCTTCAGCGCGGCGCGCCGAACCAGTGACGAGATTGTCCTCGATCTCACCGGTGAAGCTCAAGGCCGCCGGTCCGGTCATGACCACATGATCGTCGTCGCGCCATTCGATGGTGAGATCGCCGCCATCGAGTGCGACGGTCGCCTTGCGCCCGGTCAGGCCACGGCGCGCCGCCGCGACCAGGGTGGCGCAGGCGCCGCTGCCGCAGGCCTGGGTGATGCCGACGCCCCGCTCCCACACCCGCATGCGGATGCGGTCGGAGGCCTGGACGGCAGCGAATTCGACATTGGTCCGCTCGGGAAACAGCGGATCGCGCTCCACTTGGCTGCCCAGCACAGCGACATCGACCGCCTCGGCGTCGGGCACGAAGAACACGGCATGGGGATTGCCCATATTGACCCCGACCGGATCGGCGTCGAGCGGCAGATGCAGCGTGTCGATCTCATGTGCGACCGGGATCTGGGTCCAGTCGAGCTTTGGCGTGCCCATATCGACCGCCACCAGCTCGCCTTGCTTCCAGGCATCGAGGATACCGGCGCCGGTAGCGATGCGGACATGGTCGCGGCCGGTCTCGGAGAACAGCAGCTTGGCGATGCAGCGCGTGGCGTTGCCGCAGGTGGTCATCTCGCCGCCGTCGGCATTGATGAAACGCACGGCGATGTCGGCTTCCCCGTCATTGGGAGGATCGAGCAGCGCGATCGTGTCGGCGCCGATACCGGTATGGCGATCCGCCAGCGCACGCGCCTGCGCCGGGCTCAGCGCGAGCGGCCGGTGCCGTGCGTCGAACACGATGAAATCGTTGCCTAGCCCGTGCATCTTGCGAAAAGGGATCGTCATAGCGCGGTTATATGGGGAACGGCTGCGCCAAGTCCACTTTCGGCCCATGCGGATAAGACAAATGTCTCTTGCGGCTTAACCGGCTTCGCGCGACGTTGAGCCTAACAAACCAACGGGGAAGTCATGACCAAACGCCTGGAAAACAAGATCGCCATCATCACCGGCGCGGGACGCGGCATCGGCCGGGCCTGCGCGTTGCGCTACGGGCAGGAGGGCGCGGTGGTGATCGTCAACGACGTCAATGCTGAGAATGTCGTCAAGGTGACGGGCGAGATCGTCTCAGCGGGAGGCAAGGCGATCTCCCATCCGGCGGATGTCACCGATCCCGCGCAGGTCCAGGCGATGGTTGACCGGGCGGTCTCAGAGTTCGGCCGGCTGGATGTGCTCTATGCCAATGCCGGCGGATCGATCCCCAAGAACACGCACCTGACCAGCCTCGACGAGTATCACCAGATCATCGCGCTGAACCAGAATGCGGTCTTCTATGGTGTCCATGCCGCTTTGCCGGTCTTCATGCGCCAGCGGTCGGGCCTGTTCCTGACCACAGCGTCGGGCGCCGGTCAAAACGGTGTAGCGGACCTCGCGGCCTATGGTGCAGCCAAGGCGGCGGTGATCAACCTGATGCGGGTGATCGCCGTGGAATATGGCACGATGGGCATACGCGCCAATGCCATCTCCCCCGGCCCGATGGGCACGCCGCTGATGCTGGGATGGCTGAATACCCTCGAAGGCGGCGCGGACGCATTCGCGGCGCAGGTGCCGTCGGGCAGGTTGGGAACCGCCGAGGATATCGCCGTGGCCGCCGCGTTCCTTGCGACCGACGAGGCCTTCTTCATCAACGGCGTCTGCCTGCCGGTGGACGGGGCGGTCAGCGCCCTTCTCGCCTCGCCAAAGCCGGGCAAACCGCTTAAGTAGGGCGGGATTCTTACAAAGCCCCTGAAGGTCTAAGCGTTACGATGGATATTCTCGATTTCACCGGCAAGGTCGTGCTCGTCACCGGCGGCGCGCGCGGTGTCGGCCGCGGCATCACGCAAAGCTTCCTGGATCATGGCGCGACGGTCGTGATCTGCGGCCGCAACGCGCCGGACACGCCCAGCAAGGGCAAAGGCGGCGAGGCCCATTTCATTACCGCCGACGTGCGCGACGCGGGCCAGGTCGAGGCGATGATCGCCGAGATCGAGAAGCAGTTCGGCCGGCTGGACGTGGTCATCAACAATGCCGGCGGCGCCCCGCCCGCCGACCCGTCCACCGTGTCGCCGCGTTTCTCGGAATCGATCATCAAGCTGAACCTGATCGCGCCGCTGTTCGTCTCGCAATACGCCAATGCAGTAATGCAGAAGCAGGAGACGGGCGGCAGCATCGTCAATATCGCCAGCGTCACCGTGCCAAGGCCGGAGCCGCAGACCGCGGCTTACGGCGCGGCCAAGGCTGGCCTGTGCAACCTGACCACCGCCCACGCGCTGGCCTGGTCGCCCAAGGTCAGGGTCAATGCGATCATCGCCGGGCTGATCCGCACCGAACTGGCGCATCTGCATTACGGCGACGAGGCCGGCATCGCCAAGGTGGCGGCGACCATTCCGCTGCGCCGGATGGCGGTGCCGCAGGATATGGCCAACGCCTGCATCTATCTCGCCTCGCCGCTCTCCAGCTTCGTCACCGGCACGGCATTGACCGTCGACGGCGGCGGGCAGTTGCCCACCTTCACTGAGGCCGCGGCCGGCCATTCAGAAAGAAAATAGCCCAATAGGGGGAAGACGCATGTTCAAGGCCATCGCGCTGATCACCCGCCGGCCGGATATGACCCGCGAGCAGTTCGTCGACTACTACGCGAATAATCATGTGAAGCTGGTCTGGCGCGTCTTCCCCTGGACCGCCGATTACCGCCGCAACTTCATCGATCTCAGCCAGTCGATGATCTCGCCGGGCCTGCCAGCGCCGGATTTCGATTCGATCACCGAGATGTGGTTCCACGACCGCGCCGGCTATGACCGGATGCTCGACGCCCATGCCCAGCCCGAGCTGGACGCGACGATGAAGGCCGACGAGGGCCGGTTCATGGACCGCACCAAGACCCGCTTCTTCATCGTCGACGAATATGGTGCGACGGTTGCGGGCAGCCCGGAGAATGCGCCGGCTTTCAAGGCGATGGCGGTGATGGCGAAGAAACCCGGCCTCTCCAGGGCCGAGTTCATCGACTATTACGAGAACCACCACGTGCCGCTGATCAAGAGCATGTTCGGCGGGGTCGCGGAATATCGCCGTTCCTATGTCGACCTGACCGATGCGATTCTGGCGGCGGGAGTGGAGAAGCCCGATTTCGATGTGGTGACGGAGCTTTGGTTCAAGACGCGGGCCCACTACGAGGCCATGCTGGCGGGTCCGGGTGATCCGGCGGTCTCGCAGCGGGTCGCCGATGACGAGGCCCATTTCCTGGACCGCACCAAGACACGTTTCTTCATTGTGGACGAACGCACAGAACACTGAAAATCAGGGGGAAGACATGACGCACAAGGTGGCAGCGCTGATCAAACGCAAGCCCGGCCTGTCGAAGGCGGAGTTCATGGAATATTACGAGCGCAGCCACGCGCCGCTGGCGCGTAGAAGCTTCCCCCAGATCGTGCAATACCGGCGCAACTTCATCGACCTGAACGGCGCGATCCTCGGGCCGAACGCGACCGAGCCGGATTTCGATTCCGTCACCGAGATCTGGTACCGCGACCGCGCCGCCTATGACGAGATGCTGTCTACGCATTTCATGAAGGGCGTGCAGGAGGTGATCGAGGCAGACGAGCGCAACTTCCTCGACCAGACGATGACCCGGATGATCAAGCTGGAAGAACACGGGGCGCATCACAAGGATGCCGACCTGCGCCCGTCGATCGGCACGGCACCGGGCACCGGCCTGTTCAAGGTGATGGCGCTGCTGACCGCCAAGCCGGGCCTGCCGCGGCATGAGTTCATGCATTATTACGAGCACCACCACGCGCCGCTGATCCGCTCGCTGTTCCCCTGGATCGTCGAATATCGCCGTAACTTCCTGGATGTCGAAGGCGCCATCGTCTTCGCCAACGCCAAGCTGCCGGATTTCGACGTCATCACCGAGCTGTGGTTCCAGAACCGCGCCGACTATGACCGAATGCTGTCGGAGCATGAGAACCCCGAAGTCGGCAATGCCATCGCGCGCGACGAGGAAAACTGCTTCGACCGCAGCAAGACCCGCTTCTTCGCGGTGGAAGAGGCTGAGACGCCGGCATCGGCTCTAACAACTTGAATATCCGCCGAATGTAGCTACATTTGAGCTACACGATTCAGGAGCGGAGTGATGACAAGCGACGCCGTTGTGCGCGCGCGCATCGACCAGGCGACCAAGGACCGAGCTTCAGCCGCGCTGGAGGCCATGGGACTGTCTATCTCTGATGCCATCCGTCTGCTGATGCTACGCGTGGCTGAGGAAAAGCGCCTGCCTTTTGATGTCAAAGTCCCCAACACCACCAGCCTTCAGGCGATTGACGAACTGGTGCATGGCAAGGGGAAACGCTTCGAAAGCTCCGACGCGTTGTTGAAGGATTTGGGTCTATAGATGCTGGTCCCGGTTCGTTCCGGGCGTTTTAAACGCGACGTCAAGCGAGCCGAGAAACGCGGCAAGGATATGAGCAAGCTGAGGGCCGCCCTACTGCTCTTGATCGAAGAGAAAGCTCTGCCGCCAGAATATCGCGATCATCCACTGAGAAATAATTGGCAGGGATTTCGCGACCTTCATATCGAACCGGACTGGTTGCTGCTCTACCGGGTTGTCGATGGTGAGCTCCAGTTGGCCCGAACCGGCACCCACTCCGATCTTTTCAACGAATAGCCTTCACCCGGGTAATCGTCGGCACCGGGTTGGTGTCGACGCGGACCATGCGCATGATCAGGAAGCCGCGATTGTACCGGAAGGTCCTGATCCAGCTGGGCAGGCCGGGATCTTTATCGGCCAGGATGAAGCGGACGGTGCCGTGCGGGCGTTTGGTCACCTCATCCAGTGTCAGGACAGCGTCAGCATCAGATCCGGCGTGAACGGCTTCAGGTCGCTCTCCCGGCCCTGGCGGACCTTGGCCGGCCAAGCCGGGTCGCCCAGGATCGCGCGGGCGAGCGCGACTAGGTCGAACTCGCCGCGCTCCAGCATCTCGCACAGGCTGTCGAGCTCGGACAGCGAGGCGGCAGCGGTGGCCTTGTAGGCATTGGCGTCGCCGAAATCGACAGACCCCGAGCCCAGCCCGACGCCGCCGCAGCACATGGTCGGCTTGCCCGACAGCTTCTTCACCCAGCCCGCCAAGTTCAGGTGGCTGTCCGCGAAAGCCGGCTGCTGGAAGCGGCGGATCGAGCAGTCGAAGACGTCTACCCCGGCGTCGGCCAGCGGCTCGAGGAAATCCGCCAGCGCCTGCGGCGTCTCAGCCAGCGTGGCGGTGTAGTCCATCATCTTGAACTGCGAGATGCGCATGAAGATCGGGAAATCCGGTCCGGTCCGCCGGCGAACTTCTTCAAGTATCTCGACCGCGAAGCGGGTGCGGTCGCGCAGGTCTCCGCCATAGCGGTCGGTGCGCAGGTTGGTCTTGTCCCAGAAGAACTGGTCGATCAGGAAGCCGTGCGCGGCATGGATCTGGATGCCGTCGAAGCCCAGCCGCTGAGCGCTCGCCGCCGCCTCGCCGAAGGCCAGAACCACTTCGTCAATGTCCGCCTGGGTCATCGGCGCACCGCGCACCTCGCCCGGCCCCGCCGTGCCGTCCGCCTGCGGCCCCGGAAACCAGATACCCGACGGCCCGTGCATCTCCCAGGTGGGAGCGACATAGGCCAGGCCGTGCAGACCGGAGTGCCAAAGCTGCGGGATCATCTTGCCGCCGGCGGCATGGACCTCATCGATCGCTGCCTTCCAGCGATTGAGCGGCTCATCCCCATGAAAGTGCGGCTCGTTCACGTCCATATGCGCGCTGGGGTGCGGAATGGCGGTGGCGCCGCTGATCACCAGCCCGACCTCGCCCTCGGCGCGGCGGCGATAATAGGCGGGATAGCCGGGATCGGGCACACCGTCCTTCGCGTTCGCCTGCCCCATCGCCGACATGACGATGCGGTTCTTCAGGTTCAGCGTCTTGACGGTGAAGGGGCGGAACAGCGGATCGCGGCTGACGGCGATCGGCTTCGTATCCAGATTTCCCATGACGCTCCCCCGTTGTCTTGGATGTTTGCCTACCGCGCCCTTCCGCCCCCGTAAACCCTCCGTTTTGGTTGAACTGCGGGACATTAACCGTCAATCTCCCGCCCATGCCGGCCGATAACTGGACGATCGATGCGGAACTCAGGACCGCCGATATCGCCGTCGTGCTGATGACGCACGATGCGACCGGTCCGCTCGTTCGCACCCATCTTATGCCGGACCATACGATCAGCCTGTTCCTGACCCAGGATTATGGCGACCCGATCGGCCGCTACGACACCGGGCGGCCGATGCGCTTCGCCCGTTTCGGGCCCCTGTCGATGACGCCTGCGGACATTCCGGTTTCCGTCCGTTCCCCCGGAGCACCGCCGCGCCGGCTGATCTCCTGCCGGATCGACCGCGAGCGCTTCCGGAAGGCCACCGGCCTCGGCGGCGCTTGGGATGACGCAGAACTCAGGGCCTGCATGGATGTGCGGGGCGAGCCGATCCAGACCGGCCTGCGCCGGCTGGCGGGCGAGGCGGAGGCGCCCGGTTTCGCCAGTGACCTCCTCGTCGAGGGGCTAGGGCTGACCGTGATGGCGGAAATCGGCCGCTATCTGCACCACGCAAGCGGCCATTCCCCGGCGGTCCGCGGCGGACTTGCGCCCTGGCAATTGCGGCGGATCGCCGACGCGATCTCGGGCCTGCCCGATGCGCCGCCCAGCCTGACAGACCTCGCCGCCCTGTGCGGGATCAGCGCCCGCCATCTGATGCGCGCCTTCCGGCAATCGACAGGCCAGACGGTGACCGCCTATGCCGAGGCCGCGCGCCTCCGCCACGCCACGCGCCTGCTGTCCGAGACCGACCTGCCGCTGGCCGATATCGCCCGGCGGCTGGGGTTTGCCGCACCGAGCGGCTTCTCGCACGCCTTCCGCCGTGCAGTCGGTGAGGCACCCTCCGCCTTCCGCCGGCGGCAACGCCGCCGCTGACTTGCGAATAGGCGCCGGATTTGCTCCAGAGCGCCACAATGGGATTGCCTTCTTAAGAAGATTCTCGACGCAACCCTCTCAATGCCACTCATATTGTCATGCCCGGGCTTGACCCGGGTATCCACGCGGAGCCGCCGGCACGAACGCCGGGCAGTTGTTCAAACGGGACGGCGTGGATGACCGGGTCAAGCCCGGTCATGACGATTTATCAAGTGGGAGGTTCCAATGACTGGCGACGCCGCATCACGCGTACTATCGGGCAAGAGCTGGGAAGATTTCTGCGACGCCCTGAAGGCTGCCGGTGAGACCATCCTGCGGCCGGAGACCCCGGCCTCCGAGCTCGACCGGGCGGAGGGCTGGCGGTATCTGTCGCGGCTGACGCGGGCGGCGCTGGAGCGGATGGTGGAATTCGCCGATCCGGATTTCCCGGTCTTCTATGCCCTGTCGCACGAGACCATCAAAATCGGCAGCGACAATCCTGACAACACCTATCGCAACTGCATCGTCGACGGGACCAAGGAATACCGTGTCACCGGCAAGCGCGGCACCGCGCCGGTGATGACCTTCGGCACCAAGGCCGAGCGCTATGCGATCGACGGCACCCAGGCCTCGACCGGAGAGATCGACTCCAAGCACATGGAGATCGCGCCGGACGGCAGCTTCGAGCTCATCGTCTCGGCCAAGCCGCACAACGGCAACTGGCTGAAGCTGGAGCCGGATTCCAGCATGCTGATCGTGCGCGAGACCCATTTCGACCGGAAGATCGAAGTACCGGCGGAAATGACCATCCAGCAGATCGGCGGCCCGGCACAGCCCAGCCCGCTGACCGCCGCACAGCTCGACACCGGCCTGGCCTCCGCCGCGGCCTTCGTCAACGGCACGGCCAAGGCCTTCGCCGAATGGATGGCGATCTTCAGGAAGACGCCGAACGACTGGACGAACCTGCCGCAATCGACCTGGACCAATATCGGCGGCGACCCGAACATCTTCTATCTGTGGGCCTATTGGACCCTGAAGCCCGACGAGGCGCTGGTGATCGAAACCGGCGTGCCGGACTGCGAATACTGGAACTGCCAGAACAACAACTATTGGGATGAGTCGCTCGACTACCGCTACCTGCCGATCCACATCAACAAGCACACGGCGAAATACAATGCGGACGGCACCGTAACGGTGGTGATCGCGGCCAAGGATCCCGGCGTCGGCAACTATCTCGATACGGCCGGACACGACAATGGCTGCGCCATGTGGCGCTGGGTGAAATCGAAGGATCATCCGATCCCGAAATGCCGGGTGGCGAAGCTCGCCGACCTGCGGTAGTTGATTGGCCGGCGGCGCAAAAACCGCCGGCCTTATTCAAGCGAGACAGGGGAAGCCAGATGACCGATCAGACCGCCGCCGACAGGATGATGTCAGGCAAGGCGTGGGACGATTTCTGCGACGCGCTGAAAGAGGCCGGCAAGATCGTGCAGCGGCCGGAAGTGCCGAACGACCCATTCAACAAGGCGCTGGGCTACCGCTTCCTCACCGCGCTCCTGCGCGGCGGCCTGGAATCGACGATGCATTTCGCCGATGCGCAATTCCCCGGCTTCTTCCGTCTGGCGGACGAGACCAAGAAGCTGCTGAACGACAACCCGGACAATTACTACCAGAACTGCGTCGTCGACGGCCGGTTCGATTATCGCATCTATGGCCATCGCGGCACGGTGAACTGGTTCAGCCTGGGGTCGAAGGGCAGCTCCGACGACGTCGCGGTGATGGTCGACACCGGCTATATCGACAGCCGGAACATGACCTTCAATCCGGACGGCACGTTCGAGATCATCGCCAGCGCCACCGAGAAACCGGGCAACTGGCTGCGCATGTCCCCGACCTCGCGCTCCATCATCGTGCGTCAGACCTTCGGCGACCGGAAGGCCGAGAAGATCGCCGATATCCAGATCGCCTGCCTGAACCCGGAAAAGCCGAACAACAATCCGACGCCGGAGGCGGTGGAACGCGGTCTGCTCGGCGCGGCCGGGTTCGTGAAGAACATCGCCAACATGACGATCGCCTGGGAGGAGCTGTACAGGAAGCACATCAACCAGCTTCCGTCAGACGACCAGGAACGCTGCCAGCGCGCCGGCGGCGACGCGGCGATCCATTATTATCAGAGCTATTGGAAGCTGGCCGACGACGAGTGCATGTTCGTTACGCTGGACGATATTCCCGAATGCCAGACCTGGAACCTGCAGCTCTCCAACTACTGGATGGAGTCGCTGGAATATCGTTTCTTCAAGGTCTCGGTGAACAAGCACACCGCCCATTACGAGCCGGACGGATCGGTGAAGATCGTGATCTCGAACCGCGATCCCGGCCCGAAATACCCCAACTGGCTGAACACGCTGAGCCACGGCGAAGGCGGCATGCTGGGCCGCTATGTCGGCGCCAAGGTCTTTCCGCCTGAGATGAAGTCGCAGGTGCTAAAGGTCAGCGAGCTGCCCTGATCGTCGCGTTCTCAATGACCTCGCCCCTCGGGGGAGAGGTCGGCGGCGCTTCGGCCGCCGGGTGAGGGGGCTGCTGCCGCCATCGCGATATCTCCGTAACGGCGAGAAGGCGGGTAGAGCTCCCCTCACCCGCCGACCCGGGCGCGCATAGCGCCCTTCTTGCGCTTCGCAAAGCCGCCTTTGGCGCACGTCACCCTCTCCCCCGAGGGGCGAGGGTTTCTCTGCGGCTCAGGCGAAAGCGAACTTCTCCCCGACGATCTTCTCCGAAATCCCCCACAGTTTGTCGGCGGCCTCGGGATCCAGCGCCTCTTCGATCACACCGGTGGCGATCAGCACGTCCGAGGGGATGTGCTTGGCGATCTGGGTGTCTTCCAGATAGGTGCCGGTGACGTCCTTGAGCTCGGGGGCGATGGAGGCCCAGACCTGGGTGGAGGCGCCCTGGGCGATGGACTTGATCGGAGAGCCGTTGGCCTCGGACCAGCCGGTGACCATCTGCTCCTCCTCCGGCTGCACGTCGCGGAAGACCTCGGTGCGGATGACGCCGGGATGCACGGCGTTGGCGGTGATACCGGTGCCCTGCAGGCGCTTCGCCAGGCCGACGGCGTGCAGCACGTTGGCGCGCTTGGATGCCGAGTAGGCGGTCCAGTGATTGAACTCCCCTGCCCGCTTGGCGAAATCGAGATCGTCGAAATCGAAGCCCGGCATGCGGTGGCCGTTGGAGGAGAGGATCAGCACGCGCGATGGCGCGGCGGCCTTCAGCGCCGGATAGAGCAGGTTGGTGAACAGGAACGGGCCCAGATGGTTGGCGCCGAAATGCAATTCGGCGCCTTCCGCGGTGAGGGTGCGCGGGCCGCCGATGAAGCCGGCATTGTTGATCAGGGCATGGATCCGGGGATGGGCGGCCAGGATCTCCGCCGCCGCCCTGCGCACGCTGGCGAGATCGCCGAGGTCCATCGTGTAGCCGGTAAGCCGGGCGTTCGGGAATTGCGCCCTTATATCCGCCATCACCTTGGCGTTCTTCTCCGCATTGCGGGCGACCATCACCACGTTGGCGCTGGCCTTGGCCAGCACGCGGGCGGTCTCGGCGCCCAGCCCGGCGGAGCTGCCGGTGACGACGAAGGTCCTGCCGCTCAGATCCTTGCCGGCGACGACTTCCTCAGCCGTGGTTTCCGGTCCGTATGCCATTTCTTCCTCCCAAGGTTCGAAGGGCGGGGAGGTTCGCCTCCCTGCGCCCGATATGACGACTATTTCTTCACGATCACGCTGGACCCATGGCCAAACAGGCCCTGGTTGGCGGTGATGCCGACCTTGGCGCCCTGGACCTGGCGTTCGCCGGCCTGGCCGCGCAGGTGCCAGGTCAGCTCGCAGACCTGTGCGATCGCCTGGGCCGGGACCGCCTCGCCAAAGCAGGCCAGCCCGCCCGACGGATTCACCGGAACACGGCCGCCGATCGTGGTCTCGCGGTCGCGCAGCAGCTTCACCGCGTCGCCGGTGGGGCATAGGCCGATATTCTCGTACCAGTCCAATTCCAGCGCGGTCGACAGGTCATAGACCTCGGCGATGTTCACATCACTGGGGTCGATCCCGGCTTCCTCATAAGCCGCCTTGGCGATGGAATCGCGGAACGGCACCACCGGCGCCGGCACGGCGGCGGCGGAATCGGTCGAGAAGTTCGGCATCTCGATGATCGTCGACGGATAGGTCGGGGTGACGGTCGAGATCGCGGCAATCGTCACCGGATTGGCGGTGTGCTTGCGGGCGAACTCCATCGAGCACAGCACCAGGGCCGCGCCGCCGTCCGAGGTGGCGCAGATGTCCAGCAGGCGCAGTGGGTCGGCCACCATGGCGCTGCCCAGCACCTCCTCCGCCTTCACTTCCTTGCGGTAGCGGGCATAGGGGTTGGTCAGACCGTGCCTGGCGTTCTTCACCTTCACCTGGGCGAAGTCCTCGCTGGTCGCGCCATAGAGTGACATGCGGCGGCGGGCATAGAGGCCGAAATAGGTCGTGTTGGTGGCCCCCAGCACGCGGAAGCGCAGCCAGTCCGGATCGTCGCCGCGCTCGCCCTTGTTGGGGGCGAGGAAGCCCTTGGGCGTCGTGTCGGCGCCGACCACCAGCGCGACATCGCACAGGCCTGCCAGGATGCGGGTGCGCGCCGCCTCGATCGCCTGGGTGCCGGAGGCGCACGCGCCGTAGCTGCTCGATACCCGCACACCGGTCCAGCCCAGTGCCTGGGCGAAGCTGGCGCCGGGGACAAAGCCCGGATAGCCGTTGCGGATCGTCTCGCCGCCGGCGACATACTGGATGTCGGTCCAGGCGATGCCCGCGTCCTTCAGCGCGTCTTCCGCTGCCTTGACGCCATATTCAACGAAATTCCTGCCCCACTTGCCCCAGGGATGCATCCCGACGCCGAGGACCGCGACTTCCTGCACCATTATGCGGCCCTCCCGACCGGAGCCCACTTCCAAACGATCGTTTCGGTCTCTGCGTCCTCGAGCAGGGTGTCGAGGACCAGTTCCATCTCCTCACCGATCTTGAGATCGGCGACCCTCACGCCCTCGACCACCTGGCCGAGGATCGTGATCTTCTCGGCCTCCAGCTCCACCGCGGCGATGGCGAAGGACTGGAACGGGTCGTGGCGGGGCACGTAGGGCGCGGGCGGCTGGTATTCGGCGCCCGTGAAGGACCATAGTCTGCCCTTCGGCGACAGCTCGACATCGGCCAGCTCGTTATGGCCGCAGCGCGGGTTGCGGCAGCGCACCGTCTCACGCGGGAAGAAGATCGACCCGCAATTGCCGCATTTGGTGCCGATCAGGCGCGGATGCGCCGGATCGATATTGAGCCATCCCGGGACGGCTGGGACGCGTGTCTTCATTTAGTGCACCCAATTGCGAATTTTGTTCATGAACGATCTGAAGTCCGGCGCGACCTTATAGACCGATATGTCCTGGGTCGCCTTATAGAATGACGAGCCGGGCATATCGCAATACACAACCTCACTTTTCCCCGCCTGGGATGGGGTTAGGCAAAACAAGCTACCGCCGGAATCGCATGCAATCGGCAGCGCATGAAAGTTAGGCAGCCGGTCTCTGATCACCTCGAGATTCCACAAAATATTGCTCGACCCGCTGGCCCCATGCATTCCGAAAAACTCCTGCACGTCCGTTGGGCTTCCTGGCAATCCTTCTATATCGACTGTGCCAGGCGTCGGGCGCCCGCCGTCATTCAGCGAGAGAAATTCCAGGTAGTCCTCAGGCAGTTTCGCTCCGAACTCCTTCTCCAGCGCGGCGAGCCCGGCGGCAGTAACGCCATCCCCCTGGTTGGCAATTTCAATCACGCATACATCCAGATCACCGTGCCCTGGGCATGCCGAGCACACGCTCGGCGATGATGTCGCGCTGGATTTCGTTGGTGCCGGCATAGATCGGGCCGGCGATGGAGAACAGGAAACCGTCGAGCCAGGCCTGGCCCTCCTTGGCCGGATCGCCGTCGCCGAGCAGGAAGGCCTCAGGGCCCAGGAGCTTCAGCGCGGTTTCGTGCGCAGCCACGTCCAGCTCGGACCAGAAGACCTTGGTGCAGCTCGATTCCGAACCGATCACCTCGCCGGCATTGAGCTTCGAGGCAGTGGCAAAGGTAGACAGGCAGAAGGCCTCGGCGTCCATCCAGGTCTGGACCACATCGTCGCGCAGGCCCGGGTCTTCGGCAGGCGCGCTGGTGCGGTAGAGCTCGGCCAACTTGCGGGCAGTTTCCTGGAAGCGGGCGGGGCTGCGCAGGAACAGGCCGCGCTCGACGCCCGCAGTGTTGAGGAACACGTCCCAGCCGCCATTATGCTCGCCGATGCGCTGATCGACCGGCACACGGACGTCGTCGAAGAACACCTCGGCGAAGCCGGTCTCCCCGTCCAGCTGGGCGATCGGGCGCACCGTGACGCCCGGGGCGTTCAACGGCACCAGGATGAAGGTGAGGCCCCGGTGCCGCTTCTCGTCCGGGTTGGAGCGGAACAGGCCGAACAGCCAGTCGGCGAATACAGCGCGGGACGACCAGATCTTCTGGCCGTTGATGACGTAATGGTCGCCGTCCAGGATCGCGGTCGAGCGGATCGCCGCCATGTCGCTGCCGGCGCCGGGCTCGGACCAGCCCTGGGCCCAGATATGCTCGCCGGAGGCCATCGGCGGCAGGAAGCGGGCCTTCTGCTCGGGCGTGCCGAAATGCATCAGCGACGGAGCCAGCAGGAAGATGCCGTTCTGGTTGACGCGGAGCGGCGCGCCGGCGCGCCAATATTCCTCCTCGAAGATCAGCCAGTCGATGACGCCCATGCCGCGGCCGCCATATTCGACCGGCCAGTTGACCACGCCCCAGCCGGCATCGTGGATCTTGCGCTCCCATTCGCGGTGCAGGGCAAAGCCGTCCTTGGTGTCAAGCGATGGCAACTTCTGCGCCGGCACATTGGCGGCAAGCCATTCGCGGATTTCGGCGCGCAGCGCATCCTGTTCGGGGGTGAAGGTCAGTTCCATGGCTTCGTCCTAGTTGCCCTTCGCCTCGGGACGCGGCTCGCGCGGCAGGCCGAGCGCCTGTTCAGCGATGATATTGCGCTGGATCTCGTTGGTCCCGCCATAAATCGTATCCGAGCGGGAGAACAGGAAGCGGCTCTGGAAGCGGGTCAGCTTGTAGGGCGGCTCGGCGCAAAGCTCGGCATCGGCGCCCATGACCTCCATCGCCAGCTCTCCGGCATTGCGGTGCCAGGTCGCCCAGCAGAGCTTGTTGATCGCGGCGAGGCCTGGGCGGGTGGTGCCCTCGGTCAGGTTGGTGACGGCGTTCAGGCGCACGAGCTGCAGCTCGATCCAGGCCTGGGCCAGCTTCTGGCGCATCACCGGGTCCTTGGCGGCGCCGTTCTCACGCGCGGCGGCCAGGATTTCCTTGAACTCGCTTTCGAAGCCGATCTGCTGGCCGAGGGTCGAGGCGCCGCGCTCGAAGGAGAGCAGCCCCATCGCCACCTTCCAGCCGTTCCCCGCCCCGCCGACGACATTCGCGGCCGGGGTGCGGGCGCCGTCGAAGAAGACTTCGTTGAACTCGGACGTGCCGGACAGCTGCACGATCGGCTTCACCGTGATCCCCGACTGGTCCATCGGCACCAGCAGGAAGGACAGGTTGCGATAGCGCGCCGCGTCGGGCTCGGTCTTGGCGATGACGAAGCACCAGTCGGAATTATGGGCCAGCGAGGTCCAGACCTTCTGGCCGTCGATCACCCATTCGTCGCCATCGATCCGGCCACGGGTCTGCACATTGGCAAGGTCCGACCCGGCGGCGGGCTCGGAATAGCCCTGGCACCAGAGTTCGGTGCCGCTCTTGATGCCGGGCAGGAAACGCTGCTTCTGCTCCTCGCTGCCGAAAGCCAGGATGGTCGGGGCAACCAGCCCCTCGCCGATATGGCCGACGCGGCCGGGGCCGCCGGCGCGGGCATATTCCTGATAGAAGATGACCTGCTGCGACAGCGGCACCGCACGGCCGCCATATTCCTTGGGCCAGGTGATGCCGGTCCAGCCGGCGGCGCCCATCGCCTTTTCCCACTCGACCCGGCCTTCGAACTCCTCCTCCTCCTCACCCGGACCGCCGCGGAAGCGGACATGGGCAAAGGGGCCTTCGAGCTGCTCGGTCAGCCAGGCGCGCGCCTCTTCGCGGAAGGCGCGGTCTTCGGAGGAGTCAGTGACGTCGGTCATCTAGAGGCCCAGCCCCACCGCGATCCGCTCGCGGTGATAGGTGGCGTCGCCCAGCATCGATGCGGAGGCGCGGGCGCGCTTGAAGAAGAGGTGCGGGTCGTATTCCCAGGTGAAACCGACGCCGCCATGCAGCTGGATCGATTCACCGGCGCAGAAGAAATAGGCGTCTGAGCAATAGGCCTTGGCCATCGCCGCCAGCATCGGGAAATCGGCATCGCCGGCATCGGCTGCGTCGGCGGCGTTACGCGCCGCGGCAAGGCTGGATTCGACCTTCACCATCATGTCGGCGGCGCGATGCTTCACCGCCTGGAAAGAGCCGATCTGGCGGCCGAACTGCACGCGCTCCTGCATATAATCGACAGTCATCTGGAGTATGCGCCGCGCCCCGCCCGCCTGCTCAGCCGCCAATGCGGTGATGCCGTGGTCGAGCGCTTGGGCCAGCACCGGCCAGCCATTGCCGGCCTCGCCGATCAGCGCGTCACGCGACACCCGGACATCGCCGAACTGAACATCGGCCTGGCGCCGCGTCTGGTCCAGGGTCGGCAGCGCCTGCCGCGCCACGCCTTCCGCATCGCCCTGCACGGCGAATAGCCCGATGCCCTTCTCGCCGCTCGAGCCGGCTTCGCGGGCGGCGACGATCAGCAAATCGGCGCTCTGTCCGTCGACGACGAAGCGCTTGGCGCCGTTGAGAACAAAGGAGTCGCCATCGGCCCTGTATTCCGCCTGGATCGCGGCGGCATCGACGCGGCCGGTCTTCTCGGTCAGCGCCAGGGTCGCGGTCAGTTCACCGCCGGCAATGGCGGGCAGCCATTCGCCCTTCTGCGTTTCAGAGCCGCCGAGCGCGATGACCGAGCCGGCCAAGCAGGCCGTTGCGAGGAACGGGGAGCAGAACACCGCCGCCCCCATCTCCTCCATCAGCAAGGCGGTTTCGCCCAAACCCAGCCCCAGCCCCCCGAAATCCTCGGGCACCGGCACGGCCGGCCACCCAAGCTCGCCGGCGACGCGGCCCCAGACCTCACGGTCGTAGCCGAGATCGGTCGCCATCCATTTCCGCACGTCCGCACTTGTCGCATTATCGGCGAGGAAACTGCGGGCGGAGTCGCGGATGAGCGCCCGGTCTTCTTGAGACGCACTAACCATGGTGAGCGCCACTCGTTACCTCGCCCCTCGGGGGAGAGGTCGGATTGCGCAGCAATCCGGGTGAGGGGGGCTCTCTCCACCCTCTCGCTGCCACGGATAGATCGCGATGGCGGCCACAGCCCCCCTCACCCGGCACGTCAAAGCGCGCGCCGACCTCTCCCCCGAGGGGCGAGGTAAGGAAGGGCAAGACAGCCAAAGTCACAGCCGTTCGATGATGGTGACGTTTGCCTGGCCGCCGCCCTCGCACATGGTCTGCAGGCCATAGCGGCCGCCGGTGCGCTCCAGCTCGTTCAGCATGGTGGTCATCAACCGCGCGCCGGTGGCGCCCAGCGGGTGGCCCAGCGCGATGGCGCCACCATTGACGTTCACCTTGTCCGGATCGGCGCCGGTGTCCTTCAGCCAGGCGATGACGACCGAGGCGAAAGCCTCGTTGATCTCGACCAGATCGATGTCGCTCAGCTTCATGCCGGCCTTTTTCAGCGCATATTCGGTCGCCGGGATCGGCGCCGTCAGCATCCAGACCGGGTCGGCGCCGCGGACCGAGAGGTGATGGATACGCGCGCGCGGCTTCAGGTTATGAGTCTTCAGCCCCTGCTCGTTGACGATCAGCAGCGCGGCCGAAGCGTCGGAGATCTGGCTGGCGACGCCGGCATGCACCCGGCCGCCTTCCTGCAGCAGCTTCAGGGTCGCCATTTTCTCAAGCGTCGTGTCCCGGCGGGGGCCTTCATCGGCGGTCACGCCGTTCATCGGCGCGATCTCGTTGTTGAAGCGGCCTTCGTCCTGGGCGCGGATGGCCTTCATGTGGCTGTTATAGGCGAACAGCTCCATGTCCTCGCGGCTGGCCTGCCACTTCTCTGCGATCATCTCGGCCGAGTTGAACTGCGAGACCGGCACGTCGCCATAGCGCCTGCGCCAGCCCTCAGAGCCGGAGAACGGGTCGCTGAAGCCGAGCGGCGCGGCCATGGTCATGGCGCTGGAGATCGGGATCATCGACATGTTCTGGACGCCGCCGGCCACGATCACGTCGGAGGTGCCGCTCATCACCGCCTGGGCGGCGAAATGGATCGCCTGCTGAGCTGAGCCGCACTGACGGTCGATGGTGGTGCCGGGGACTTCGTCCGGCAGGCCGGCGGCCAGCCAGCAGGTGCGGGCGATATCGCCGGCCTGAGGGCCCAGCGCATCGACGCAGCCGAACACCACGTCCTCGACCGCCGCCGGGTCGATGCCGGTGCGTTGCATCAGCGCGTTCAGCGAATGGGCGCCGAGGTCGGCCGGGTGCACCTTGGACAGACCGCCATTGCGCTTGCCCACGGGCGTACGAACGGCATCTACGATATAGGCTTCAGACATCATGGCTCCGTTGGGCCGAACCGGCCCGTTTCATCAAGCTGCGCAGGTCCGGCCCGGGCCCCAAGTACGTCCCGGACCCAGGTCCGTGTTGGGCGCAAGGATCGCGCCGGCTATGCGGGAGCGGTGCCACGCCGACGTACCCCAGTACGCAGCCTCGGCCCACACCCGTTTCATCCATATCTGGAGATCATATTCCCAAGTGTAACCCATCGCCCCATGCACCTGGAGTGTGCGACGTGCGCCCAAAGCGGCGGCGTCGCCGGCGGCGACCTTGGCATGGGAAACGCGCACCGACGTGTCCGGCAGATTATTGACCAGAGCATAGGCCGCGTAATGCACGACAGGCCGGGCGAAGGTCAGCTTAACCTGGACATCGGCCAGCAGATGCTTCACCGCCTGAAACGAGCCGATAGGCCGGCCGAACTGCTCGCGGTTCTTGGTGTATTCGACAGACATGTCGAGCATGCGCTGGGTCGCCCCCAGCATGTCGGCGGCGGCGTAGAGCGCGGCGCGGTCGAACGCCAGGCCGGTCAACTCGGTTGCCCGCGCGCCATCGGCGATCTTCGTGCCACCTGAGCCATTCCACTCGACGCGCGACGGGCGACGGGATGGGTCGACGGACGGCGCCTCCTTAAGACTCACCGCCGGCTTCGGCACGGCATGAAGCGCGCCGTCGCGGGGCAGCAGCAGCAGGTCGGCGATCCCGGCGTCGAGGATGAACGGATTGACCTCGTGGCCAAAGGCCAGGGTCGCCTCGCCCGCCGCCACCTTAGGCAGCCATTCGGCCGCCAGTTCGGGCGAAGCCTCGGCCAGCAGTGGCGCAGCGACGGCGAAGCTGTCGAACAGGGCGCCCGGCACGGCGGCGCGGCCGCATTCCTCGGCATTCAGCACGGCGTCGAGCTCGTTCATGCCCAGCCCGCCGAAATCCTCGGCGATCGGCAGGCCGGCAAGGCCCAGCTCGGCCAAGGCGGAACGGAATTTCAGCGCCCCGCCGTCGGGGCTGTCGATCAGCGCGCGGATCGCCGTCGGCGTGCATTCCCCGTCAAGGAAATCGCGCACCGCGTCACGGAATGTCAGCTGGTCCTCGGTGAACCGGAAGTCCATGATACCCCTTCAAGAGCCGCACATTTGGGCGGCCGATCTCTGCGACTTCTAGTCAGCGCCTCCGCAATCGTCAATCGAGGCACGTAGACAAAAGCCCTTCTGTCTACGCATACTGCGGCCCGCACGAGGCCGATGGTGCGGATTTTCGTTATATATCGCGGTTTTGGCGTCGATTTCGTCGATTTCCGGAAGAGAAATCGCGATTTGGCTTGAGTATGCGTAAATTCGGCATATAAATATTACGAATTGGACGGCGCCGACGAATCCAGTGGCGCAGCGTCCGACAGAACTGTGGAGGGTGGGATTATGGACACATCGATGCATGAGCGGCAGGTGAACGGCGCGATCCCGGACGCGGCGACCCTGATCGCCCGGGCCGAGGCCATGATCCCGGTGCTGCGCGAGCGTGCGGCGAAGGGCGAGGCTGAGCGCAAGATCCCCGACGAGACCATCGCCGATTTCAAGAAGGCCGGCTTCTTCGACATCCTGAAGCCCAAGCGCTGGGGCGGCTTCGAGATGGAGCCCAACACCTTCTTCAAGGTGCAAATCGCGGTGGCCGAGGGCTGCATGTCGAGCGCCTGGGTGCTGGGCGTCATCGGCGTCCACCCGCTGCAGATGGGCCTGTTCCCGTTGCAGGCGCAGGAAGACGTATGGTCGAAGGATGCCAGCACGCTGATCTCCTCCTCCTACCAGCCGGTCGGCAAGGTCGAGAAGGCCGATGGCGGCTTCTACCTGTCGGGCCAGTGGAGCTTCTCATCCGGTAGCCAGCATTGCGACTGGGTGTTCCTGGGCGCGCTGATTTTCCCGGAAGACGGCAAGGGCCCGCCGGAATACCGCACCTTCCTGCTGCCGCGCAGCGACTATCAGATCATCGACACCTGGCACACCTATGGCCTGAAGGCCACCGGCAGCCACGACGTCAAGGTCGACCGCGCCTTCGTGCCCGAGCATCGCACCCACAAGGCGATGGACGGCTTCCTGTGCCGCAATCCCGGCCAGGAGGTGAATACCGGCGACCTGTTCAAGCTGCCTTGGGCGGCGATCTTCACCCGCGCCGTCTCCACCGCCTCGATCGGCGCCGCGCAGGGCGCGCTGAAAGACTTCCTGGAGATCGCCAAGAGCCGCGTTTCGACCAATACCGGCATGGCGACCAAGGCCGACCCGTTCGTGCTGTCTGCCGCGGCCAACACCGCGGCCGAGCTGGAAGGCATGAAGACCACTCTGTTCAAGGTGTTCGACGATATGATGGAGGTCGTGCGCCAGGGCGGGGACGTCGCCGCCGACCATCGTGTCTTCTACAAGTACCAGGCCTCGCGCGTCGCCCGCCGCTGCGCCGACCTGGTCGACGAGCTGCTGCTGCTGTCGGGCGCGAAGGGCGTGTTCAACGACAACCCGATGGTGCGCCCATGGCTGGACCTGAAGACCGGGCGCAATCACATCGCCAACAACTCGAACCTCGCCGGGCTGACCCTGGGCGGGTCGTTCCTGGGGGCGCCGGTGATGGACACGTTCCTCTAGGAACGTCGTCCGGCGCCTCGGGCCGGGAACTTTCGACATTCCTCCGATGTTGAATACGCATTACAACGATTTAATGCTGCGGAAAGGCACCAAGCGCCCTGCTACAGCGTATCGTCTGTACTGCAACGTCATTCCGCAGTCGAAAATTCTCATAAACGAGGCTTAAGAAATGCGTTTTTCCCCTTATTACATCCCGGTCATACTCGGTCTGACGATGGCGGTTCCCGCCGCCATCGCCCCGCAGGCAGCCGCGCAGGTCGCGGTCGGCATCTCGGTCGGCATCGCGCCGCCGCCGATCCCCGTCTATGTCCAGCCGCCGATTCCGGAGGAAGGCTATCTATGGACACCCGGTTATTGGAACTATGAAGAGGCCGGCGGCTATTTCTGGGTGCCCGGCGTCTGGGTGCGCCCGCCGCGCATCGGCGTGCTGTGGACCCCGCCCTATTGGGGCTTCGCCGGCGGCGTCTACGGCTTCCATGCCGGCTATTGGGGCCCGCATGTCGGCTTCTACGGCGGCGTGAACTACGGCTTCGGCTATGGCGGCGTCGGGTTCCTCGGCGGCGAGTGGCGTGGCGGCGGGTTCGCCTATAACCGTTCGGTCACCAATATCAGCAACACCCACATCACCAACGTCTATAACAAGACGGTGGTGAACAGCCGGCCCGGCGGCGCGGCCTTCAACGGCGCCGGCGGCGTCACGAGGCGCGCAAACGCCCAGGAAGAAGCCGCCGCCCGGGATCAGCATGAGGAGCGTACGGCCGAGCAGACACGGCACGTGGATGCGGCGAAGGCCGATCCGGCGCAGCGCGCTTCGGCTAACAAAGGCAAGCCGGCTGTGGCCGCGGCCTCCAAACCCGGCGAGCTCAAAGGCCCCGGCGCGGTAGCGGCCAAGTCGGCCGGTCGGGGCGCCGACAAGTCGCCCGCCGTTCGTGGCGATGCCAAGGCCGGGGCCGACGATAAGGCCGGCGCCAAGGCTGACAGGCCCGGTGCGGCCGCGCGGGAGAAGGCCGATGCCGGCGCGAAGGACCGTCCAGGCGCCAGGGAGAAAGCCAACGCCGGTGCGAAGGAACGCCCCGCCGCCAGGGAAAAGGCCGATGCCGGCGCAAAGGCCGGTGGGGACAGGCCCAAAGCCGCCCAGGCAAAGCGTGCGCCGGCAGCCCACCGGACTCCGGCCGAGCGTCAGGCCGGCGGCGGCGGCGCGCGTCCCGCCGGTCAGCCGGGGGGTCAGCGTCCGGCAGCGGCGCAGCACCAGGCCGCGCCGCACCAAGCTCCCGCGCATCAGGGCGGCGGCAAGGGCGGCGAAGGCAAGCAAGAGAAGCACTGACGATCCGCATCGACGGGCGCCGGCTCCAGCCGGC
>DATBAZ010000162.1:0-2925 GCA_036271255.1 Alphaproteobacteria bacterium
CTTCCGCGTGGTCGACATCAGCAACGTGTTCTCGCTGCCCTATGCCGGCGGGCTGCTGGCCGATCTCGGCGCCGAGGTGATCAAGATCGAAGGCCCCGCGCGCCTCGACACCACGCGCGGCGGCAATGTGTCCACCATCTATGCCAACAATGAGCCGGGCGAGGACCCGTGGAACCGCACCGCCGGGTTCAACCTGCTCAACCGCGGCAAGAAGTCGCTCACGCTCGACCTGCGCCAGCCCGCCGGGCGTGAGATCCTGCGCGATCTGATCAAGGTGAGCGACATCCTGGCGGAGAATTTCACCCCGCGGGTGATGCGCGGCTGGGGGCTCGACTACCCCAACGCGGCGAAGCTCAATCCCAACCTGATCATGCTGTCCTGCAGCGGTTACGGGCAGGAGGGGCCCTACGCCCAGTATCCCGGCCAGGCGACCACGATGGAGGCCACGCACGGGCTGACCCATGTCACCGGCTATCCCGGTGACGTGCCCTCGAAAGCCGGGCAGTCCTTCGTCGATTTCCTGGCGAGCTGGGCGCTGCTGATGGGCACCACCCTGGCGGTGCGCTATCGCAACCGGTTCGGCCGCGGCCTGTGGGTCGATGTCGCCATGTATCAGCTTGGCTGCTCGATGGTGTCCGATGCGATCCTCGACTGGGAGGCCAACGGGCGGCTGGGCGAGCGGATCGGCAACCGCCATCCCTGGCTGGCGCCGCAAGGCTGCTACCGCTGTGCCGGCGACGACGAGTGGTGCGTGGTGTCGGTGCACGACGACGTGGAATGGGCCGCGCTGTGCCGGGCGATCGGCCGGCCGGAGCTGGCGGACGATCCGCGCTATGCCGACAACGCCTGGCGGATGCGGAACCACGACGAGATCGATGCGATCATCGCCGCCTGGACCGCCGGCGTCGCGAAATTCGATGCCATGCACCGGTTGCAGGCGGCCGGCGTGCGGGCCGGCGCGGTGTTCAATGCGCGCGACATGCATCTGGATCCGCACGCCAAGGCACGGGGGATGCTGGAGCGGGTGCGCTTTCCGCCCGAACGCGCCATGGGCGAGCGCATCATCATCGGCCGCCCCTGGCGGCTGAGCGGCCTGCCTCTGGCGGTGCGGGGGCCGGGCCCGACATTGGGTCAGCACAACCGGGAGGTCATCCAGGGCCTGCTGGGCTACGACGACGCGCGCTATGCGGAACTGGAGCAGGCGGGCATCGTGGGGACCCAGCCGACCGTGATGCGGCCGGTGGTGCGCATGGCGATGGATGAGCGGGTCCGCCGGGGGCGCCTGGCGTCGTGGGACCCGGACTACAAGGAGCGGCTGGGGATTGGGGAGACTGACGCCCCAAGCGGCTGACACCATGTCCGGCTGACGTCGCGTCCGGCGCGCCGCCGGCCAAGTTGCCGAACGCCCCCGCCAGATCGCCGAAACCGCCCCCCTGGGAGCGGTGCCCCTGGGAGCGGTGCCCTGTGTGCAGTACCCCTTGGGAGCGGAGATTGCATCGTCCCCGGGATTAGGGCATTCGCAGAGGGTCGCAAAAGCGGTGCAGCGTCAGCCGAGACTGCGGTCGTCTGCCCGCGCCAAACGCTCGGAGCCAAGACAATGACCAGCTCATCCGACTACACGCCGCCGCCGGTCTGGACCTGGAACAAGGCGAACGGCGGCCGGTTCGCGAACATCAACCGACCGATCGCGGGACCCACGCACGACAAGGAGCTGCCGGTCGGCCGCCATCCCATGCAGCTCTACTCGCTCGGCACGCCGAACGGCCAGAAGGTCACGGTGATGCTCGAGGAACTGCTGGCCCTCGGCCATAGCGGCGCCGAATACGACGCCTGGCTGATCCGCATCGGCGAGGGTGACCAGTTCGGCAGCGGCTTCGTGGCGATCAATCCCAATTCCAAGATCCCGGCGCTGCTGGATCGCAGCGGTCCGAAGCCGATCCGGGTCTTCGAGTCCGGCGCCATCCTGATGCATCTCGCCGAGAAGTTCGGGGCCTTCCTGCCGACCGAGGTCGGCCTGCGCGCCGAGACCCTGTCGTGGCTGTTCTGGCAGATGGGCAGCGCGCCTTACCTGGGCGGCGGCTTCGGCCACTTCTACGCCTATGCGCCGACGAAGATCGAATATGCCATCGACCGTTTCGCGATGGAGGTGAAGCGCCAGCTCGACGTGCTCGACCGGCGCCTCGCGGACAACGAGTACCTGGCGGGCAGCGAGTACACGATCGCTGATATGGCGGTGTGGCCCTGGTACGGTGGCCTGGCCAAGGGCCTGCTGTACGGATCGGGCGAGTTCCTGGCGGTGCACGAGTACAAGAACGTCCAGCGCTGGGCCGATGCGATCGGCCAGCGGCCGGCGGTCCGGCGGGGGCGCATGGTCAACCGCCTGCAGGGCGACCCGGCGAGCCAGCTGCATGAGCGGCACGAGGCCAGCGATTTCGAGACGAAGACGCAGGACAAGCTCGCGGCCGCGGCGGGCTGAGCAGCCCCGGCGCGGCGGCGCCAGGAGCGCGTATCGGGCGATGGGGTGGACGGCGTTCCCCCCATCGCCGGCTCCCGAACCTGCTGGCATTCACGACGGCATGGTGCCCTTCGCCCGTACGGCCGCTATGGCCTGTCGGCGCAGTCCAGTGGGGTTCAACGCAGCCGAGACGACCGTGTTTGCATCGAACACATAAAGGGCCAGGCGCGGCGCTCCGCGTTGCAGACTGCCAGTTCCTCGAACCGGGCAGCAGCCGGACTCGTATGGTGCGGTGAACGCATCAGGTTGCCGTTGTTGTAACGTACCCCGGCTCCGTGGTGCTGTCGGAGCGCTTGATGGTGCACATTTTTCACCACGAAGGCCCGAAGGCCCGAAGAAGCCTTTGAATGCGATATCCTGAGCTTGGCTTTCCGCATTTTCGGCAGATATGATGACTTATCAATGGGTTA
>DATBAZ010000163.1:0-3570 GCA_036271255.1 Alphaproteobacteria bacterium
TATGCGGCTGCGCGTGCGCACCGAAATCCAGGTCGAGGTGGCGGAGGATCGGCCGCAGGTCGCGGCGATGGATACGCCGTGGGAGGTTCTGCGCGACCGACTGAACGACCCGGTGGACCATGGCGCGCGGGAGGCGAGCGCCTTCGCCTATGTCTCGCCGATGATCCTGCCCGGCGCCGAACTCTACGACTTCGCCCTGCCCTCCTTCCCGCCGGGCCGGCCGATCGGCGAGGCGGCGATGGACCTGACGAACCGCATCTATGACGAATTCACTTTCGACCCCGAGGCGACGACGATCTCGACCCCCGTGGCCGACGTGCTCGCCGACCGCCGCGGCGTCTGCCAGGATTTCGCCCATCTGGAGATCGGCTGCCTGCGCTCGATCGGCCTGGCTGCCCGCTATGTCTCGGGATATCTGCGCACCCTGCCCGCCCCGGGCAAGCCCAAGACCATCGGCGCCGACGTGTCCCACGCCTGGCTCTCCGTGTGGTGCGGCGAAGACAGCTGGCTCGACCTGGACCCGACCAACGGCCGCCCCGGCTCGTCCGACCTCATCACCTTGGCCTGGGGCCGCGACTACGGCGACGTAAGCCCGCTCCAGGGCGTCATCATCGGCAGCTCGATCCAGAACATGACCGTCGAGGTCGATGTCGATAACGGCTAGGTGACCACCACCCGCACCCGGCCGAGGTTTTCGATGCGGCATGACGTGGCGGCGACATCGCCGTCCCGGTGGGAGACGACACGCACGGCGGCGAAATAGGTGCCGGGTTTGTCGAAGGCGTGGGTGGTGTCGAGCTTCAGCGCCTTGGCCTTGCCGTCGATGCCCGGATGCTTGAACGGATAGGCCCCCGCCCCGTCGAAATCCCATTCCACCGCGATCAGGGTGCCGGCCCCGGGCGGAACCTCGGCATCGACGGCGAAGGCGACGGGCTGGCCGGGCTTCACGTCGGCGCGCGGGCTGCCGTTGGCGGTGGCGCGCACCACCGGCTGGATGCCGCCGCGCTGGGTCGCTGTCGGCGGCAGCACGACCTTGCCGTCGCGATAGTCGGCATTGGTCTGGGCCGGCTCGACGCCTTTCTCGACCCAGGCAACGAGGTCGTGCAGCCCCTGCTCGATCTGCGGCATGTAGTCGATCAGCC
This sequence comes from Alphaproteobacteria bacterium, assembly GCA_036271255.1. GTDB lineage: Bacteria > Pseudomonadota > Alphaproteobacteria > BOG-932 > Roseiterribacteraceae > BOG-932. Next base: position 1,143 of record DATBAZ010000163.1, read on the forward strand.
GGGTCGTCGGCACCGGCGCGGCGCCCTTGGGGATGCCGGGCGCCGGGATGTGGTGGGCATATTCGGTGAAGCGCAGGCGATAACGGTCGTGCGCGCCGGTCTCGCCCTGCGCCTTGACGATCTCGTCCCGATAGTAAAAGGCGGGGGCCGGCCACACGGCAGTGTCGTGGGTGTGCTGGTACCACAGCATCTTGCCCTGGAACTTCGCCGTGTTGCGCCCGCCTGAGAAGATCGTCGCCGGCACCTGGACCGCGCGCTGCGGATAGAGCGGCCTGCCGTCCAGCATCTCGTTGGCGAAGCCGGGGTCGCCGGCGACGACGTGGTGCTTGTACCAGCTGCAATAGGCCAGGAACGGGCGGTTGGTGATCTTGATCGTGTCGCCCGGCTTCACCGCGGCAAAGCGCAGGTTGCCGGCCTGGTCGATGGCGTTGCCGAGCCAGGTCGAGCCGGCCTGCGATGTGCAATAGAGCGTCCGCCCCGCCGCCGCCCCGCTCGCGATCGCCAGCCCCGCGCCGATCATATAGCCCCTGGGCACGCTCTCCAGCACGACGCCGACTGCCGCATCCTGGGGCAGCCTGCGGACCAGCATCAGCGACGAGGAGCGCCCTTCCGGTCCGCCCGCAGCAGCGGCCGCCAGCAGCTCGCCGGCGGTCATCACCTTCCGTACCGTTACCGTCGCATCGATGATGTCGTCGGTGAACAGGTGGGGCGTGTCGTGGCCGGCATAGCCCGGCTGGCTCCAGAAATCGGTGAAATAGCCGGGGTCCATGGTCTTGATCAGCTCGGCCGACCAGGCCCACTCGAAAATCTGGCCGGTATAGTTGTCCGGATCGATCAGGAATTCCGCCCCGCGCGGATAGCCGCAGCGATAGAGCTCCTCCAGCGCGACCCGCTGATCGACGGTCAGCTTGTCGAACGGATTGCCGCTGCCGCCCGGCTCGACCGCGTCGACCACATCCTTCAGCTGGTCGCGCAGCATGCGCTGCACGTTCAGCAGCGCGGAATAGAAGATGACCTGGGTGGCGATCATCGGCTTGTCGACATTGGCCGGATCGACCATGGCGCCGCCCATGAAGGGCACGGCACCCGCCCAGACGTCGGGCGCGTTCTCAAGGCACAGCGGCGCGCGGTGGCCGCCGCCGCTGCCGCCGAAGACATAGCCGTATTTCGGCCGGCTGCCGTAGAGTTGGGTCGCCAGATAACGGGCGAACCGGCCGGTCTCGGCACTGGCCCGCCAGCCATAGAGCGCCAGGTTGTCGCCGCCCTTGGGGCATTTCTCGGTGCCGACATGGCCCTGATTCGACTGCACGAGGTAAGCGCCGAGCCGCACGGCGGTATCCAGCCCGCCCAGCGCCACCGCGCCCTGCTGCGGCGCGCCGTAGGAATACTCGCTGCCCGCGGTGCCGCCTTCCAGCGGCTGCAGGAAACGGCCCTGGTAATGCTCGGCGGCCGGGAAATGGAACGAGAAGCGCGTGCCGGTGCCCTTGAAGCCGCCATGGATGAAGCGATGCGGGACGAAATCGGTCCGCGCCTCGTCGATGTCGACATAGGCCGCGTCGAAGAAGGCGTCGGTCACCGTGTAGCCGGCGACGTCGAGCTTGGCGTCCGGCGCTTTGCCCTCGGCCGCGCGCGCAACGCCGGGCAGGCCCGATGCGGCCACCGCGCCGGTCATTATCCCAAGCGCGGTCCTGCGGCTGACACGTGTCCAACCCATGGCGTCGCCTCCCAGTCATTATTTTTATGAAAGGAATTTACGCCCATCGGCGGCGAAGCAAAACAGCAAACTGGCGGTCAGCCGACCGTGACGTCCCCCGGCCCCCACAGCCCGTCCATGCGCACGATCTTCCCGGCCTCGTCGAACGTCATCACGTCGGTCGAGTTGGTCGTGTAGCGCACGCCGTCCTGGACGAAGGTGACGGTGAAAACCATCGCGGCGTGGTTGCCGTGCGAGCCGCGGATCGGCGCTGCGAGTGCAAGGCGGGCGCCGAACTTCACGCCCTGGCGGATGAAGGCTTCGAACTCGGCCCGGGACTTCAGCGGTGAGCCGACCGGGTCTTCGATCACGGCGTCGGCGGCGAACAAGGACATGATCGCCTCGGGATCGTCGGCGTTGAACCCGTCGATATAGGCCTGGAGGGCGGCCTTCATCTCAGCCTGGGTCGGCATCACGTATCTCCGTAGATGATGTCCGACGCCTTCTCCGCCACCATGATCACCGGCATGTTGGTGTTGCCGCCGACCAGGGTCGGCATCACCGAGGCGTCGACGACGCGCAGGCCTTCGACGCCATGGACCCTGAGCTTGCTGTCGACCACCGCCATGCCGTCGCTGCCCATCTTGCAGGTGCCGACCGAGTGATAGTCGGCCTCCGCCCGGGCGCGGATATAGGCATCGATCTCGGCGTCGGTCTGGACCGATTTCCCAGGTG
>DATBAZ010000164.1:0-9089 GCA_036271255.1 Alphaproteobacteria bacterium
CTGCTCCCAAGCATCCGGCACGCGGCGGCAGTACCCCCCACCCGGCGGCCAAGACGCCGCCGACCTCCCCCTCAAGGGGGGAGGCGCTCTGAGGTTTGCTGCGTTAGCAATTCTGGCCTCACTTACCCTCGTCGGCTGCGGCAAGAAGGAGGAGGTTGCCTCCTCCGGCGGCCCGATCGTCATCCGCCGGGTGACGCAGGAGCAGTACCAGACCATCATCGCCGACATATTCGGCGCCGACATCAAGATCGGCGGCCGGTTCGAGCCCGACCTGCGCAAGGCCGGGCTGCTGGCTGTCGGCGCCGGCGAGGTCAGCGTCACCCCCTCGGGCTTCGAGCAGTATGACAGCATGGCCCGCGGCACCGCGGCTCAGGTCGTGGACGAGAAGCATCGCGGCATGCTTCTCGGCTGCAAGCCAGCCTCGGCCAAGGCGCCGGACGAAGCCTGCGCCAGGCAGTTCTTCACCAGCGTCGGCCGCCTGCTCTATCGCCGGCCGCTGACCGACGACGAGTTGAAGGCTGAGCTGGCAATCGCCGACGCAACGACGACGAAGCTGGGCGATTTCTACAAGGGCATCGCCATGAGCCTGACGGCGATGCTGGAATCGCCGCAATTCCTGTTCCGCCGCGAAGTCGCGGAGGCCGATCCGGACCATGCCGGGCAGCAGCGTCTCACCGCCTATGCCAAGGCGGCGCGGATCAGCTTCTTCCTGTGGAACACGACGCCGGACGACGAACTGCTGACCGCCGCTGAAAAAGGCGAGCTGAATACCGACAAAGGCTTGGCCAAGCAGGTCGACCGGCTGATGGCCTCGCCGCGCCTGGTCGCCGGCACGCGGGCCTTCTTCAACGACATGATGGATTTCGACGCCTTCGCCGACCTGTCGAAGGACACGGTGATCTATCCGAAATTCACCAATGCCGTGCTGGTCGACGCGCAGGAGCAGACCTTGCGCACCATCACCGACCATCTGCTGGTGCAGAAGGGCGACTATCGTGACCTGTTCACCAGCCGCAAGACCTTCATGACCCCGCTGCTGGGCACGATCTATCGCGTGCCTGTCGAGGCCAAGGAAGGCTGGGAGGCGTATCAGTTCGCTGCCGGCGATCCTCGCGCCGGCCTCTTGACCCAGATCAGCTTCCTGGCGCTGCATTCGACGCCGGGCCGCAGCTCCCCCACCATCCGGGGCAAGGCGCTGCGCACCGTGCTGCTGTGCCAGAAAGTGCCCGACCCGCCGGGCAACGTGAATTTCAACCTGGTGCAGGACACCAAGAACCCGAACTTCAAGACCGCCCGCCAGCGGCTCGATGCCCACCGCACCGCGCCGACCTGCGCCGGCTGCCACAAGCTGATCGATCCGATTGGACTGGGCCTCGAGCAGTTCGACTCGCTGGGCGAGTACCGGCCGGCCGAGAACGGGGCCGAGATCGATGCCTCGGGCGACCTTGACGGGGTGAAGTTCACCGACGCCGCCTCGCTGGGCAAGGTGCTGCACGACAATCCGGCCACCACCTCCTGCCTGGTCAGCCGGCTATACACCTACGCCGCCGGCCGCCAGGCCGAGAAGGGCGAGGTGGAGTGGATGAAGTTCCTGAATGCCGACTTCGCCGCCAACGGCTATCGCCTGCCCGACCTGATGCGGACGATCGTCACCAGCGATGCCTTCTATCGGATTTCGTCGTCTGAGACGGCGAGCTTAAGCTCAAAGGAGAGCGCACAATGAGCACGAAAATGCGTGTCGATAACTTGCGTCTCGACCGACGCACGATGCTGCGCGGCATGCTGGGCGGCGGCGCGGTCACGATGGGCCTGCCCCTGCTGGACTGCATGCTGAACACCAACGCCACGGCGCTCGCCTCCGGCGCGCCGATGCCGGTGCGCTTCGGCACCTGGTTCTGGGGTTGCGGCCTCAATCCCGGCCGCTGGATCCCGAACAAGCTGGGCACCGACTACGACATGCCGGCCGAGATCAAGGTGCTGGCGCCGTATAAGGACCGGCTGTCGGTCTTCTCCGGCTTCAAGGCCATCGTCGACGGCAAGCCGGCGGTGGTGCACTACACCGGCTCGATGTCCATCCTGACCGGCAGCGCGCCGAAGGACATGCAGTCGGTCGAGGCGCCGACGATGGACACGTTCATCGCCGACCAGATCGGCCAGACCACCCGCTTCCGCTCGCTGGAACTGGCCGCGACCGGCAACGCGCGCGACAGCAACAGCCGCCGCAGCTCCAGCGTCATCAACCCGGCCGAGGGCTCGCCGCTGGCCTTCTACCAGCGCATCTTCGGGCCTGAGTTCAAGGACCCGAACGCCGCCGACTTCACCCCAGATCCGGTGGTGATGGTGCGTGAGAGCGTGCTGTCCGGCATGAACGAGCAGCGCCAGGCGATCGTCGCCGGGCTGGGCGCGGCCGACAAGGCGCGCATGGAGCAGTATTTCACCTCGGTCCGCCAACTGGAGCAGCAGCTCGCGCTGCAGCTGCAGAAGCCGGCCCCGCTGGAGGCCTGCGTGAAGCCCGGCGAGGTCGCCTGGAAAGAGACCAAGGAGAACACGCAGATCGACGTCGTCATCGCCAACCATAAGCTGCTGGCTGGCCTCTTGGCCCAGGCGCTGGCCTGCGACCAGACCCGCGTCTTCAATATGGTGTTCGGCGATGCCGCCTCGACCTTGCGCAAGGCGGGCGAGACGGTGACGCATCACCAGCTGACCCATGAGGAGCCGATCGACGAGAAGCTGGGCTATCAGCCCGAGGCGACCTATTTCGTCGACCAGATCATGGGTGGGCTGCTGACCATGCTGCAGGCGATGGATGGGATCAAGGAAGGCGACGGCACCCTGCTGGACCACACGCTGCTGCTGGCCCATAGCGAATGCTCCTATGCCAAAATCCACTCGCTGGAGACCCTGCCGATGTTCATCGCCGGCAAGGCCGGCGGGAAGATCAAGACCGGCATCCATGTCGACGGCAACGGCGACAGCTGCACCCGCGTCGGCCTCACCGTCCAGCAGGCGCTGGGCCTGCCGCTCAACAAATGGGGCACCGGCTCGATGGAGACGAACAAGACCATCGGGGAGGTGATGGCGTGATGAAAGGCCTGCTCGCGGCGACCGCCGCGCTGGCTCTCGTGGCGGGTACTGCGCTGGCCCAGACGCCGGTCGCCGCCCAGGACGCGGCGCCCGGCGTCGTCACCACCCAACCCTTCCCGGGCGGCACGGTCTATGCCGACATCGCGGGCCACACGCTCTACACCTCCGACCACGACGCCAAGCCGGGCAAATCGACCTGCGATGCCGATTGCGTGCGGGACTGGAGACCCTTGCCGGCAGCCTGGATGGCGAAGGGCGAAGGCGATTGGTCCGTGCTGACGCGCGACGACGGCACGAAGCAGTGGGCCTTTCAGGGCAAGCCGCTTTACACCTTCGCCGGCGACCATAAAGCCGGCGACACCAACGGCGACGACTTCGACGGCCAGTGGCATGCCTCGGCCACCCACCGCAAGTTCCTGCCGCCCCGCGTCACGATCTGGCACAGCGATTTCGGCCCCGCCTTCGCCACCGCCGACGGCAAGACCCTCTATGTGCTGGCCAAGCTGATCTTCAATCCGCTGGGCACCAAGCGCCATACGGGGGAGAATCTGGGCCTGAAGGATTGCACAGGCGACTGTACGAAGACCTGGGTTCCCTACGCCGCCCCGGCGGATGCCAAGGGCGCCGAGGATTGGTCCGTGGTCACGCGTGACGACGGAACCCATCAGTGGGCTTACAAGGATTGGCCGGTCTACACCAACGTGAACGACGCCAAGGCCGGCGACGCGATGGGCGAAGGCACGACCTCGTTCAAAGACGGCATCACCGGCCTGTCCTGGCAGGTCGCGACGCTGCTGCAGTAAGCCCCTATGCGGAGGCCGGCTCGCCGGCCTTCTGCTGCATGGCGATATAGCTGTCCAGCGTGCCCGAACGCGCGGCTTCGCGTTCGAACATGCGCCACAGGAAGGGCAGCGCCTTGAAGGCGATGCCGGCGGCGATGGCCGCGATGACCGGGTCTGAAAAATCTGGCCTGAGGCCCGGCTTCATCATCCGCGCCAGCTCCATTGTCAGCGACAGGGCGAAGGCCAGCGAGGCCGAGAAGGTCGTGCCGGAGGACCAGAAGCCCCGCCTCAGCCACACCATCACGCCGATCGGCGCATAGATCATCGAGGTCACGACCAGGCTCTGCGCCGCGTGCGCCTTGCTGACGATGTAGAAATTCCAGAACGGCAGAAACTGCCGCGGCTCCAGCGCATTGGTCGCTTCGTCCAGGGTCCACCACTGGCTGCTGAGCACGCCCGACACGAACATCACCAGCAGCAGATAGATCGGGATAGCGGTCGGCACATAGCGCGAGAAGTAATAGTGGCGCTTGCGCAGGTCCTTGCCCTTGATCCGCTGGATCGCCAGAACGCCGATGATCGCGCCTGCGCTGCGGTAGAAGAGCGACACCAGGAACGGTTCGCTGCCCAACACGAAAATCTGGGCGAAGAAGATCAGCAGGACCACGCCGATGGCGCGCCAGATCAACCGCCGCGTCGTGCGCTGGCGGCCGACGACCGCCAGATACATGCCGAGCGGAATTGCCGTCAGCATATCGGCGACGACAAGCAGCAACTGGTAGGTCGCGCCATGACCCTCGCCGGGGAGCGAGAACAGGATGCCGAACAGTTCGAGCGCCCGGGCCGCCAGGTCACCGATGCTGAGGGTAATGTCGAACGGCATCAGATAGTAGGCGACCAGGAAGGCGGAATAGGCGCCCAGCACGATGGTGAGCCCATCCCCATCCTCGAACAGGCCGAGCAGCCGGGGGTAGAGCTTTGTGTGCGAGAACTGGAAGGCGACCACACCGAGGACCACGCCGATCAGCTGCGCCGTGATGTAGTTGAGCGTCACCGTCCGCGGTGGAAAGAAAATCTGAGCATATTTGATGGCGAGGACGAACAGAACGCCGGTGACGAGCGTCACCACGATGCCGGTCGTCCTGCGGCCGGTCACGATGCCTAAGCCAAACGTGCTGTTGATCAGGAAGGTCAGCGGCGCCGGCATCAGCATGTTGGCGATCCAGTCCGGCCGCTCGTTAGAGCCGTGCGACACGAAGCGCACCGACAGGAACTTCTCCCACGCATCGCCGAAATCCATCGGAACGTAGTGAAATCCGGTGGGGCCAAGCACAAGGCTCATGTAAACCATCGCCGACGCATACAGCGCGGCCAGCGCCAGAAAGTGGTTTCGCCGCAGAGCGATCACCGAATGACCATCCCCTTATTCCAGACATGATTGAATATCATGTGCTATTATTTTCGTATCCTGAAGAATTTTAATCGATAGCGCGGAAGTGCGTTGAAAACCAGCAAAAAGCCCGGGGATTTCAGAGCGCTGCGTCCGTCCTTGCCTGCCCGGACAAACCGCGCTTAGTTGCACATCCCCATGAACACCAGTCACCCACTTTCGCTCGCGGGCACAACCTTCCAGGCAGAGCTGAACGGCGCATTGCTGTGGCCGGACGAGGCCACGCTGATCGTGGCCGACCTGCATCTGGAAAAGGGCTCCAGCTATGCCGCCCGGGGCCGGCCGCAGTTCCTGCCGCCCTACGACACAGCCGCCACCATCGGCCGGCTGGAGCACTTGCTGAACCAACACGATCCGAAGCGTGTCATCTGCCTGGGCGACTCGACCCACGATTCCGGCGCCGCCGACCGGATCGACCCCAGGAACGCCGACCGGATCGCCGCAATGACCCGCAGCCGCGACTGGATCTGGATCGCCGGCAATCACGATCCCGAGCCGCCGGCCAGCTGGGGCGGCACGGTTCTGCATGAAGTTGCTATCGGCAATGTCCTGCTGCGCCATCAGGCCGGGAGCGAGGCGCCGGATGCACAGACCTGCGAAATCTCCGGCCATTTTCACCCTACCGCCTCGGTCAGGACCCGGCTGGCGCGGGTATCCGGGCGCTGCTTCGCGCTCGACGGCCGCCGCCTCGTGCTGCCGGCCTTCGGCGCCTATACCGGCGGCCTGAACGTCCTGGACCCGGCGATCGCACGGCTGTTCGATTTCGCCTTCGATGTCGTGATGCTGGGACGGCGGCGCCTGTTCGCCTTCTCCAGCGCGGCCCTGAGAGGCTGAGCGGCATGGTCGCCGTCCAGGCCGCCGACCTGACGGCAGCACCGCCGCTGGTGGCGCCCAACAAGTTCATGATCACCATCATCCTGATGATGTGTACGATCATGCAGGCGCTGGACACCACGATCGTCAATGTCGCCCTACCCCATATGGAGGGCAGCCTGGGCGCCACGCAGGATCAGATCTCCTGGGTGCTGACGTCCTATATCATCGCAGCGGCGATCATGACGCCGGCAACATCCTGGCTGGCCGGCCGGATCGGCCGCACACGCCTGCTGGTGCTGTCGCTGATCGGCTTCACCATCGTCTCGCTGTTGTGCGGCGTCGCCGGCTCGATCAGCCAGATGGTGCTGTTCCGCGTTCTGCAGGGCATCTTCGGCGCGGCCATGATGCCCGTGTCTCAGGCGATCCTGCTGGACAGCCATGCGCGCCACGAGATCGGCCGCGCCATGTCGATCTGGGGCATGGGCGTGATGGTGGCGCCGATCATGGGGCCGACCCTGGGCGGCTATCTGACCGAGGAATTCAGCTGGCGCTGGTGCTTCTATATCAACCTGCCGCTCGGCATCCTGACCGTGCTGGGCGCGCTCGCTTTCATCCCCGAATCCGACAAGGTGCGCGACCGAAAGTTCGACTGGCTCGGATTCTCATTCCTCAGCCTCGCCATCGCCGCCCTGCAGCTCGCGCTCGACCGCGGCGAGCAACAGGGCTGGTTCACGTCGGTCGAAATCCAGGTCGAGGCGGTGCTGACCGTCTTCGGCATGTATATGTTCGTGGTCCACAGCCTGACGACGCAGCGGCCGTTCATCGACCTGGCGATGTTCAAGGACCGCAACTTCATCCTTTGCGTGCTGCTGGCGACGGGCACGAATGTCGTCTTCAACGGATCCTTCGTTCTGTCGCCGCAACTGCTGCAGACCGAGCTCAACTATCCCGTCGTCACCGCCGGCCTGGTCATGGGGCCGCGCGGGTTCGGCACGATCTTCGCGATGATGGTGTTCGGCCGCATGTCGAACCGGGTGGACCTGCGCTATCTGGTGCTGTTCGGTATGCTGACCGTCGGCGCCACGATGTACACCATGTCCGGCTGGTCGCTGAATATCGGGGCCAGGGAGTTTATCTGGATGAGCGTGATCCAGGGCGTGGGCATGGGCTTCGCCTTCGCACCGATGACGACGCTCGCCTTCTCGACGCTGCCGATCCATCTGCGCACCGAGGCTTCCGGCTTCTATGCCCTGGTCAGGAATGTCGGCGGCGCTATCGGAATCTCGATCGTCATCGCGCGCCTGTCGTCGCTGACGCAGATGAACCACGAGCATCTGACCGAGTTCATGACCCCGTTTCGCCACCTGACGACGATGATGGGCGGCATGTCCCCCAAGGCGTCGATGGAGGTGATGAACGGCGAGCTGACGCGGCAGGCCGGGATGATCGCCTATGTCAACGTGTTCCGCCTGCTGGCGATCCTCAGCGTCATCTTCGCGCCACTGCTGCTGTTCATCCGCTCAACGCCGATCCTCGCAAAGCCCGATCCGGCGGCGGCGCATTAAATCTTTGATTTCACGACCTCGATCGCGCGTCCGCGCGTTCTAGATCGCATAGACCATGCCCGAGACCGCCTCCCCTTCCCTTGTCTGGTTCCGCCAGGACCTTCGCCTTGCCGACAATCCGGCCCTGGCTGCCGCGGTCGAACGCGATGCTCTTATCGCCGCCATCTATGTCCTCGACGATGAGACGCCGGAGAAATGGAAGATCGGGGGCGCCGCGCGCTGGTGGCTGCATCACAGCCTGGCATCGCTGGCGAAAGACCTGGGCAAGCTGAATATCCCGCTGATCCTGCGGCGCGGGCCAGCACAGACCGTGGTCCCGAAGCTGGTCAAGGAAATCGGCGCGGAAGCGGTTTTCTGGAACCGGTGCTATGAGCCCTTCGCGGTCAGCCGCGACGCGGCAATCTTGGCGGCGCTGGCGAAATCCGGGGTCGCGGTCCGGGATTTTTCAGCCGCGCTGCTGACCGAGCCCGGCAGCGTCGAGAATAAATCCGGCAAGCCGTTTCGGGTATTCACGCCCTTCGCCCGGGCGGTGTTGAAACAGGCGCATCCGCCAAAGCCTGTACCGGCACCCCGCGCCAAGCAGCATCACATCCGCGTACCGAGCGACGACCTCGACGGTTGGAAGCTGCTGCCCACCCATCCGGACTGGGCCACAGCCTTCGGTGACGATTGGATCCCCGGCGAGGCCGGCGCGCAGGATCGGCTCGATACATTCGTCGACGATGCCCTTCGGCATTACCCATCGGGCCGCAACCTGCCGGGACGGGAGGGGGTTTCGCGCCTGTCGCCGCATCTACATTGGGGCGAGATTTCGGTCCGGCAGATATGGCACGCGGTCGAGCTGCACTCCGGCAACGCCGCGGACACGTATCTGAAGGAGTTGATCTGGCGCGATTTCGCCCATCAGTTGCTCGACCAGTTCCCGGCGCTGCCGGATGAACCCTTCACGCCGCGCTATGCGAAATTCCCCTGGCGCAAGGACGCCAAGGCTTTGAAAGCCTGGCAGAAGGGCCAAACCGGCTATCCGTTCGTCGATGCCGGCATGCGGCAGCTTTGGGCCACCGGCTGGATGCACAACCGGGTGCGGATGGTCGTCGCCTCATTTCTGGTCAAGCATCTGCTGCTGCCTTGGACCGAGGGCGAGGCTTGGTTCTGGGACTGCCTCGTCGATGCCGATCTCGCCAACAATGCGATGAACTGGCAGTGGGTCGCGGGATCAGGTGCCGATGCCGCGCCCTATTTCCGCATCTTCAACCCGGTGCTGCAGGGTGAGAAGTTCGACAAGGACGGCGCCTACGTCCGCCGCTGGGTGCCGGAGATCGCCGGGCTGCCGGACAAATTCCTCCACCGGCCCTGGGACGCGCCCACGGACGTTTTAGCGAAGGCCGGCGT
>DATBAZ010000165.1:0-21759 GCA_036271255.1 Alphaproteobacteria bacterium
GCCGACGAGCGCGTCTCGGATGCCGACGTGAAGATCATGGAAGAGGCGGCGTGCCCGACCTGCGGCTCCTGCTCGGGCATGTTCACGGCAAACTCGATGAACTGCCTCACTGAGGCGCTGGGCCTGTCGCTGCCCGGCAACGGCTCGGTATTGGCCACACATGGCGACCGCAAGCGCCTGTTCGTCGAGGCCGGCCATCTGATCGTCGACTTGGCCCAGCGCCATTACGAGCACAACGACAATTCTGTCCTGCCGCGCAGCATCGCCAGCTTCCAGGCGTTCGAGAACGCGATGACCATGGACATCGCCATGGGCGGCTCGACCAACACGGTGCTGCACCTGCTGGCCGCCGCCTATGAGGGGGAGGTGCCCTTCACCATGGAGGATATCGACCGGCTGTCGCGCCGCGTGCCGGTGCTGTGCAAGGTCGCCCCGTCGGTCGCCAACGTGCATATGGAAGACGTCCACCGCGCCGGCGGCGTGATGGCGATCCTGGGCGAGCTCGACCGCGCCGGGCTGATCCATCACGATCTGCCGACCGTCCATGCGGCAACGATGGGCGAAGCGCTGGACCGCTGGGATGTGGTGCGCACCGCGAGCGAAGGCGTGCGCGACTTCTACCGCGCCGCGCCCGGCGGCGTGCCGACGATGGAGGCGTTCAGCCAGAACGAGCGCTATGACGATATCGACCTCGACCGCAAGGCCGGCGTCGTCCGCAGCGCCGAGCATGCCTTCAGCAAGGATGGCGGCCTGGCGGTTCTGAAGGGCAACATCGCGCTGGACGGCTGCATCGTGAAAACGGCGGGCGTCGACGAAAACAACCTGGTCTTCAGCGGGCCGGCCAAGGTCTATGAGAGCCAGGAGGCTTCGGTCGCCGCCATCCTGGGCGGCGAGGTCAAGGCCGGCGATGTCGTGGTCATCCGTTATGAGGGGCCCCGCGGCGGGCCGGGCATGCAGGAAATGCTGTACCCGACCAGCTATCTGAAATCGAAGGGGCTGGGCAAAGCCTGCGCTCTGGTGACCGACGGCCGTTTTTCCGGCGGCACCTCAGGCCTTTCCATCGGCCATGTCTCACCCGAAGCAGCCGAAGGCGGCACGATCGGCCTGGTTGAGCCCGGCGACACGATCGAGATCGACATTCCGAATCGGGTCATCCGACTGGCTGTTTCGGACGAGGAACTCGCCAAGCGCCGCGCTGCGATGGACGCTCTGGGCAAAGCCGCCTGGAAGCCCAAGACCCGCCAGCGCAAGGTCTCGACGGCGCTGCGCGCCTATGCTGCGCTGACGACCAGCGCGTCTAAGGGTGCGGTGCGCGTGCTCGACTAAACCCGCTCATACAGGATCACCGACCCATCCCCGGCCTTGAAGTTCAGGCCGACCCAGTTGCGGATATCGTCGTAATAGGTCTCAAGGATCGCGTCGCCGGTCAGCGAAAAATGCTGGGCAGGAATCTCGCTGCCCGAGGCGACCGGGATCATCGCCTTGCCCATCGGCGTAATCATCGGGCGCAGCAGCCGGCCGTCCTGGGTGTTGATCCAGGGGCCGTCGAGCTGCTTGCGGTTCCAGTGGGTCGCCGGCAGCGCGTCGACAGGCGCGATGTACAGCTTGGTCTTCGTCCCCTCGACCTTGAAGCCTTCCGGCGAATAGCGGCCGGTCACCTTATGGTGCGTGCCATCGTCGTTGGTTTCGGTGTCGAGCGTGGCGAGCTGGCCGTTCTGCCAGACCTCGGTCGCGTGATGCTTGTAACGGAACAGCACGATCGGGCCTAAGCCCACCTTGAGCTCGACATTGACCTCGACCTTCAGATTGTCGCCTTGGCCGTCGAAGGTCAGCAGGTGTTCGCCGATCTTGTCGCCCTTGCGCATCACATTGAAGCCGAGCGATTTGCCGGGCGGCGGCGAGAGCTCCCTCGGCCTCTCCGGTTCGGCCAGCAGCCGGGGCGTGTAGAGGAACGCCCCCCCGGCAATCAGCAGGTTGCGGCGACTGATGCTCACCCAGACAGCCTCTTGTTATCGCGCCTTAGGACGGGCGGCCTATGCAATAGAGCCCGACATCGAGGATTCCCGATCTGAAGCCGGATTCGCAATAGGCAAGATAATATTCCCACATATGCTTGAAGCGCCTGTCGAAGCCGAATGTATGGATCGCCGGCCAGGCATCCTGGAAGCGGCGGTTCCATTCGGCCAAGGTCTGGGCATAGCCTTTACCGAAATTCTCCAGCGACCGGATCTCGAACCCGGCTCGCGCGATCTGTTCACGCATGATCTCCTTCGACGGCAGCATGCCCCCCGGGAAGATATAACGCTGGATGAAGTCGACACCCTGCTCATAGCTGTTGTAGCGGGCCTCTGAGATAGTGATGACCTGGAGAACGGCGATGCCGTCGTCGGTCAGGCGGGCGTTCAGCGCATCGAAATAGGCAGGCCAGAATTCCTGGCCCACCGCCTCCAGCATCTCGATCGACACGATCCGGTCGAACTTGCCGGTCACGTCGCGATAATCCTGAAGCCGGATGTCGCCACGCGCCGCCAGCCCGGCCTTCTCGAGCCGGTCCCGGCTGTAGGCGTGCTGCTCTGTCGAGAGCGTCAGGCAGGTGATGTCGCCGGCGCCGCGATCCAGCACCCGCTCGGCGAGCCCGCCCCAGCCGCAGCCGATCTCAAGCACCTTCTCGCCGCCTTTCAGCGCGAGGCGATCCAGCACGAGGTCCTGCTTGGCGGTCTGCGCAGCTTCCAGCGACTGGCCGGGCTCGGTGTAGAGCGCCGAGGAATAGCTCATGCCGGTATCGAGCCAACGTTCGTAGAAATCGTTGCCCAGGTCGTAATGCGAGGCGATGTTGCGCCGGCTCCCGCGCTTCGAGTTGGCCGAGCGCGCATGCTTGAACCGGCGTATAGCGCGGACCAGGAATGAACCGGTGATATCCGCATCCAGGCTTTCGACATTCAGCGCCGCCAGCTCGAGGAAGGCGGCGAGGTCGGGCGTGGTCCAATCGCCCTCCATATAGGATTCGGCAAAGCCAAGATCACCCTTCCACAGCAGCCAGCGCACCGGTCGCCAGTTATTCAGGATGATTGTCGCCTCAGGCCCGGGCTCAGTCGCGGTATATCCGACGCAGTCGCCGGCGGGCGTCTGGACGATGACCCGGCCTTTCTGGAGGCGCGACAGGACCTTGGTCAGGAAGGCGTTGGGCGCGCGCTTGAGGGAGGCGGTGGCATCGCCAGCGGTGAAGTCGAAGGTGCCGGGTTCCAGCGGCTTTCCGTATTCGATCGCTTGGCTCTGGTCACTCGGCATCGGGTATCCCTAATCCTGGTCCATCATGGATTGTCGGCTGACGGTCCAACACTGCCCATGCGGTATAATTGCGCATCCCAAGCCACGGAAGCGACTGGAAAATTTCGTCCACCGGCAATGCCCGTTTCGGCAATCGCTTTCTATACGGTGTCTTACGTAAATTGGATGCAGTTAAAAGGCCGCGGGCGCATCAAAATGGCTGAAAGCTGTGGCGCTTTGGGCTAGGTTTGCCGCCCGACCAAACCCTTGGGCTCTTGCCCCTTGCTTGAAATCATCGATCTCCAGCGCGCCGGGCTGAAACCGGCCTCGTTCTCGCTGCCCAAGGGCGCCTGCATCGCGGTCAGGGGGCCGTCGGGCGCCGGCAAGACGCTGCTGCTGCGCGCCATCGCCGATCTCGACCCTAACGAAGGCCGGGTGACCCTGAACGGCCGGGATCGCGCGACGATCCCGGCCCCGCTCTGGCGCCGCCAGGTCGCCTATGTTCCGGCGGAGCCCGGCTGGTGGGCGGAGACGGTCGGCGAGCATTTCGGCGATTGGACACACACGCTGCCGCTGATCGAGCGTCTGGGCCTCCCGCAGGACGTCAAAGCATGGCCGGTGGTCCGCTGCTCGACGGGGGAGCGGCAGCGGCTGGCCCTGGCCCGCGCCCTCGCCCTCAGGCCGCCCGTGCTGCTGCTGGACGAGCCGACCGCGGCGTTGGATGCGGCCATCGCCGGCGCCGTCGAGACGCTGATCGCCGAACTCGTCGCCGGCGGCATGTCGGCGCTGTGGGTCACGCACAATCCCGAGCAAGCCAAGCGTGTCGCCGCGCGTGCCCTCACGGTCGAAGCCGGCCAGGTGCGTGAGGATGCGTCGTGAGCGACTATCTCGCCCTGAGCTACTGGAACCTGGCGCTCGGTAGCGTCTTCATCTTCATCAATGCCGGCCTCTCGGTCGCGTTGGAGCTTGGTGTCCATCGGCGCATCCTGATCGCCGGGGCGCGGATGGTGGTTCAGCTTGCGATCATGGGGCTGATCCTGACCGCATTGTTCGCAGTCGTGTCGCCGTTCTGGACCAGCCTGGCCGCGCTGGGCATGGTGCTGTTCGCCGGACGGGAGATCGCGGCGCGGCAGGATCGGCCGCTCGGCGGGTGGTGGTCCTATGGGCTGGGCACGGTCTGCATGATGATCGGGCCGATGGTGGTGACCGTGTTCGCGCTGACCACGGTGCTGCGGTCCGACCCCTGGTACGATCCGCGCTATGCCATCCCGGTACTGGGCATGATCCTGGGCAATGCCATGACCGGCATCGCGCTGGGCATCTCAGGCCTGGTCAGCGGGCTCAATACCCGTCGGGCAGCGGTGGAGGCGCAGCTGATGCTGGGGGCGACGCGGCGGCAGGCGATGACGCCGGTGATCCGCCATGCGCTGCGCAGCGCGCTGATGCCGATCATCAACAGCATGTCGGCGACCGGCATCGTCTCGCTGCCCGGCATGATGACCGGACAGATACTGGGGGGCGTCGCGCCCGAACAGGCGGTCAGGTACCAGATCCTGATCATGTTCCTGATCGCCGGCGGCACCGGCATCGGCGCCGTGGCGGCGGTGATGGGCGGCGCCTATCGCCTGACCGACAAGCGCCACCGCCTGCGGTTGGATCGGCTGGGGCCGGAGAAGGCTTAGGCCCAGAAGGGTTTTTCCGCCGCAAAGGCTTTCCAGACCTTGGGCAACCGCTTTAACGCTTCTTCCCGATTGGCGATCGAGACGCGGCTGATCAGGCCGATGCCGGGCGTTAAAGTCGCGTCCTTGGTGTTGAGCGTGTCCAGCAGCGTATCGGCGCCCACCGTGTCGTTGAGCGCGCCCAAGACCTCCAGAAGCTCCTTTGCCCGCTCCTGATAGCGCTTGACCCGCTTATGCTTGTACAGCGTCTCGGAATATTCGGTGCAATAGCGTAATTTCTTCAACGTCTTACGCAGCGAATGCAGCTCGCCGAGCGACCGATCCTTCAGGTGTCGGCCGCGCTTGCTTGCCTTACTCGCGAGCTTATCCAGCATATCCGGCACCACGATGGTCAGCTTCATGTCCGGCAGATGGTTGAGCTCGCTGTCAGGGCGAAGCCACAGGCCGCTCTCCGCCCAGCCGGCCAGCGCCAGGATGAAGGCTGTCGGCTCGCCTGAATTGATCAGCGTCTGCACCCCGCGATAGGCGGCGCGCCGCTCCGCCTCGATCGGCGGCACGACCATCTCGAGCCAGGTGCCGTTCTGCCGGTCCTCCGTTTTCTCGTCTGCCAGTTCCCTGACGAACACGTCACGGTCGCGCGCCTCGCCGAGGATCCGGCCGAAGCGTTTCAGCGTGTCTTCGAAACGTGCAGCGGCCTCGGGCTCGAGATATGGGCCGAACCAGGTGAGCGCCGAGCGGATGCGGCGCACAGCGACGCGTGCCTGATGCAGCGGCTCCGGATCGTCGGTGGAGCAGAACGGCAGGTTGGTCACGAACTGGGCTATCCCGTTGCCCAGTATCCGGCGAAAACCCTCAGCGACCGTCACGTTCCGCGGCAGCACCAGATCCTTGGCTTTGCCGGCCTCGAACCCGCGGCCCGCGGCCAGCCGATAGCCGCGCATGGCCTTGCTGTCGGCGCTGATCGCCAGGGGACGCGCCTCATGAAACGCCGCAGCGAAACGGTAGAGCGCGGCGGGCGACCCCGCCTTGAGCTCGAACTCGACCTCATGGATCGCCTGCGCATTTTCACCGGAGCGGACATGGCCGTTATCGACGGCGACCTCGACGATGGCGTCGTCCTCCAGCGCGAGCATATAGGTGACGCGGGTGACATCGGTGGTGAAGGCCAGCCGGATCGGCGCCTCGCGCCGCGCCGCCATCAGCCGGGATATCGGCGTGCCCGCCAGCCTGGTGACATCCAGCCGGTTGCGCATCAGCGTCCATTCGCGTTCGAAACGCGCCAGGGCGGCCCCGCCCTCTCCTGCCAGCGATTTCAGCGTCTGCACATATTCGCCGTCCGACTGGCGGACGCGCAGGCTGAAGCCCGCGGCGAGCAGCGCCCGGTCGGCAAAATCGAAATACTGCGTGATCAGATGCCGGCGGACCGGCCCGGACATGGTGCGGGCCAGCTTCCCGAGCAGCTTTTCGAGATTGCGCTGCCGCTGTGGGGACAGCGCGAATTTCAGCTCGATTTCCATGGATTACCGTCCTGCGTCACCCGGCAGTCTGGAGCACCGCTTGCCCCACGTCCAGCGAAGCCGAACCCAAAATGGCGATTGCCGGCTGCCCGCAAAAAACCGCAACGCGGAACACTGACGGCAAAATGCGGTTTTCGAACAAAACGATTGTGTGCGTTTGGAAGGAGCTCCCCATGCTGATCATGTCGAAAAAGACCTTGTTCGCTATCGAGGCTGTTCTCGACATCGCCTGCAACGCGGGCGACAAGCCTGTCCGCAGCAGCGAAATCAGCGAGCGGCAAGGCATACCCAACCGCTATCTCGAGCCCGTGATGCAGGAACTGGTGCGGGCCGGCATATTGAGCGGCATCCGCGGTCCGCGCGGCGGCTACCGGTTGGGCCGCAAAAGCGACGAAATCGACCTGGCCGAGATCGAGGCTGTTGCCGAACGATCCGAAAGCCGCGTCACCCATGACCAGGAGGCGCCGGCCACGCGCCTCGGCAACGAGGTCGTGCAGCCCTTGTGCCGCGATCTGGCGCAGCGCTGGGCCAGGCAGCTCAAGAAGATCACGGTCCAGGATGTGCTGGGGCGGACCCGAAAAGACGTCCACGCCAACGCGGCCTAGGAACATCGTGAGCCGATCGAGGGTTCAACGAGCGAATAGTTTCCACTCCTGCCGGATGTGAACCAGACGATGCGTGCGCCATGATGCCGGCGTTGTCGAAACCACGATGCGTGCGGGGATTGCTCGCAATCCTCGGCGTCGCCGTCTGCACCGTGCCGCTCGCCGCCCGGGCGCAGGACATCTCCAAGCATTATTACCATGTTGAGCAGGCCACGACCGGCTGCCAGAATCCGGCCGCGGTGAGGCTTCTCACCAATTCAGACGAGACCGCGCAGGCCGACGCGAAGCGCCTGCGGTCCATCCGCAACAGCGGGCACTGCGTCACCATCACACCGCGCAGCCAATGGTCGTATCTGTGGCGGGAAAACGACGTCGCGATGATGTCCTATGCCGGGAGCATCGGCCGGCCCGGTTCGTACTATCTCAAGGTCGAGGACTTGGTCGACGCCAACGGCCAGCATCCCGGCGAGCTGGATGTCGATGCCAGCCCGGTCGCAACCACCCCGAACACGGGTGACGACGCAGTCGCCTCGACTGCCGCGGCCACCCCTTCGGTGAAGGCAGCCGAGGTTCCGACGATCATCCCGCCGGCCGTACCGCCCCAAGTCGCGAGCACGGCCGCGCCGAACAGATCGATCGACCAGTTGATCGACAAAGCCGGGGCCTCGCCCGCCTTCACGCCTCCGCAGGGAAATAGCCCGCCCGCGGGCGATGCGGATTCATCCTCTCAAATCTGGGTTCCGGCCATCTGTCTGGCGCTGGTCGTCGGCGCGCTGGGCCTTTATGCAGCGTTGCGCGGACGGAACGGAAAAACGGGGAACTACGAACCGGCGATCGAAATCGCGCTTGGTGAAATCCAGGCCCAGGCGACGGCGTTGCGCGACGCGAAAGCGGAGTCGACGCGCCCCGACCGTTACGGGACCCTCCGTTCGGATGGTTGGGAGCAGGAAAAGAGCGCCTTCATCAACTCCCGCATTGCCCCCCGGCTGCGCGGCGCCGGTTACGAGAACATGCTGCCGGCCCTGTTGCCGGCGATCGATACCGAGATCGAGCGTCGCGCCAATGCGCTGGTCGACCCTTCGCTCCCGGATGTGGATCGCGGCCCGGAGTATCTCAACGGCGCCGACCGCCAGGCGGTCGACACCGAGTTGTCGGACTACGCCAGCCATTGCACTTCGCTGCTGCAGAATGCCGGCTGGACCACCGATCCCAGCCCGGCCGCCTATAGTAAGGCGGTGGACATCTTCGCCGAACGCGACGGCCGCAGGCTGCTTCTGCAATGCAAAGGCGGCGCCGCGCCGGTCGGCGTCGAGGCGGTGCAGCAGGTCTTCACGCTGAAGGACCGCCGCCATGCCGACATCGCCGCAATCATCACTCACGCCCCGTTCACCCGCGCAGCTCAGCAGATGGCTTCCGCCAACGGCGTGCATGCCCTGCATGACGAAGACCTGATGCAGCTGATCCGGTAATCGTCGCCGGCTCACGCCATGGGTGGTCTGTGACCAATAGGTGGTTGCCGTGGGCGCGAGGAACCTTCCTTTGCGGCGCAGCATTGTCTCGCAAGTCACGTTTTTCCCACGGATCGAAGGTCACTTGGATCGATGCGTATTTCCAATCTTCTCGGACAGTTTGCCCCCTCCCGGCCCGGGAAAGTCTTTTCGTCCATAACCGCTCTGCTGTTCACCACGGTTGCCGCAGCGCAAGCAGCCAATGTCGACGTCACGACGTATCATAACGACCGGCAGCGCACCGGCTGGAACGATCAGGAAACCATACTGACGCCAACCACCGTCGCCGGCGCACGCTTTCAGAAGCTGGTCACGGTGAAGCTGGACGAGCAGGTCGATGCCCAGCCGCTCTATGTTGCGCAGCAGCCGATCAAGGGAAAAGGCGTCCACAACACCGTCTATGTGGCGACCGAAAACAACTCCGTGTACGCAATCGACGCCGAGACGGGCGCCATACTGATCCACCGTAACCTCGGAACGCCTGTGCCCCTCGCCGCGATACCGGGGGGGTGTCCGAATAACGTTCATAGCGTCGGCATCAATTCGACGCCGGTAATCGACCCCACGACCGGGACGCTTTACGTCCTGGCCTTCAATTTTCCGGACAAGCAGCCGACTTACTTCTTCCATGCGCTCGACCTGACCACATTGAACAACAAGGTTCCGCGCGTGCAGGCCACGGGTTCAGCCACCCTGTCGGACGGCACGAAATTCCCGTTCGCCTCAGGGACGAACCGGCAGCGCGCGGCGCTGCTGCTCAATCACAAGACGGTCTACGCCGCCTTCACCAGCTTCTGCGACAACATCCCGTCGAAGACGCGCGGCTGGATTCTGGGCTTCCAGACCGGAACGGCGAAGCCGAACAGCGGCATGATCACCAACAAGCTGGCTACATCGCCGCAGAACTATTTCCTGAGCACGATCTGGATGTCGGGATACGGCCTCGCCTCGGATGCTTTTCAAAATATCTATTTCGTGACCGGCAATTCGGATCCGAAAAATACCCAGTTTATTCCGAACAACCTCGCCGAAAGCGTCGTGAAGCTGACACCCGACCTCTCACACCTGGCCGGCTTCTTCACCCCCGGCACAACGGCGACGGGCCGTGAGGCGCTGGACAAAACCGACCTCGATTTCGGGTCGGGCGGCGCGATGATCATTCCCGATCAGCCCGGCAAATATCCCCGTCTGCTCGTCGCCGCCGGAAAAGTCGGCACGATGTACCTCATGGATCAAACCTCGCTCGGCCGCTACACCAACGGCGCGGACAACACTCTGGGATCGGTCGATATCGGCGAATGCTACTGCGGCCCCTCCTATTATAAAGGCACCGACGGTATCGGGCGCGTAGTCAGCAGCGGCGGGCAGCAGGTCCAGGTATGGAAGATCGCCACGTCCGCGAGCGCCGTGCCCCAGCTCGTTCAGGAAAGCGAATCGCCGCCGATCAGCAGCGGCCAGGATAGCGGCTTCTTCACCTCGGTGACGTCCAACGGCGTCAAGGCCAACAGCCAGGTGATCTGGGCGCTGTCGCGGCCGAACCGCCAGAACCCTGCCGCCATCCAGCTTTATGCATTCGATCCGAATGCAGGCGGCGGCCAGGCCAAGACGATCTTCAACGGCAATGCCGGCCAATGGCCTGAGTCCGACGGCAACGCCAACCTTGTGCCGATGGTGACCAATGGGCATGTCTACGTCGCAAGCTATAAGGAGCTGACCATCTTCGGCCTGGCCAAGGCCGGAACGGCTGCCAAGACCGTAGCCGAACCGGAGATGGCTGCGGCGGCCGAGGAGGCCGAGCCTGCCGCCCTGCCCGGCCACGTAGCCTATGGCAAGCTCATCGGCGTTCAGGCATCGACGCTGACCCTGGAGACCCGGACCGGCAAGCACCTGACAGTGGATCCCGCCGCGGCGCAAAAGGCCGAAACCGCGGCGCTTCCCGTGGTGGGCCGGGCTTATCAGGCCCGCGGCGAGTACGACCAGCAAGGCGTCCTGCACGCGGTCTCGGTCCAGCGCGTGAAGGACCAGCCGGAACTGTGGAAAGCGGACCGATAGCGCGAAACCAAACCGCAGCCCGGCGGTTCCTGAAGGGCAAGCATTCCGATCAACGGCAAGGACTTGGAAATCGCCAGCCACGAGGGCGCCCGTGAACGCGGAAAAGATACTGGTTGTAGAAGACAGCGCCGCCATTGCGATGGATTTGTCCTGGCAACTCGAGACGCTCGGATATGAGGTCGTGGGCACGGCATCGTCAGGTGAGGAGGCGCTCGAGCAAATCGCCGACGCCAAGCCAGACGCCGTTCTGATGGACATCCGCCTCAGCGGCGGAATGGACGGTATCGAAACCGCGGCACGAATTCCCGACACGGTGAACCCGGCGGTGATCTACCTGACCGGATCGTCGGAAGAGGCGACGCTGAAGCGCGCTCGCGAGACACAGCCCTACGGTTATCTGCTGAAGCCGTTCTCGGAACGCGAGTTGCACGCGACCATCCAGATCGCACTGGAGCGCCGCCGGGCGGCCGAAATGCTGCGGATGACCGAGCGGCGGCTCGAGGCGGCGAACGCCGCGCTGCAAGCCGAAGTCGCGGCACGCATGCAAGTGCAGGAGCGTCTCGTCGACGCCCAGCGGATCAGTCAAATGGGCCACTGGGAATATGACCGCGAGCGCCGCGATATCTGGCTTTCCGCGCGCGTGGCCGAGCTTTTCGGACTGATGGCAGCCGATATGCGCCTGACCGAGGATGCCATGCTGCAATTCGTCCATCCGGAAGATCGTGACCTGCTGCGCGAGGCGGTTGCTCTCTGCAACGAGGCCGGCACCCTCAATTTCGAGCATCGCATCCTGTGCCCCGACGGCTCCGTGCGCTGGATCCATGAACGTGCGGACATCACCAGCCAGGATTCCCCGCACAAGCTGATCGGAACCGCTCAGGACATCACCGATCGGCATGCCGCGGAAGCCAAGATGCATGAAATGCAGGACGAGTTGCTGCATGTCTCGCGGCTCTCCGCGATGGGGCAGATGACTTCGACGCTTGCCCACGAGGTCAATCAGCCGCTGGCCGCGATCGGCAATTATATCCGTGCCGGCCTGACCATGCTCGACTCCGATGATGCCGAGATCGTCGCAAAGGGCCGTGGCGCATTCGAGAAAGCCGCGCTCCAGGCAGAGCGAGCCAGCGACGTCGTCGGCAATCTGCGCGCTTTCGTCCGCAAGGGGGATGCGGTGCGCAAGCCGGAGAATCTGAGCCTCGTCATCCAGGACGCGATCACGCTGGCGCAGTTGGGCAGTCATCGTGGCGCCACCATTCAGACGAACCTGTCGAACGCAGCGGAATGGGCAACGGTCAACCGCATCCAGATCCAGCAGGTGCTGGTGAACCTGATCCGCAATGCGATCGAAGCGATGAACGGCAGCCGCGGCCAGATCACCGTGGAGACCCATCTGACCGCACCCGACACGATCAAGATCAGCGTCGCCGACAATGGCCCCGGCCTGCCGGCCAAACTGAACGGCGACGTGTTCAAACCCTTCGTGACGACCAAGCCGCAAGGCATGGGAGTGGGGCTCGCGATCTGCCGATCCATCGTCGAGGCCCATGGCGGGCGTATCTGGGCGGAATCGCCGCCCAATGATGGAGCGGTCTTCCATTTCACCGTGCCCGGCCCGAACGACGCCATTTGCTGATCCGCCGCGCACAGGTCACGGCGTTATCACAGGGCCGGAATCCCGCTCCATGGCAAATTGGCCCACAGTCCAGCCTCTCCCACCCTGGAACTTAGATCGAAACAGCATCGTTGCTTTATCAAGGCAATCAAGAAACTAGCGCAACATCCTAACTATTTGGTCGAATCGGAATGAATCACCTCGCAGTACATAGCACCGTTATTTGCGCGGTGATTTGATGAAGAACCGGTTTATAGCGGTCATCGATGACGACGATGCGGTTCGCGATTCCGTCAGCACTCTCCTCGAAGCACACGGATTTTCGGTGCGATGCTTCGCCTCCGGCCCAGAATTCCTGCAAAGCGACTTTCAGGGCAAGACGGCATGCCTTCTGCTCGACTATCACATGCCGGACATGACCGGGATCGACCTCTTGAACGAGCTCAAGCGGCGCGGCTTTTCCTATCCGACGATCCTGATCACGGGCCTGTCGGATGCGATGATCCAGAAGCGCGCGGAGGCAGCCGGCGTGCTGGAGGTACTGCGCAAGCCGACGCCGCACAAGGTAATCCTCGACGCCGTCGGCCACGCCATTTCGACGCCTTGGGGCACCCACACCAAATCGGCCTGAGGACTTAATTTTCCGGATTGATGCCCGCGGTGATCGCCAGGCGGACCAGCTCGGAGAGGCTGCGCGCCTGCATCTTCTCCATCACGCGCGCGCGGTGGATTTCGACGGTCCGGGGGCTTAGCCCCAAGGTCAGTGCGGTGACCTTGTTGGAGTTTCCGGCAACGAGGCGGGTCATCACCTCATGTTCCCGGCGCGATAGCCGGGTAAGACGCTGCGCCACGACCTCGCGCTTGATACCGCCTTCAGGCGGCGCTGCCTCGCTGGCGAGCGCCAGCTCGATCGAGGTGCAGATCGTCTCGTTCGAAAACGGCTTCTCGACGAAATCGATGGCGCCGGCGCGCATAGCCTTTACGGCAACCGTGATATTGCCGTAACCGGTGATAACGACCACAGGGAATTTGATCTTCCGTTCCCGCAGGCGTGTGAGCAATTCCAGCCCGTCCATGCCCGGCATCTGCAGATCAACGAGCAGGACCCCGAACTGCAGGAAGGGCGCGGCCGTCAGGAATTCGCTACCGTCGCGGAACAGCTTGGCGTCGTAGCCATGCGAGCAGAGCAACATCTCAAGCGAATCGCGCATCGCGAAATCGTCATCGACGATATAAACGCATCCCTTGGACATGGGCTGGATCAGGATTCCAAAAAAACG
Organism: Alphaproteobacteria bacterium; assembly: GCA_036271255.1. GTDB lineage: Bacteria > Pseudomonadota > Alphaproteobacteria > BOG-932 > Roseiterribacteraceae > BOG-932. Next base: position 13,524 of record DATBAZ010000165.1, read on the forward strand.
CCACTACATGCGCGTAAATAAGCTTCGCGCGGGTCGAGTTGTTCCAAGACCGGACTGTCGAAATCGACTTTTCGACCCCGTTTCCGGCCCGCGCGCGCCGCTGATCCGCTATACGTTTCCGCGTCGCCCCCGGATCGTCCAAGCATTTGCGATCCAAAGACAAAATGCCTTCATATCTGCGGCATCCCGATGCGGAACAAACCCCACCTCCCGCGAGTTGAACCCGCGTCATCACACTTGGTGTCCGGGCTTCGGGAAAGGGACGAAAATGGTTGAGAACACGGCGGCCGCCGACTTGGTTGTCGTCTCCTACGAGAAGCAGACCGTAGATAGTCCCAACCCCCTGGCGCGGTTCGCCCATCGGGCCCGCATCCGCAAATCCCTCGATATCGTCGACGAATATCTGCCCAACGGCGGCTGCTTCGCCGATTTCGGCGCCGGTACCGGCCTGCTGCTCTCGGAGTTCGGCAAGCGCCGGGCCGATGCGACCTTGTTCGGGATCGAGCCGTTCCAGACCCCCTACCATCCCGGCAACATGACCTATGTGCCGGACCTTACCGCGATAGAGCCGCGCAGCCTCGACGTCATCAGCGCGTTCGAGGTGTGCGAGCATATGTACGAGCATGAGATCCGGGAATTCCTGGGCCATTGCCGCAAAGCGCTGACGGTGGACGGAAAGCTGATCATCTCGGTGCCGGTCATGTACGGCGCCGCGACCCTGCCGAAATTCGTTAACCGCGTCCTGCTCTATCGCCGCAATTACACCGCCTACAGCTTCAAGGACCTGGCGCGCTCGACCTTCGGTATTCCGATCGAGCGGCCGGAAGACCCGCGCCATACCCATACCGGGTTCGACTTCCGCTGGCTGATGCGGATCATCGCCGAAACCTTCGTGATCCGGCGTGTCGATTGCTCGCCCTTCCGCGGCTTGCCCTGGTACTTCAACTCCCAGGTTTTCCTGATCGCCACCGCGGCCTGATGCAGCCCATCCGCCTGGTCGCGCCGGAACGGCTCCGGTCCGACGCGCTTGCCGATTGGGGACCGGCCAAGGTCCCGGTCGGTGATCTGATCGCCCAAATCCGCGGCAATGAGCACGGCAAGCAGGACCGGGTCGGCGTCTGGGAATGCACGCCCGGCAACTGGCGGCGTCAGGTGATGGAGCGGGAGTTCGCGCATTTCGTGTCCGGCCGCGCACGCTTCGTTCCCGACAACGGCGAACCCTTCGACATCTGCGCCGGTGACGCCGTCTGGTTTCCAGCCGACACGACCGGGACATGGGAAATCGCTGAGACGCTGCGCAAGACCTATGTGATCGTCGGCTTCAGCCCATGGGAGCGGATATCGCGGATATTCACCCGCGGGCTCGGCGCCTTCCGGCGCCTGTTCCCGCGCCCTGCTAGTCCTCGCTCTTCGCTCCGCGCTTGATCAGCGTGCTGAGCAGCCCGAGCGCGCGGCATGCCAGCGAGCTCTTCCACACCCAATAGCGCGGGCGGAAAGTACCGCCGAACCCAGCGAAGAACTTGGCGTCGGCGCCATGGCGGGCGCCGTCGAAATCGAACACCAGATTGTTTTCGGCGGCGTTCTTGATCCCGTCCCACAGCAGCATGCTGGTCGCGCCGTTACCGGCGTCGTGGGAGCGGGTCGACATCAGGTAATACTGCGCCCTGCGGTCCGACACGGTGAAGATAGCAGAGTTGTAAGAGCCGCTCTCGTCCAGCGCGACGCGGATCTTGCCGCGGCCCCGCCGGATACATTCGGTCAACACCGCCTTCACCGACGGCATATGATATGTGTTCTTCAAGCCGCGCTGCCGCAGATTGTCGAGATAGAAGGCAAGGAATCGGTCGGGATCGCTCTCCTCCGCGATGGTGAAGCGTTCCTGGGCGCGGCGGATCACATTGCGCGTCTTGTCGCGCATCCGGCTCCACAGCACATCCTCGGCATCCGGCGCGATCTCGGTCGTGAATTGCACATCGGTGCGGAAGCCGGCCTCCTGGAAGGCGATGGTGTCGGTGATGCCGGCATGCAGCTTGATCCAGACCCCGCCCGAAACCTTGGGCAGCGCCGCCAGCAGGTCGCCGACGATCGACAGGCCCCTGAGCTGGCGCGTCGTGCTGTTGCCGGGCCCATGGTCGATGGCGGGCCCAAGAAAATGGGTCAGCGTCGGCATGCCGATGGACGTCAGGCCGTTCTCGCGGAACTTGATATAGGGCATCCGGCCGACCGGTACGCCGCCCAGTTCGACCTCGACCTGCTGGCACTGGCCGTCGGTCGCTTTTTCGAGCCACCAGGGCTCATGGAAAATGGTCGGGATGAGCGCATCCGAGTTCGGCTCGGCCTTAGGCGCTTTTTCGCGCTTCGCCTTCGGCGCATCCTTCGCATTCGGCTGTTGTCGTGAACCGCGATCCTTGTCGAGGACGAAGGAACGCAGATCGATCGGAAGCTCGGCGGTTGCAGTTCTCAATGCGGCAGCACCCTGGCTAGGTCTCCACGGGTCATGATGAAGCGCGGGACCTGTTGGCGTATAATGTACCGATAGCCGATAATTACGCAGGCAAGACGGACACTTGACGCCAATAGAAGCGACCAAGCGGCCCCGATTGTTCCATAGGCCGGCACTAATATAACCATGGCCATGGCTGACGTTGCGACGCCGATCGTCTCGATCCCGGTGACGATTTCCGGCCGGCCGCCGGCGGAGAAAGACTGGTAGAGAATGCGGCCGAGATTGGCGACGATGCAGTCGACCAGCAGCCATCGGAAGGGCACGACCGCGGGGTCGAACCGCGCGCCGTAGAAAGTGTGGAGCAGAAACGGCCCCAGCAGCGAAAGCACGATCGCGGCCACCCCGGCGATCACCGTCGTCACCCGCGCCGCCAGCCCGACAAGCTCGACGATCTCCTCAGGGGAGCGTGCCGCGACCGTCGGGAACAACACGGTCGAGACCGACGTCGGAATGACATTCAGGATACGCGAGGCGCTCACCGCGACTGCATAGATGCCGAGCGCCGAGGGCGCCAGGAAGAGGACGACCAGCAGCTGGTCGAGATACTGGCTAAGCGCGCCGAGGATATCGACACCGTAATAGCGGAAGCCGAAATGCATCAGCCGGCGGATGATGCGCCCGCGCAGATTGAGCACCGGATGGATCATCCGGAAGACGAACCAGGCCATGGCGATGCCGATCGGCACCACGCCGAACAGATAGGACGTGGCCGCTGCCATCGGCGTCAGCCGGTCGAGCTTTGCCAGGATTCCCAGCGACGCCAGCGTGATCAGCGACGCGACCAGCATCAGCCGGTTTGCCAGCCTGAACTCGCCGCGCGATTCCAAGCCCGACATCAGTATGTGCATGACCACGCCGACGGGAACGATGGTCAGCAACAGCCGGGCGTCGTGGAGCGTGTGGGCGTCGTACTGGGTCAGCCAATAAGGCGCGATCACCCAGCTGACCAGCATGCCGACCACCCCTGCCCCCAGCGCCAGCACCAGGGCGCAGCCGAGATAGTCGGCCTCGTGATCTGGCTCCGCCTTGGAGTTGTAGATGACCGAGGCATGCAGCCCCATCTCCGACACCGGGCCGACGAATTGCGGCCCGACCATGAGCGCGGCCTGGGTGCCGCGCCCCTGCGGCCCCAGCATCGCGGCGGAGATCATTCCCGTCACCAGATTGGTCGCCAGCACGATGGCGCGGACCGCCATCACCTGTACGACCGAATTGAGGCGCCGGTTCCGGGCGATCCGCGCCAGAAACGCAGCGATGCGCTTCACTTTCGCAGGCTTTGCGGCTGGGCCGCGGCATGCGTGAGGCCGGGGGTCCGGCTGCGCTCCGCCCGTTCCTCGAGCCAGAGCGCTATATTCCGGATCGCGGCCTTGTGCATCCTGAAGGCCCCGACGATACCGGAAAGGCCGAAGCGCTTCAGATGATGGGCCAGGCTGTGGACGAAGCTCCAGCCCAGGAACACCAGCGCCTTCAACGGCCGGCGTTCCGCCGAGGCGTAGCGCTTGAACGTCACGTAGATGCGCGCGGACTCGGTGTGCGGGCTGTAATAGTCGCGGTTCACCGGCGACGGGAAATGCAGATTGACGGCCGAGGGCGCCAGCACGATGCGAAAGCCGGCGCCCCGCGCGCAGGAGGCGATATCGACCTCGTCATAGCCGTAGATCAAGCGCGGATCGAACAGCATCTCCTTGAACAAGGAGGCCGGGAACAGGGTCGCGTTGATGACGACCGTGTTGACGATCTTTTTCGATCCGTAGGGCAGCTTCTGAAAGCCGAGGAAAGTCTGGTCGTTGGGGAAGACCAGGCCCTTCACCTGCTTCTCGATGCCGGTGAAGATCAGCTTGCGGTCCGGGTTGGAATACCGCGCCTTCATCATCTCGGTGAGAAAATCGGAGCCCAGGCGGGCATCGTCGTCCAGAAACAGGATCCAGTCGCCCGATGCGGCGGAGATCGCCGAATTGCGGTTCGGCCCCAGGCCGCGGCGGGGGCCGAAGACATATTTCACATGCGGATAGCGGGCCGCCACCAGCTCACGCGTGCGATCGTCGGTGCTGTCGTCGGAAACGACAATCTCCGCCACCGGAACGGTGGATGCGGCAATCGAATCCAGGCACTCGGCCAGGTCCTCGGGCCGATTGCGCGTCGGTATGCAGACTGTGACGTTCATATCGGAGCAGCATCCTTGGTGACGAAAATGGCCGGAGGCATGGTTTCCTCTATAACGGCGGCGGGCGGCGTCACACGTTCCCGCTTGCGAAGGAACCGATGAATCGGCCGATCGATCCATTGATGGAACAACAATCCGAAAGTGATCCCGACCAGCGCGACCGCCAGGAAAACGGCGTCGTTCATCGGCACGCGATTGCCTTTGGTCAGAAAGGCGGCGAGCAGGCTGATCGTCGAGAAATGGACGAGATAGATCGAATAGGAGGCGCCGCCGAGCATGACCAGCACACGCGGGACGGTATAGCGGCGCTGGATGTCGATGACCGCCAGGCTGACAACAATCAGAGCCGCGCTGACGCCGAAGACCAGGAAGTCCGGCAGGGCTTCCAGCGCGGCCGGGGCGTAAGCCTGGGTGAGCTCGGCGGCGACGAAGACGGTCGTCCCCAGCGCAAGCATCGCCGTGACGAAGCGGCGATTGTCGAGCAGCGCGAACCGCGCCCGGTTGATGACGACCCAGGCCGAAATCAGGCCGAGCCCGAACTCCAGCACGATCGGCCGCAGGTAGAATGCGCCCCAAGACCATTCGAGCTGCCGCCCGGAGACGTCCACGGCCAGCACCGCGGCCTGCCATAGCAGGATGAGCCAGAGGCCGACCCCGCGGCGCAGGATCGCCAGCGCGAACAGCAGATAGAAGAAGATCTCGTATTTCAGCGACCAGGTGACGTTGACCAGCGCATCGCCGTGCTGCGGCAGCAGCAGGAAGCTGGCGGCGATGCTCCAGGGCTGAAGCTTGTCCGCCTTATCGGGACCACCGAAACCGACCAGATAGACTGCCAGCGCCAGCAGGGTCGTGATCCAGACGCTGGGATAGATGCGGACGAAGCGCGAGTAGAAATAATGCCCCACCCTGCCCGGCCGGCCGAGATCGCCGGCATGGATATAGGCGATGATGAAGCCGGAGAGGACGAAGAACAGGTCGACGCCTCGGCTGCCGGCGCCGAACACGCCGCCGAACGGAACGATGCCGGTCCGCCCGGTGAAGATGATCTGGGTATGGAAGAAGACGACCGACAGCGCCGCCAGCGCACGGACCATCTCCAGCGATTCGAACTTCTCCCGTCCCGGTTTCATGGTGTCCGGATCCAGGGCAACGCAGGGTGCGGGATGGGTTGGACAGGCGGATAGGCCGCCGTCCCGCGTGGCGTGTAATAGGGATCGGCCGCCTTCTCCTTCGCGCCGCCGATGGCGATGGCATAGGCGGCGGGCAGCCAGATGATGATCCCCTGCAGGCCGACCAGATTGGTGAAGGGCAAGGTCGCGAGTTCGCCGAGCGCCGTGATCGCCAAGGCCAATGCCGGCGGAGATCGCGAACGCTTCGCCGCCAGCAGGGCCGCGCCGACCACCACGAACAGGCCGACCAGATAGAGGGTCCCCGCCACCCAGCCGAGCGCCAGATAGATCGCGATTGGCCCACCGTCGATGGTCACGAAATCGGCATCCGTATTGCCGTTATTACCGGCGACGGCACCATGTCCGACGCCGCCGATGCCGAGACCGAGCGGATATTCCTCCAGCAGCTTGGGCATGCTGCGATAGAGCTCCTCGCGGGCCTGGGCGCTGCGGTCCTCGCCCAGATTGCCGACCGTACCCATACGTCCCACCAGCGCATCGGCGATACGCGGATCGAGCGCCGACAAGATGCCTGCTACCATTGCCGCGACGGCAATGAAGACCAGCAGCGATTTCACGATCTGCTTCTGGCCGGAGCACATCGCGACGCCCAAGCCGAACACAACCGCGCCAAGATCGGCGCGCACCTGGGTCAGCACCAGGAAGAACATGGCGGCGGGCAGCACCACGACCGAAATCCTGTTGCGGAAATGCAGTGACAGAAGGATCAGGGTCGAGACCCAGGCGGCGCAGGTGCCCGGTGAGTTCAACATGCTGAACGGCTTGATCTTGAAGCCGCCAGCCGAGCCGGCCATCGTGAACATCTTCACATTGATGACCCACTCCATGTCCCACGCCGGGACATCGAAGCATTGATAGACGCCGTACAGGCCGACAACGGCGAGATTGAGCGGCACGAATGCCTTGAAATATGCCTCGCCCTCATGGATGCGCGGCATGATCTGGATCAGGTAGAAATAATAGAGGAGCGGGATCACCCAATCGATGCAGGCGATGAGGCCGGGGAATATCTCGCCCTTGAAAAAGCTTACCGCCAAGCCGGCGAAAACCGGCGCCAGCAGCAGCAGGCCGGGAATCGTCTCGCGCCGTTTCATCAGCTGTTCGCTGGTGAGCAGGCTCGGGATCATCAGAAGCGCCAGCACGTTCGGCGCCAGCAGAACGATGCTCTGCCCCTGGAACCCGCCGTAATAGTCGATCAGCCGCCGAACGAAGGCGGCGGTCGACCAGATCCATAACGACAGTGTGAGATACTCCCAGGGCGACCTGCGGATCGCCCGCACGGCCATGAGGAAGGCGCCCAGCACGAAGAGCGGCCGGGCGACGGCGGCCAAGTGCGCAACCGACAGCATCGTGACGAGAAGGACCAATGCCGCAAGCTCGATGGCCTGGCGGGTCATCAGGGCAGCGACGTTGGGCTCAGGGGCGACCAGAGCGGAACGGGCCGGCCGATTGGCATAGATCGTCTTCATGCCGCCAGCGCCCGGTCGATCTCGGCGAACATCGTGTCGGTCGAGAAGCGCTTGCACGCCTGTTCATGATTGTGGGCGATCCACCAGCCCATCTCGAGCGGCGGCGTGGTGAGCGCCCGGTTGACCGCCTCGGCCAGCGCCGCCGGATCGCCCGGCGCAACCAGGAACGGATAGTCGGCGCCGAGCAGCTCGGCCGACGCGCCATGGGCGGAAGCGATCACCGGCCGGCGCGCCATCATCGCTTCGACGATCACCCGGCCGAAGGGCTCGGGCGACACGGAGGCGTGGATCACCAGATCGCAGGAGCGCATCAGCTGTGGAACGTCATCACGGAAGCCAAGCCAATGAATGCGGTTGGCGACGCCGAGCGCGCGAGCCCGTGCCTCGATCTCGTCACGGTAGGGCTCCTCGCCGAACAGGGCGTCGCCGACGAAGACCGCGTGGACCCCCTCCATCTGCGGCAGGGCATCGATCAGGACATGTTGCCCTTTCCAGGCGGCCAGCCGGCCGAACATGCCCACCAAGGGCGCATCACCGACATGGGTTTCGCGCCGGATCGCCATGATATCGCCGCCAGGCACCTCGTCGAACAGATGCGGGTCCACGCCCGCCGGCGCGACGGTGATCCGCCTCGGATCGCCGCCGCAGGCGATGAAAGCGTCGCGGCTGGCGCTCGAGTTGCAGATGATCGAATGGGCGGCCCAATTGGCCAGCCCGATCGCGCCCTTGCGCTGGACGCCGGCGAAATGCTGGGCCGACATGATGTCGTGCAGGTACCAAACCACCGGCGTGGCGGTCAGTTTGCCGGCCAGGAAGGAGACGATCGCCGATTTCTGCGTGTTGGCGTAGATCACATCGAACCGGCGCGCGAGACGCGCCAGCCGCCAGACCGTGCCCAGCACCGCCG
>DATBAZ010000166.1:0-5966 GCA_036271255.1 Alphaproteobacteria bacterium
TCCTACCTGTTTCCAGCCTACAACGTGACGTCCTTCCACCCGCACGGCCCCCCGCCGCTGTCGGCCGACCAGCGGACGCTGAGGGCGACGATCCGCCAATATTGGATCAACATGGCCCACCGCGGCGATCCGGCGGGACCGAGGAGCCCGGCCTGGCCCGCCTTCACCAATCCCGCCCACGCTATCCTCAGCCTTCGTCCGCCCCGGCCGGCGACCACCGCGTCATTCCCGACCGACCATCGCTGCGGGTTGTGGAGATCGATCCTGCTGGGCGAGGCAGGCCTGCCGCCGAAATCGCCGTACTAAGCCGCCTCCGCCGCGATCCGGCGCAAGGTTTCTTCGTACGCCGCCGCCGGCTGGCCGCCGGAGATCAGGTATTTGCGGTTGACGATCACCGACGGCACCGCGCTGATGCCGGACCGCTTCCACATATCCTCCGCGGCCAGCACCTCGGCCTTGTAGGCGCCGGAAGTCAGCACCTCGCGCGCCTCGGCGGGGTCCAGGCCGACGCTCTCGGCCCGCCCGGCCAGAACGTCGGGGTCGCTGATATTGGCGCCGTCGGTGAAATAGGCCTCGAACAGGGCCAGCTTCAGCGCGACGCCCTTGCCCTTCAGCCCGGCCCAGTGCAGCAGGCGGTGGGCGTCGAAGCTGTTATAGATGCGGCTGTCTTCCTTCATCGCCATGGTGAAGCCGAGATCGGCGGCGCGGGTCTTGATCGCATCGCGCGCCTGGTTCAGCTGGGCGGTCTGCCCGCCGAATTTCTGGGCGACATGCTCGGCCACGTCCTGGCCCTCGGGCGCCATGCCGGGATTGAGCTCGAACGGCTGCAACGCGATCGTGGCGTCGATCGTGCCCTTGAGGTTCTCCAGCGCCTTCTCCAGACCCTTGAGCCCGATCACGCACCAGGGGCAGACCACGTCGGAGACGAAATCGATCTGCATCGCCTTGGGTGATTGTCCGCCGTCCATATCCGCCTCCCGTATTCGCCGCTAACATGGCGATGAACAGCCTGAGTCCCATAGATGCCGAAACTTTTCCAGGGCCTTGTCGCCGCGTGCGTCCTCGCAGCCTTACCTGCCCGAGCGGCCACGCTCCTGGACGAGAGCTTTGCCGGCAAGCCGGTCGACGCCAAGAGCTGGGAAATCCCGACCTTCAAGGCCAATGGCGACGGCACCTTCATCGGCCGCACCCAGTTCCGCGTTACCCAGAATTCCGGCCTGCCCAAGACCGACGCGCACGGCGTGCTGATCCCGATCGAGACCTTCAACCAGGCCGAGCCCTCCTTCCTCGCCACGGAGATGATCTCCCGCCGGGAATTCAGCGCCGCCAAGGGGTTGGATGTCACCATACGCGCGAAGATGAACAGCGCCGCCCACCCCGGCATCGTCGGCGGCATCTTCCTCTATGCGCTGAAGCCCGGCAGCAACACGATCCATGACGAGATCGATTTCGAGCTGCTGACCAACCGGCCGGACGTGGTCCAGACCAACATTTATGCAAATGAGGAGCTGGGCGTCGGCCATGTGATCTTCGTCCCCTACCCCACCGGTGGCATGGCCGACTACCACGACTACGAGATCCGCTGGACGGCGAAGGACGTGACCTGGCTGATCGACGGCAAGACCGTCCGCACCACGACCGAGAACGTGCCGACCGAGCCCATGAAGTTCCATTTCAACATCTGGGCCCCCGACGCGCACTGGCCCGGCGGCTTCAACGCCGCGATCCAGCCGGTGACCTCGGCTGGGGCGAATAGCGTGCTGGATTACCTCAGCGTGGCGTCGATCAAGGTGAAGACGATCGAGCCTTAGGACGTCGGCACCGGCAGGGACGAGATTCCGGGCGCCACCGCAGCGCCGCCGACCAGCGCCGCGATATCGGCGCGGACGGTCGGCGAGCGGCGATAATACTGGTGGGTGGCGTCGATCGGGTCGAGCTTGTTGTAGTCGTCGACACCGGTGCAATCGATATTGCGGAAGGTCGCCGGCGGATACAGCGCCGTGTTCGTCATATTGTCGGCCCCGTCCTTGCCCAGCCGGTCGTTGCGGTTGACCGCCATGCTGAGAAACATCGCGACATCGACATGATTGTAATAGACCGAGATCCGCTTCGAGATTTTCGGCAGCAGCGCCAGCCGTCCGCCATTCGGCGTTTCGAAACTGGTGTTGACCTCGTCGGCCGCCGCCAGCACCACCTCGTCGAAGTTCAGCGGCGGCGGCGGCACCTGATAGAAGAAGGCCTCGCACCCGGCCTCCAGCGCCCAGTTGCCCATGCTATGCGCCAGCAGCAGCACCCGCCGGTTGGCCGAGGGTGCGAAGCCGGTGAACAGCTTCGAGACCTCGTTGAGGAAATGGGCGAGGTGATAGCCGGATTTGGAGGCCCGCCCCTGGTCGGCCAGGTAGGCGTCGTCGGGGAAGTTGGGCGGCACGCTGATCAGCGAGCCCGATGACGGCCAGGTGAAGGCCAAGATATCCATATCGGCCGCGGCCAGGCCGGACTGCGCCATCCATTCCCGGTTATAGGCGGCGCGTGTGATCGCATCCTCGAAGCTGTTGGCGAAGCCGTGGATGAAGATCAGCAGGTCCTTGGTCGAGTTGGTCAGCGCCGTGCGGCTGGCGTTGGAGAACGTGCCGGGCGAGAGGTTGGTGATGGCGTCGATCGTCCCGCTGTCCTGCTGGGCGATCACCGTGCCGCTGACCGAGGCCTCGGCGAAGATCAGCCCTTCCGGTGTCAGCGCCGCGGGATCATAGCCGTACCAGGGAGCCGCGAACGGCTCGAGCGGCTTGCGGTTGGTCGCGAAATAAACCGTCGTCATGATGACCTCCGATTGTGCCGAAACCTGCTATGCCGCAGCGCCCTTGTTGTTGTTCTTTTCGGCGGGGCTAGGACCCGCGCCCTTCAGCCGGACGAATTGCTGCAGCGTGTCGTACCAGAAAGGCGCGCCGAACAACGTGGCGCCTGCCGTGATCAGCCAGCCGAGTAAGGTGGTCAGCCACCAGCCTTTATTCTGCCAGGACAGGCTCGGCGGATCGATCGCGAAGATGTCGTTGCGGGCAAGCGTGACGGCGGAAGCCTCATCCGGAATCCAGCCGATGGGAAGGTTCATCGCCTCGAATTTCTTCAGCACGTCGATGTCGGGGGGTTTGGGGGCCGCGGGATCGCCTTCCTTCGCGGGCGGCGCGCTGGAAAAGCTCTGCGTGACCTCGGCCGTGACCGCCTTGGCAAGGGCGGGCTGGTCCCACAGCGCGAGCGCGACGCGGATCGCGCTGACATTGAGGGCGACCGCGACGATCAGGCCGGTCAGGAAGGAGATCAGCTGGGTTCTGCGTTTATAGGCGCCGCTGACCCGATCCATGCCGCTGTCGAACCATTGCGACAGCCCGCTCTCCACCGCCGCCAGGTTGTTGCCGGCGCGGTTGTAGATTCCCTGCAGCAAACCGGCGATCTGCCTGTTGCCGTTTGCATCGAGCTTCGCGATCGCGGCCGGAATGGCGTCGTCGGCCTGGGTGGATATCTTGAGGACGTCGGACAAGGCGACGGCAAAATGGTTCGAGTCGATATAGGCGGGAAAGAATTTCGGCTTCCGCCCGGCCTGCGTCGTGCCGTCGGAACGCGGATTGACCAAGGCGTGATTGTAGACTTCGAGCGCCAAGCCATTGAACCGCTTGTCGTTCAGCAGCGCCTTTACGCCCGCGAGCAATGTCTTGGACCGCCATTTGAGCATGGACGCCAGTGCTTCGGTCACGGCGCCGGCAGCCAGGCTGACCGCCAGGAAGGTAAAAATGAGTCCGATAGCAGAATCGAGGATGGGCGTGCTCAACATAACTCCCTCATCTATTCTTGATTGTCCCGGCAGACCCGCGATCGTTAATGTCTACGCGATTGATTAAGGATAAGATTTTATCAGTACTCTGAATATGAAATGCCAGTGGCAAAAATGAGCCAGGGCTCAAAAGGGAATCCGATGCCGAATACCGTCACCTGCGAAGTCCATATCGCCCTGCCGCGCGCCAAGGTGTGGGAAGGCCTGCGCGACCTGACGCGCGCGCCGCGCTATGTGCCCAACCTGACCGGGGTCGAGCTGCTGACCGCACAGACCGAAGGGGTCGGCGCCAGCCGGCGGGTGTTCCAGAAGAACGGCAAGCCGCTGGACGAGACGGTGGAGGAATGGGAGGACGGGTACGGCTTCAAGCTGCGCCTGCATAACGGCGACAAGCCGCCCGCCCCCTTCCCCGAAGCCTGGTTCGACTATCGCATAGCCGACGCGCCCGACGGCGGCACCTTCTTCCGCCCGGCCCTGATCTACGGCGTGCCCGGCGGCATCTTCGGCAGGCTGATGGACGCTCTGCTGATCCGCCGCTTCGCGCTGAAGAACACCAAGGCGGTGGCCGACAATTTCAAGCGCCACTACGAGACCGGTGAGATCACCAACCCGGCATTCAAGGGATAATGCCTTGACCTCGCCCCTCGGGGGAGAGGTCGGAGCGCGTGAGCGCTCCGGGTGAGGGGGCTGGTTCCACCATCTCGATCTATCGGAAACGTCGCGCAGATGGCGATAGCCCCCCTCACCCGGCGGCTTCGCCGCCGACCTCTCCCCCGAGGGGCGAGGTCATTATGAGCCAGACAGCCCCGCGATCAGCGCCTCGGCCGACTTCCCACGCTCTTGCGTCAATGCCTGGACGGCGGCCACGCCCTCCGGCGTCGGCTCCAGCCGCCAATGACATTGCAGCGCCCCGGCGGGCAGGAAGACCGGATCGTGGATCATGTCGTCATAGACCAGCCGGCGTATCGCCGCGGCGAAGTCGGCGGCATCGATCGGTCGCCCTACGACCTCTTCAACGCGCGCATGGCCGGCCGCCGCGTCCGGCGTGCGGATCTGCCGCCGGAAGGCGACCAGCAACAGCAGCTCGCCCAAATCCATTGCCGGTATGCGGTCGTTTCCCATAGGGTCAATCAAGCATCGCCACACCAACGGCGACAAGGGGAACCAGCGATGACCACCGATCTGCGCGACGTGCCGGCTGACGAATACTGGCAGCGCTTCAACGCCATGGTGAACGGCGACGGCGGCCTGCTGACCTATCGCTATCTCGGCCGCAAGACTGCGATGCTGCATGGCGAGCCATATGACACTATGCGCATCCGCCGCGATATGCGCTCGGCCTCGGGCGCGATCATGGCCGCACCGCTCGCCATCGCCAGCGCCGAGGCCGGCGGCTTCAGCGACGTTGACAGCATCCCCGCCCCGGTCACCGCCGCGCTGCACATCATCGATGACGGGCTCGGCGTGACCGAGATCGCGATGCGGCGTACGCCGATCCATGTCGGCCGCACGATGGGCTTCAGCCAGTGCGAGATCGTCGACGCCGCCGATCCGGCGCGGGTGCTGGCGATCTCCTACGGGTCCGGCATCCGGCTGGCCGACGCGCCGGCGGGCTTCCAGCCGCTCGACCTGCCGCCCGACATCGAGGACCGGCCCGGCCTGCCGCCGCTGACCCAGGTTTTCGGCGCCGGCCGCCGGCCGGACGGGGTGTGGGCGCTGCCGGCGATGACGCCGGAAAACATGTCGACCTCCGGCTCGCTGCATCTCGGGCCAACGCACATCGTGCTCGAAGCCGCCGCGACCGAGCTGGCGGAGCAGCATGCGGGTACAAACGCCATCCGGATCGAAGACTGGACCGTGATGTTCGTCGCCCGCGGTACTAACGGGCCGTTCGTCGTCGAGGGCACGGTGTCGACCGGCAACTATGGCCGCATCGCCTGCAGCCTGTCGCTCCGCGACCAGGGCCGCGACGGCCGGACCGTCGCAACCGCGGTGGCGATGTACCGGCGGATCTAAGCCCCTCGCCCCTCGGGGGAGAGGGAGGGGCCCGCGAAGCGGGAGGGTGAGGGGGGCTGGCGCAGCCATCTCGCTGACACCGGAATAGCGGCGTCAGCCCCCCTCACCCGGTGCTCCGCACCACCCT
>DATBAZ010000167.1:0-7652 GCA_036271255.1 Alphaproteobacteria bacterium
GAGAGTATGGTCGCGAAAATACTTAACCGTCTAAATATCAGTCTCAGTGTCAGTCCAAAGGATTTCTCCGGTCACTGACCCAGCACACTCTGTTGGTAATCCAGGATCGGCTGAGGGATATACGACGAGGTTTAACACCTCGGTACCGGCAGCATGATTTGCCGCCTCCTGAAGACCCTGCATTATGCGACCGAAGCTATCCATAATTCGTATGCTGCCACTCCCAGCCCACCACATTCTAGTCCCATCATTGCGAGAAGCGAAGCAACGAAGCAATCGAGGGCCGTCAACCCAGTACCGATCGGTGAAACTCTGGATTGCTTCGCTTCTCGCTCGCAATGACGAGGTAGTGAAGGCTCGGATGGGCGCCTACTTATACGCCACCGCCGCGCTCGCCGGCCCCGTCAGCTTCATGATCTTGAACTCCCGGAACCCCGCCTCGCGGCACCAGCCGATGAAGTCGGCGCCGGTATAGTCGAAGGCGTCGCCGAACTCGATCAGCATGTTGAGCGACATCAAGAGGCCGAAGGCGTTGCTGCGGCGCGCGTCGTCGATCAGGGATTCCACCGCGATGAACACGCCGCCGGGCGGCAGGGCCTCGTAGGCCTTGCGGATCAGGAGCTTTTTGTTCTCCAGGTTCCAGTCATGCAGGATCATGCCCATGGTGATGATGTCGGCTTTGGGCAGCGGGTCGGCGAAGAAGTCGCCGCCGACGGCCGTCACCCGGTCGCCGAGCCCCATCCTGGCGATCCGCCGCTCGGCGATCGGCTTGACCGCCGGCAGGTCGAAGCTGGTGCAGCGCATATGCGGGTTGGCCTCGGCGACGAAGCAGGAAAGCTGCGCAGTGGCGCCGCCGATGTCGCAGAGCGTCTTGGCGCCTGAGAAATCGAACGTCTCGGCCAGCAGCCTGAAGTTGGCGGCGGAGATGCCGGACATCGCGTTCATGAACTGCTCCAGCCGCTCCGGCTCGGCATAGAGCATTGTGAACATGGGCTCGCCCGTATGCTTGATCTCGTTCTGGGGCTTACCCGTCTTCAGCCCCTCCGTCAGGTCGGCCCAGAAGCGGTAGAGGCGGGCATTCGACATCTCCAGCATACCGCCGAGATAGGCCGGACTTTCCCGGTCCAGGAACATCGCGCCGTCCGGCGTATTGGCGTAGCGGGCCTGCGGCCCGTCGCCGTCGCGCGCCAGCAGGCCCAGCGCCACCAGCGCATCGGGGAAATCGGGAATCGCCCGGGCATCGAGTCCGAGCGCGGCGCCGATCTCGCCGCCGGTCAGCGGGCCTTTGGCCAAAGTGGTGAACAGGCCGAGCTCGACAGCCGACAACAGGGTCTTCGAGGCGAAGAACCCCATGCCGATCTGCATGATATGGGACGGATCAGGCTCGGCCATGGATGACTCTCCGGTGAAGGTTCAGGCCTCAACATCCGAGATTCAGCAGTCCATGCAAGGAAAATAAATGTGAAATCGCTCGCAGAGCGACGGCCGGAAATCCGTTCTACTGAGTAGCCGACTGGATCACGGTGCCCGTTTCGTCCGGTATGTAGTGGATGACCGTATCGACCAGCGTGCCGCAGGCATTCAGAGTCCAGGTTTCCCGCCAGGGCCGGCCGCCTTCGCTTTGGGATTTGGCTTTCGGGTTCGGCGGCCCTTCATAGTCCTCGTACCTGGTGTCGATGATGCGGATGTCCTTGCATTGGCCGATTTTCCGTACCGCACCCATGTAGGCGTATTGCTTGGAGTCCTTGGCGAGCAGTGGGTCGGCCTTGGAGGTTCCCGGCAGCCCGGCGATGCTTTTCAGCTGGCCCTTGTCCGACAGCGTCAGGATATTTTCTACCTTCTGCTTGCCACAGCCGGTAACTACGACCGATTCCTTGATCAACCCGGACGCGAGATTGCTGTTCGCATCGACAATGAGCGGACCGAACATCGAGAAAACCAGCGGCTTGGCCGCGGGACCGGCTTTGCCGCTGTCGCATTGCTGGAAGGTCTTGAACGCCTCGACGGCGGTTGCCGCCACGATCTGCCGGTGCTCCGGCTTGTTGGCGAACGCCATGATTCCGGCGGTAAGTTTGTCGGCATCCGCCTGGGGCGCGGCGTATGCCGGATAGGTCGGCAGCAGCAGCAACGCGAACACTAACAGCCGATCGATCTGCACCATCGTTTCCCCCGGCTTCGCGCCCTCAGTCTACTTACCGTCGACCGTGATCGCCAGCACCGCGTCGCCGTGGCGGGGCGAGGACAGGGCCGAGTTGCCGGCATTGAGGAACAGCGTGCCGTTCGAGACGATCTGCGGCGAGCCGTCCAGGTTGCCGCCGAAGGCCTTCACGCCGTTGACCGCGTCCCACGTCTGAACGTCGTCGAAATCCCACAGGATCTTGCCCGTGGCAGTGTCATAGGCGCGCAGGTGCCCGTCCATCGCGCCCTGTATGGCGGCGCCGGGGATCAGGGTCACGGCCGCGGTCTGCTTGTGGTTGCAGCCGGCCTCGCCCCAGCCGCAGGTCTGGGCCGGAGATTCGGTATGCCAGACGATGCGGCCGGTCTTGAGGTCGATGCCGCTGAAGCCGCCCTGCTTGCCCTCGGTCAGCGCCGCGCTGGGCGTGCCGACATAGACACGGGTCCCGTCCGCGGCGGAGCCCCAGATCGGGTCGGAGGACGAGCCTTTGCCGACCACGGCGTGCCACAGGATCTTGCCCTTGTTGTCCGGGTCGAAGGCCCAGACCTGGCCGGACTTGGAGCCGGAGACGAGGATGTCCTTGCCGTTCGCCATCGTCTGCATCAGCGGCGGGCTGGAGAAATCGTGGTCCGGCCCCTGCGGCGCCGGGCAGTTGCCGACCGGCTTGCCCTCGCATTTATAGAGCCAGGCATCGTCCTTCAGGACCTGGGACGCCCACATCCGTTTGCCGGTCTTGATGTCGAAGGCGACGACGGCATCGGTCGCATCGGTCGGCACCGCGGTATAGCTGTCGCCGGTCGCGGCATAGACCAGGCCGCGCTTCTCATCGACCGTGGGGGCGGACCACACGCCGGCGCCCGAAGGGCCGTACATCTGGGTGCCGGCATCGTTCTTCCGGGTCGGATGCGGTTCCTCGGCGATGGTGTAGCCCTTCCAGTTCACCTTGCCGGTCGCGGCGTCCAGCGCGGTGACGCTGCCGCGGAACTTGCAGCACTCGTAAGCCGGATCGTTGGCGTCGACCTCGTCGGCCGACGTTGCCGGGGCATAGACCACACCCTTGTGGAAGGTGAGCGAACCGACGACCCGCGCGTTGGGATACTCGTCGATCTTGGTCTCCCACACCGTCTTGCCCGTCTTGGCGTCCAGCGCATGGACCACGGCATGCTGGTCGCCGAAATAGGCAATGGCCTGCCCATTCGCCAGAAGCCCGATGGCGATGCCGTTCCGGATCGGGCTGTCGGCCTGGTAGGACCAGTAGGTGCAGCCGGTCTTGGCGTCGAGCGCGAAGATCTTGCCCATCCGGCTGGTGACGAACAGATGGTCGCCGGCCACGGTGGGCGCGCCGGTCAGGCCGGGCAGCGCGAAGGCCCATTTGACCTTCAGCTTCGGCAGGTCGGCGGCGGTGATCCCGGGTTCGGTCTGGAAGCGGGTGTTGTGGACGTCATGGCCCCAGCTCGCCCATTGCTTCGGATCGGTCGCGATCTCGCCCGGCGTCTTGCACATATTCGCGTCGGCCGGCGCTTCGGGATCGATCTCGCGGCCGGTCAGGAAGCGGGCGATGGAATGGATCTCGTCGGTGGACAGGCCCGCCGCCTGATTGATCATCTCGCCCTTGGTCAGCGTGTAGATGATCTCGCTCGGCAGCCGGGTCGACAAATAGGCGGTGGCCGGCGCGCGGCTTTCCTTCTGGTCGTGGCAGGGCGAGCAGCGCTCCTTGAAGATCGCCTGGCCTTTGGTGTCGGTCACCGGCGGCGGCGAAAAAGTCGGGAAGCCGGGCTCGCGCGCGGCGCTGTTCTGCGCCATTGCTCCGGTTGAGACGAGCAGCGCCGCGGCCGTCAGGCACGACGCAAGAATCTTATGGGACACGCTGTAACTTCCCTGGTGCAGGTCCGCGCCGGATGGCTCCGGGCTTTCGGGCGCTGACCAAAGCCTTGGGCGCCGACGTCTGTCAAGCTGGCCTAAGGGCAGGCGCCACTGAAATGGCGATTTGCAACCGCCCGCGATGGCCCTATAGCTGAAGGATCGCGGGCAATCGGAGCGTTGCTGGAATGCGGGTATGGGCCTTGATCGTCATAGTGGTCGCAGGACTCTGGGCCATCGTCTCGCTGCGGCCCGCCCATACCGATGAAACCGTCGTCAATGTCTATAACTGGAGCGACTATATCGGCCCCGACGTCCTGGAGGGCTTCACCAAGGATACCGGGCTCAAGGTCAATTACGATGTCTACGACCTGAATGAGACGGTCGAGGCCAAGCTGGCGGCGGGCCATTCCGGCTATGACATCGTAACGCCGACCTTCGTCCCCTTCGTCGCCCGCGGCATCGCCGCCGGGCTCTATAAGCAAATCGACAAGAGCAAGCTCCGGAACTACGCCAACCTGGACCCCGCCCTGCTGGCGGCCGAAACCAAATTCGATCCCGGCAACAAATATTCGGTGCCCTGGATCGCCGGTACGCTGGGGCTGGGGGTCAATGTGAAGAAGGTGCGCGAGCTGCTGCCCGATCAGCCGATGGACAGCCTCGACCTCCTGCTGAAGCCTGAGAATGCTGAGAAGCTGAAGGATTGCGGCATCACCGTGCTGGATTCGGCCAGCGACATGATCCCGGAGGTGCTGCATTATCTGCACATCGATCCGGACAGCGAAAAGGATGAGGATCTGCAGGCCGCGGCCGACGTGCTGGAGAGGATCCGGCCCTATATCCGCAAGTTCGACAGCTCCGGCTATATCAATGACTTGGCCAACGGCGATGCCTGTCTGTCTTTCGGTTATTCCACCGATGTCGTCATCTCCAGCGTCCGTGCGCGTGATGCGAATAACGGCGTCGAGGTTCATTTCTTTCAGCCCAAGGAGGGCACGCTGGAATATATCGACTCCATGGCGATTCCCGTCGACGCGCCGCATCCCGACGCGGCGCTCAAATGGATCGACTACAACCTCCGGCCCGAAGTGATGGCAGGCACCGCCAACGCGGTGAACGCGCGCACCGGCGTCAAGGAAACCGCCGTGCTGGTCCGCCCCGAGCTGCTGACCGACCCGCAGACCTATCCGACGCCGGAGATCGAGAAGACGCTGTTCACCGGCCCGGTCTCGTCGCGCGCGTATGACCGCAAACGCAGCCGGGCCTGGACCCGCATCAGGTCCGGATCGTGAGCGGCCGGGATCGTGCCGTTCGCAGCACCCGAGGATGGAGTTGCACCGCACTTTCCTGCTATTGCGGTAATGGCGGTCGCTCGCACCGTTTCGAAAACATCATTCAGCAGGACGCTTAAGCGAACATGGCACCGCTGATCAGGCTCGAAGGACTGACCAAGCGTTTCGGTGAAACCGTCGCCGTCGATGACGTGTCGCTCGATATCGAGGCGGGCGACCTGTTCGGCCTGCTCGGCGCATCGGGTTCCGGCAAGACGACCCTGCTCAGGCTGCTGGGCGGGTTCGAGGCGCCGACCACGGGCCGGGTGCTGATCGACGGGGTCGATGTCACGCATATGCCGCCCTATGAGCGGCCGACCAACATGATGTTCCAGTCCTACGCCCTGTTCCCGCACATGACGGTGGCGAAGAATATCGCCTTCGGCCTCAAGCAGGAAAAGGTTTCGGCCGGCGAGAGCGCGTCGCGGGTCGAAGAGGCGCTCGAGCTGGTGAAGCTCGGCGGCCTCGGCAGCCGCAAGCCCAGCCAGCTTTCCGGCGGCCAGCGGCAGCGCGTGGCGCTGGCCCGCGCCCTGGTGCTGCGCCCCAAGGTGCTGCTGCTCGACGAGCCGCTGTCGGCGCTGGACAAGAAGCTGCGTGAGCACACCCAGTTCGAGCTGATGAAGCTTCAGGACCAGCTCGGCATCACCTTCGTCATGGTCACCCACGACCAGGAGGAGGCGATGGCGATGTGCTGCAAGATCGCGATCATGGACCAGGGCAAGGTGATCGAGCAGGGGTTTCCGCGCGACATCTACGAACGGCCGAAAAGCCGCTTCGTCGCGGACTTCATCGGCAGCGCCAATATCCTGGAGGCAGAGCCCGCCGGCCCCGGCCGCGTCGCCCTGACCGGGCTAGGCGTCAGCTGCGCCACGAAGGAGACGCTCCAGGCCAAGGGCTGGATCGCACTTAGGCCGGAGCGGATTTCACTCTCTACCGCGCCCGCCGAGGGTGGGCCCTGGCCCAGCGGGGTGATCGAGGCCATCGCCTTCCATGGCGATTTCCAGGCCTACAAGGTCCGCCTCGACGGCGGGGCGGAGGTGCGGGTCGCCACCGCGCACGTGCCCGGCGATCCCGAGCCGGGCGACCGCGCCTGGCTCTCCTGGCCGGCCGATGCGCCGGTGGTGTTGACCCAGTGAACGCGGCCCCATGAACGCAGCCCCATGAACGCAGCCCCATGAACGCAGCCAAAGAACGACGACGCGACCTCCTGGCGCTGCCCTGGTTCTGGTTGGTGCTGTTCGTGCTGGCGCCGCTGCTGATCGTGTTGGCGATCAGCATCTCCAGTGCCACCTACGGCGCGCCGCCGCTCGAGATGTTCGTCCACTGGAAGGACGGCCATCCGGTCTTCGACATCAATTTCGACAATTACGCGCTGCTGGGCAGCGACAGCCTGTATCTGCGCGGCTTCTTGAACTCGATCGGCATCGCCTTCGAGACGACGGTGCTGTGCTTGGCTGTCGGCTATCCCATGGCCTATGTCATGGCCCGCGCGCCAGAACGCATCCAGCCGCTGCTGGTCATGGGCATCGTCCTGCCGTTCTGGACCTCGTCGCTGATCCGCGTCTATGCCTGGATCGGCATCCTCAAGGAGAACGGGCTCTTGAACGGCTTCCTGATCAAGCTGGGGCTGATCCATGAGCCGCTGGTGATCCTCAACACGCCGGTCGCGGTGCAGATCGGCATGGTCTATTCCTACCTGCCGTTCCTGGTCCTGCCGCTGTTCGCCACCCTGCAGAAGCTCGACTGGACCCTGCTGGAGGCGGCGGCCGATCTGGGCGCCAAGCCCTGGTCGGCCTTCTTTCGGGTCACGTTGCCATTATCCTGGTCCGGCACCATGGCCGGCGCCCTGCTGGTCTTCGTGCCGGCTTCGGGCGAATACCTGATCCCCGAACTGCTGGGATCGGCCAAGCTGCCGATGATCAGCACTGTGCTGTGGACCGAATTCTTCGCCAACCGCGACTGGCCGGTGGCATCGGCCATCGCCGTGGTGCTGCTGCTGATCCTGGCGATCCCGCTGTTCCTGGTGCAGGGCCGCCAGGGCGCGGAAGGGCGTATCTGATGGGGGGCGGCGTCTGATGCAGGCCGGGCGACACGGCAGGATCGCCGGCGGCCTGGTTCTGGCGCTGGGCTATCTGTTCCTGTTCATCCCGATCCTGTCGGTCGTCTTCTATTCCTTCAACGCGTCCCGGCTGGTCACGGTCTGGGGCGGTTTTTCGACCAAGTGGTATGGAGAGCTGGTGCGGGACGACCGGGTGCTGGATGCGCTGAAGCTGTCGGTCGGCATC
>DATBAZ010000168.1:0-10380 GCA_036271255.1 Alphaproteobacteria bacterium
TTGGCGAATGTGCGGCTCGACGATGCCTACGCCGTGCTGCATGACGAGGTCCACGCCGGCCAGTATGTCGTTTTCGGCGTGACCGATACCGGGATCGGCATGGGGCCGGACGTGGCGGCGCGCGCCTTCGACCCTTTCTTCTCGACCAAGGGCGAGCGCGGCACGGGCCTCGGCCTCAGCATGGTCTACGGCTTCGTCAAGCAGTCGGGCGGGCACGTGAAGATCTACAGCGAGCCCGGCCACGGCACGACGGTGAAGCTCTACCTGCCGCGCAGCGTCGAAGGCATCGCCACGACCTATGAGCCGCCGTCGGGCGAGGATATCACCGGCACCGAGACCATCCTGGTGGTGGAAGACGAGGAGCCGGTCCGCACCACGGTGGCGGCCATCATCGGCGGCCTCGGCTATCGTGTGCTGGAGGCGGCGGATGGCGCCTCGGCGCTCACGATTTTGGAAAGCGAGGAGCGGATCGACCTCGTCTTCACCGACGTGATCATGCCGGGCCCTGTTTCCAGCCGCGTGATGGCCGAGAAGGCGAAGGAGCTTCGCCCAACGATCAAGGTGCTGTTCACCTCAGGCTATACCGAGAACACCATCGTCCATAACGGCCGCCTGGACCCGGGCGTCCAGCTGATCAGCAAGCCCTACGGCCGGGACCAGCTGGCCCAGAAGCTGCGGAGTGTGCTGGGCTCCTAAGCAGCCGGGCGCTTCTGGCCGCCGCAGAGCACCTCGGTCACCATTTCGGTGTCCATGTATTCCTTGAGCTCGGTGACCTTGCCGTCCTTCAGCCGCATGAAGAAATGGTACTTGTTGTTGTAGTACTTGCCCGAGACGTGGTCGGCGAAGGATTCGGCTTCGATCGCCACCCGGTCGCCCTCGGCCGTCAGGTTGTGGATGACGAACTTGATGCCTTTCGGGAAGGAATTCAGCACCTGGCCGGCGAATTCCTGGGCCTGGGTCTTGTTGACGACGCCTGATATCAGCGTGTTGCCCATCGTGTAGATTTTCACATCGTCGTCATAGGATTCGATGATCGCCGCAATGTTGTTGTTCGTCATGTTGTCGATGAACTGCCGGGCGATGTCCTTGTTGCGTTCGATCTCGCTCATTTCGTCTTGTTCCACACTTCGGTGAAGGTGACCGGCGTGGTCGTGCCGGCCGGGATGAAGCCGGCATGGCAGGTCATCAGGGTGACATGCTTGGAATAATCGCAGTTGTCCCAGCCCGTCGTGCCGTTGGGCGAAATCCACTGATCATGATAGCCGTGCTCGCTCAAGGTCACCATCATGTCCTGCCCGTTGGTCATCTTATGGGGCATTCCATCGAACGTGCCGTCCAGGGTCACGTGCTGCATCGGGCCGTCGGCGATCGCGAAATTGTCGGTGTATTGCAGGACCTTGCCGTCGTCGGCGGTGACCCGCATGACGTGGTCGTGGATGTTCGGGAAGCCGGCCGGATATTTGGTTTCGGCGACATTCAGCGTCCATTCTCCCTTGGACGAGACATAGCCCTTGGCGGCGCTGGCGATGCCGCCCGTGAGCGCAAAGGCGGCCACGAATGCAGCGGCTCCTATCCTCATCATCATGAACCCGATCCTCCCCGTTTCGATTTACGGGCAGACTAGCGGCAAACCGGGGCGTGCAGAAGAGGAATCAGCCAGGAGAAATCTCAGAACTTCCCGGGCCGCTCGCGCTTCTTCTTGATCAGCGGCCGATCCCCGGCGGCGGCACCTTTCAGGAACAGCTTGCCGCGGGCTTCGGGTGCCGGCCGCGCCTCGGCCTTCGGCTTGAAGTCGGATTTGCCCCGATATTCGCTCTTGCCGCCGTGCTCGCTCTTGCCACCGTGCTCGCCTTTACCCTTGAAGGCCGCCTTATGGGGCGCCTTGCCCTTGAGGCCCGGCCCCTTGAAGCCGCCTTTGTCGCCGAACTTCTTATGGAAGGGGCGGGGCTTGTCGTACTGGCGGGCCGGGGCGGCGGTCAGCATGTCGGCGTCGGCGCTGGCGGTGAGTGTCTCGTTCAGCGTGGCGAAGCGGATGTTCGGGTCCTTGTCGTCGGGCCGGCGCGCTTCCTCGGCGAAGCGTTCGGCGGCCCCAGCCACGATTTCGAACTGGGTCTCGCGGTCCATGATGCGGATCGCGCCGATCTCATTCTTGGTGATGCCGCCGCGGCGGCAGATCACCGGGATCATCCAGCGCGGATCGGCGTTCGCGGCGCGGCCGATATTCATCCGGAACACGACCATGCCCTCGCGGCCCAAGGGCTCCTCGCGGTGCTCGGGCCGGCGTTCGGGGCGATCGCGTTCCGGATAGTCCGGGCGGGCGGTGCGCTCCGGCCGCGGCGTCGGCGCGGAAAGTTCTTCCGGCGCCGGCAGGCGGGCCCGGTACATGCGCACGAGCGCGGCGGCGAGCTCCTCAGGCGTCCGCTCGGCCAGGAGCGCGGTCGCGGCGGCCAGATCTTCCTCGCTCGGGTCGTCGGCCTCGGCGACTTCCTTCAGCAACCGCTCCTGGTCGCGCAGCCTGATCTTGTCGGCGGGCGGCGGCGGCGACCATTCCGGCTGGACGCGGGCATTGAAGAACAGCCGCTCGGCGCCGCGGCGCCGGCTATAGGGCACCAGCAGAACGCAGGTGCCCTTGCGTCCCGCGCGGCCGGTGCGGCCGCTGCGGTGGAGCAAGGTCTCGGAATTGCGCGGCGCATCGGCCTGGATCACGAGGCCGAGATCCGGCAGGTCGATGCCGCGCGCTGCTACGTCGGTGCAGACGCAGACCCGGGCATGGCCGTCGCGCAGCGCCTGCAGCGCGTGGGTGCGCTCGGCCTGGCTCAGCTCGCCCGACAGAGCCACGGCGGTGAAGCCACGCTCCAGCAGGTTGCCGTGCAGCTTCCTGACCGCCTCGCGGGTGGCGCAGAACACCAGCGCGCCGGGCGATTCGAAATAACGCAGCACGTTGACCACCGCCCGCTCGGCCTCGTGCGGGCCGATCACGACGGCGCGGTATTCGATGTCGCCGTGCTGCTCGCCCTCCGCCGTCGCGGCGATGCGCATGGCGTTCTTCTGATAGCGCCCGGCCAGCCCCAGGATTTCCTTGGGCAGGGTGGCGGAGAACAGCAGCGTACGGCGCTCGTCCGGCGTGGTGTCGAGAATGGCCTCCAGGTCTTCGCGAAAGCCCATGTCCAGCATCTCGTCGGCCTCATCCAGCACGACGCAGCGCAGTTCCCGAGTCTTCAGGTTGCCGCGCTCGAGATGGTCCTTGAGGCGTCCGGGCGTGCCGACGACGATATGGGCGCCGTCCGCCAGCGCCCAGGCCTCGCGCCGCATATCCATACCGCCGACGCAGGAGGCGATGCGGGCATTGGTATTGGCGTACAGCCATTGCAGCTCGCGATGGACCTGCAAGGCCAGCTCGCGGGTGGGCGCGATCACCAATGCGATCGGCTCACGCGTCGGCTCCAGCTCGGTCGCCTCGCCCAGCAGGGTCGGGGCCATTGCCAGGCCGAATCCGACCGTCTTGCCCGATCCGGTCTGGGCCGAGACGAGCAGGTCCTTCTCCGCCGTTTCCGGCTCGATGACGGCGAGCTGGACCGCGGTGGGCTCCTGATAGCCCCGCGCGTCGAGCGCCGCCTTGAGCGATGGGTTGATGGTCGGAAAGGGCATTACGGGCCGATCGAAAGAAAGATTGCGGAAACGCCTAACGGCCCGCCGCCGTTCGGCGCGGGCTTGTGCGCGACGGACATTAAACGGAAACTCTTCGGCTCTATAAGCCTTTACCGCATAGCAGCATTACCGAGACGAGGCTGTCCCGCCTTGGGCGATAGTCTATCTTCCAACGAGAATAGCATGACCGCCGCCGCAACCCAACGCGCCGCCCCCAGGGCGGACACGCAACCGGAGATTCGTCCTTCCCAGGATCGTGCTGGGGGGCCGCATGCCGGCATGGGGTTCAAGCAGTTCGTCGCCATGATTGCGGCGATGATGGCGGTCAACGCGCTCGCCATCGACGGCATGCTGCCCGCGCTGCCGGCCATCGCCAAGGCGCTGAACATCGTCAACGACAATGACCGTCAGTGGATCGTCACCGCCTATATGCTGGGCTTCGGCGGCTCGCAGCTGGTCTACGGCACCCTGGCCGACCGGTTCGGGCGCAAGCCGGTGCTGCTGACCGGCCTCGTCATCTATGTGGTGTTCAGCCTGATGGCGGCCGCCGCGACCTCTTTCGAGATGCTGCTGGCCGCCCGCGTTCTGCAGGGGGTGGGCTCGGCGGGATCGCGCGTGCTCGCCGTGTCGATCGTGCGCGACTGCTATTCCGGCCGCCGCATGGCGCGGGTGATGTCGCTGTCCTTCATCGTCTTCCTGGCGGTGCCGGTGTTCGCGCCCAGTTTCGGCAAGGCGATCATGATGGTCCTGCCCTGGCGCTTCATCTTCGTCGGCTTCGCCGCCTTCGCGGTCAGCGTCATCGCCTGGGTTTATTTCAAGCTGCCGGAAACGCTGCACGCTGAAGATCGCACGCCGATCTCCTTCGCCAATACCGGGCGCAATTTCCGCATCATCCTGACCAACCGCATCTCCATCGGCTACACGGTGGCGATGACCGTGCTGCTGGGTGGCTTGTTCGGCTTCATCAATTCGGCGCAGCAGGTCTTTTTCGACGTCTTCCACGCGGGAAAATGGTTCACCATCCTCTTCGCGATGATCGGCCTGTCGATCGCCGCGGCGGCGCTGACCAATGCGCGGCTGGTGGAGCGCTTCGGCACCCGCATTCTGTCGCATAGCGCGCTCTGCCTCTACATCACCACCGCCACCATCCACGCCATCATTTCCGTGAGCGGCGGGGAGTCGCTGGCTGTGTTCGCGCCGTTCCTGGCCGTGCAGTTCTTCTGCTTCGGTCTGGTCGTGTCGAATTTCGGCGCCATCGCGATGGACCCGCTGGGCCACATGGCCGGCACAGCCTCGTCGGTGCAGGGATTCCTCACCACCATCGGCGGCGCGCTGTGCGGCTTCTGGATCGGCCAGCATTTCGACGGCACCGACATTCCACTGACCTTGGGCTTCGCCGGCTTCGGCATCGGCGGCTTTCTGATCGTGCTGATCGTTGAAAAAGGACGGCTGTTCCGGCCGACCGAGGCGGGCCAGGCGAGCGTCGCCGAATTTGGCCACTAGTCTTTCGGCCTGATTTGGAATATACCCCCGTGGGTATATCCTGTTGGGGCTCGCGATGGTCCACGCCGTTACCGAAAAGCAGAAGCTGCTCAACCGCATCCGCCGCCTGCGCGGCCAGATCGAGGCGATCGAGCGTGCTTTGGAAACCGATGCCGGCTGCACGCAGGTGATGCAGCTGCTGACGGCGGCGCGCGGCGCCATCACCGGCCTGATGGCGGAGGTGGTCGAGGATCACATCCGCATCCACATGATCGATCCCGCGCGTATCGCTACAGCACCGGAGACGGAGGCGGCTGACGAGCTCGTGGCCGTCCTGCGCTCCTATATCCGTTAGTTCGACCACTCTTTTTCGATAACCGGCTTCTCGACAACCGGCCCGCACAAGCCGCGAGGTGACGATGTTTTCGCAATGGACCAACAGGACCTGGCTGCTGTTCGGCCTGCTGTTTGCTGCGTCACCTGCGGTGGCTCAGGACCAGCCGGCGCCCGCAGCCGACGCGCCCGCAGCCGACGCGCCCCCTGCCGACGAGCAGCCCAAAGGGTTGTTCGATCGGGATTCGCTGACCGACGGCTGGTTCGGGCTGGCGCCCAAGCTCAAGGAACACGGCATCATCGTCGGCGCGACGGAGATCAGTGAGGTGCTGGGCAACCTCACGGGAGGTACGAAGACCGGCGCGCGCTACGACGGGCGCCTGGAACTCGACCTCGACGTCGATCTGGGGCAGTTCGTCGGGATCGAGAATACGGTGCTTCACGTCAATGCCTATCAGATCCACGGGCGCGGCCTGTCCGAGGACAATCTCGACGGCGATCTCCTGACGCCCAGCTCGATCGATGCGGAGCGGGCGACCCGGCTGTTCGACCTTTGGGTGGAACGCGGCTTCTTCGACAGCGCCGTATCGGTCCGCTTGGGCCAGATCGCGGCCGACGACGAATTCGTCGTCAGCCAATATACCGGCGGCTTCGTCAATTCGACTTTCGGCTTCCCGGCGATCATGGCCGAGGCGCTGCCCGGCGGCGGCCCGGAATATCCGCTGGCCACGCCCGGCATCCGGGTCAAGGGCGCGCTCAGCAACGCCTGGACGCTCCAGGCCGCAATCTTCAACGGCAATCCTGACGGCTCGGTCGGCACCAACGATCAGGAGGCGGCGGATGCCAGCGGGACGAATTTCGCGACCGGCGTCACGCCGTTCATGATCGCCGAAATAGCCTATGCGCCGGCGGCGGGCGGCGAACCGTCCGCCCAGGGCACGACTTACAAGCTGGGTGCCTGGTATCAGGGCGGCAATTTCTATGATCTCGCGGTCGACAGAAGCGGGCGTTCGCTCGCCAGCCCGGCCGCCGGCATCGCGCGCAGCCATGACGGCGATTTCGGCTTCTATGGGATCGCCGACCTGCTGCTGTACCGTGTGCCGGATACCGACGACCACGGCCTGGGCGCGTTCCTGCGCATCGGCGGAGCACCGGGCGACCGGAACTACGTCAATTTCTATATCGACGGCGGGTTTGCCTATAAGGGCCTGATCGAAGGGCGCGGCGACGATGTCGCCTCACTCGGCGCGGCCTATGCCGGGGTCAGCGGCCAGGCGGAGCGGCTGGTCGGCGACCTGCAGCGCATCGGCGCCAGGACCGGCACGCCGTTCCGCACGCCCGATTACGAAGGCGTGATCGAAATCAACTACGATGCGGCGCTCGCGCCGTGGTGGTCGGTGCAGCCCGACATGCAGATGGTCCTTCACCCGACCGGCGGCGTGGTGCGGCCGACCCCGGCGACACCGCTGCCGCGTATGGGCAACGCGTTCATCCTGGGTTTTAGAACCTCGGTCAGGTTCTAGCGGAAACGGCCTGGATCGGCCCGGTCGTGCCGGGTGACGCCGTCAGGAAGGCGTTTGTGACGACCGACTTCATGACCTTCTGGATCGCGGCCGCCAGACCGGCATCGCTCGGACCGCCCTTGATCGTCACCTGATCGAAGGTCGTGGCTTCGAACTCGTCGTTCAGGAAGATTTTCGCATCGATGCTGACGGCGCGGCCGACGCCGAACAGTTCCTTCGCCCGCGACATGGCCGGGCCGATATAGCGGGTGCCGCCGCCGGCATAGGGGAGCTGCTTGAAGTGCCAGACGATCCGGTTTGACGGCTGGTCTCCGCCCGTGGGCGCCAGCGATGTCGGCACGAACTGCCAGCCGGTCAGATGCGATGCCGTCAATTGCTGGCAGAGATAGGTCTCCAGCTCGTCCTTGGTGAAACCCGGCACCGAGCCGTCGATCTCGACCAGCACCGGCAGGCTCTGGTTGCGGATACCGCTGTCCAGCGATTGGGCGGATGCCGTCACAGTACCGGCGAAGGCCAGTGCCGTGGCCAGGCAGAGTGTCGCGAGCGGTCTCCAAGCGAACCGGGGCGCGCGGACACGCGAGCTTGGGAAAAATGTCACGACAGGCTGGTCCTCTCGTTCACGACGGAAAAACGAAGCTGCCAATAAGATGGCCCTTGTCGAAGTGAGACGCAATATCGCCGAGGGAACGTCCTGTCGCGTTGGCAAGTTGTTCGATCGCCATCGTTGCTGCAACCAAGGATAGAGTCATGAGAAATTGGCCCTCGGCCGTGTTCGCGGCCGCCGCTCTTCTTATTTTGCCGCTGACCCTGTCGGCCTGCGATCGCAAGACCGAGACGAAGGAGACGAAGGTAATCAAGGAGCCAGCCCCGGCTCAAGCTTCAGCTCCAGCCCCGGCTCCCGTCCACGAGACGACGATTATCAATGAGCGCGCTCCGGCTCCGGTGGTGCACGATACCACGGTCATCAAGGAGACGGACCGAACGGTCCATGAGAACGATCGGGATCACCACGATCACGACGACCATGATCACGACCACTAAAAAGCTTAACTGGGCGAGAGGGTTTCACACGGACGGAACGTCCCGCCCCATCGAAAAGTTGTTCGGACATCGAAGCAACCGAAGGACAATGCAATGAAGCCGACCCTTTCGAAAGTCCTGACCGTCGTGGCTCTGCTGGCCATGCCGGTGGCCGTCACCGCCTGCGATCAGAAGACGGAGACCAAATCGACGACGAAGGAAACGACCACCAGCAACCCGGCGCCGACGCCGGCCCCCGATCAGAGCACGACGACGACCACCACCACGACCGAAAAGAAGGACTAATTCCTTCCGGGAACGGCGGCCGCCTGCCGGGCCGCCGCCGTGACCCGCCAGACCTTGTTGCCCACATCGTCGGCCACCAGCAGGTCGCCGGCCTTGTCGATCGCGACGCCCACCGGCCGGCCCTGCGCCTCACCCTTGCCGTTCAGGAAACCGGTCAGCACATCGGCCATCGCGCCTGACGGCTTGCCGCCGCTGAACGGTACGAACGCGACTTTGTAGCCGCTCGGCGGATCGCGATTCCAGGAGCCATGCTGGCCGATGAAGACGCCGCTGTCGAACGGTGCCGGCAGTCTGTCGCCGGTCGAGAAGGTAAGGCCGAGCGAGGCGGTATGGGCGCCCAGCGCATAGTCGGGCGGGATCGCCTCGGCGACCAGGTCGGGCCGCTGCTCCTTCACCCGGTCGTCGACATGCTGGCCGTAATAGCTGAAGGGGAAGCCGTAAAAGGCGCCGTCCTTCACCCCCGTCATGTAATCGGGCACCAGGTCGCTGCCCAACTCGTCCCGCTCGTTGACCGCGACCCACAGCCCGCCTGTCTGCGGCGCCCAACCCATGCCGTTGGGGTTGCGCAGGCCCGAGGCGAAGATGCGGTGCTCGCCGGTCTTCGCGTCTACTTCCCAGATCGCCGCGCGGCCGTCTTCGGCGGCGATGCCGTTGTCGCCCGCATTGGAATTGGAGCCTACCGTGACATACAGCTTCGACCCATCCGGGTTGGCGATGATGTTCTTGGTCCAATGATGGTTGATCGGGCCGGCCGGCAGATCGACGACCTTGACGCCCGGCGCGGCGATCTTGGTGTCGCCCTCGCGATAGGGGAATTTCAGCACTGCATCGGTATCGGCGACATAAAGCGTGTCGCCGACGAGGGCCATGCCGAAAGGCGAATTCAACCCTTCGATGAACACGGTCTTCACGTCGGCAGTACCGGTGCCCTTGCTGTCGCGCAGCAGGGTGATCCGGTTGGCGCTGGGCGTGACCGAGCCGGCCCGTTTCATGACCTGCTTTTGCACCCAGCCGCGAATGCCCTTGCCGTCCTCGGGCTTCGGCGGCGCGTTGGTCTCGGCCACCAGGACGTCGCCGTTGGGCAGCGCCAGCAGCCAGCGCGGGTGATCCAGGCCGCCGGCGAATTCATTCACCGCCAGCCCCTGTGCCGCCACCGGCGTGGCGTTTCCGGTCCAGCCGACGGCGGGTGCGATATTGAGCTCGGGGATCAGCGATTTGTGCGGCGCCGTCAATGTCGGGTTGGGGCCGGTAGTCGCGTCGAACGGTTCCTTGGCTTTGTCGCCGCAGGCGGTCAGGGAAACAGCGACGATCGCCGAGCAGGTGAGGAGGCGGGGCAGAAACATGATCGTATTCCGGTGCAGTGGATGACTCCCCAATGCGCTGGAGTTGCGGCTGTTCCTTATCCCTGCCGGGCCAGATGCGCTTCAATGATCGCCAGGTTGCGCAGATTGGCCTTCCAGACGACGTCGAACAGGTCGCCCAGCACCGGCACCGTACCCAGCGCCGCCTCGACCGCGACATTGCCCACCATGCGGGCGATCTTTGCCCGTGGCAGGCCCAGCCGCCGCGCCTCCCATACGATCCACAGCGAAATGGCGGTCAGCATCGCGTCGCCCGCGCCCGGCGGCAGGCCGATCAGGCTGTTGAGGCCGAACCGGAATCTGGTGCCGGGCACCCGCATCACCCCGTCCATCAGCACCGCGATGCGGCGCAGCTTGCGGTAGCGGGCCTCCACAGTGCGATAGTCGGCGTCAGCGATAGCGCCGGTCCCTGAGCAACAGATAATAGACAGCGAGGCCGACACCGATGCCGGCGATCGTCGTCGCCGTGGTCACCCGCCGCGGCGGCCGCAGGTCGCCAAGCAGGCGGGACAGGCTGTGCAGCAGGTCGGTCCAGGCGCGGCCGACTGGATGAACCGGATAGCCTGCAGCATGGAGTTTCTCGCGTTCGTCGAGTTCCCGTGCCCAGGCGCGGGGGTGCGCCACTTTCTCGGGCGGTTCCGGCATGCCCTCGTCGTCGGCGCGCATCTCGGCTTCCAGATTGGCGGCCGGATCGGGCGGGGCGTTCT
>DATBAZ010000169.1:0-4119 GCA_036271255.1 Alphaproteobacteria bacterium
GTCTCGTCGGGAACGGAGATGCGGAAGGGTTGGGCCTTGATTTGGTCGTGCATGCTGCCGTCCTCCCTATCCGTCATGCCCGGGCTTGACCCGGGCATCCACGGGTATCCACTCGCTCTAAACTCCGAGGTCAGCGTCGGCGGCGCCGCGTGGATGGCCGGGTCAAGCCCGGCCATGACGATGTTTGAAAAAGTGGAGCTCTACTCCGAAACCAGCTCGATCATCCGCTCGGTGGTATCGGCATACTCGTTCAGTATGTCGTACATCACCTGCTTCACGGTCTGCTCCTCCTTCATGTCGCCGACGATCTGGCCGACGGGGCAGGTGAGGAATTCCATGTTGCGGGCGCGCTCGATCCGCAGGCGCGGCTCGGTATTGACCATGGTCTGCCAGGGCATCGGGGCGAATTTGGCCGCGCCGGGCTGTTCCCAGGCCTCGGTCAGCTTGCTCTTCAGCATGCGGGCAGGCTTGCCGGTGCGGCTGCGGCTCTGCACCGCCTGCTCGGCCTTGGCCTTGTAAAGCAGCTCCTTCATCTCGGGCAGGAGGTCGCTCTGCTTGGTGCCGAGCCAGATCGAGCCGCACCAGATGCCTTCGCAACCCAGCGCCAGCGCCGCCGCCATGTGCCGGCCGCGGCCGATGCCGCCGGCGCCCAGAACAGGGATCGGGGCGACCGCGTCGACCACCGAGGGCCACAGGATCATCGATGAGATCGTGCCGGTATGGCCGCCGGCCTCCGAGCCCTGGGCCACCAGTAGGTCGACCCCGGCCTCGACCTGCGCCTTGGCATGCTCGACCTTGCCGACCAGCGAGCCGACCTTGATCCCCAGCCCATGGCAGCGCTCGACCATCTCCTTGGGCGGGGTGCCCAGCGCGTTCACCACCAGCGCGATCGGGTGCTTCAGCGCCACTTCCAGGCAGGCCAGGCTTTCGGCCTTGGTCATGGTGATGTGGGAGATTTCGTCCTGCAGCGTGTTGTCGTTTTCCGGCAGGCGCGGGATGCCGGCATCGTCCAGCACCTTGCGGATGAACTGCACCTGCTCCTGCGGCAGGTCCTCGACCCGGATCTGGCGGCTATGCGCGTCGGCGTCGGCGTTGTTGGGCATCAGCAGGTCGACGCCGTAGGGCAGGCCGCCGATATGGTCGTCGATCCATTTCAGCTCGATCTCGAGCTGTTCGGCCGTGTAGTAACCGACGCCGAGAACCCCCAGCCCGCCGGCCTTCGACACCTCGACCACCACGTCGCGGCAGTGGGAGAAGGCGAAAATCGGCACTTCGATACCGAACATTTCGCACACGCTGGTCTTCATGAGTCCGCCCCTGTTCCAATCTGGCC
This sequence comes from Alphaproteobacteria bacterium, assembly GCA_036271255.1. Taxonomy (GTDB): domain Bacteria; phylum Pseudomonadota; class Alphaproteobacteria; order BOG-932; family Roseiterribacteraceae; genus BOG-932. The sequence goes on from DATBAZ010000169.1 coordinate 1,334, forward strand.
CATTCCCTCAGGGCCGCATTCCTTGGAGCTTTGATATCCCTTCAAACCGGCTTTTGCCAGACGGCCGGGCGAATGCTCGAAATGTAAACATTGCACGCGCAATCGCGCCGCCATAGATTCGAGCGACCGCGAATATCGGGAGTATCTGTATGCGGCGTAGCGCAGTTTCCGTCGAAGACCGGCCGGCCCACCGGCACACTTTGCGCCCGATGGTGGAGCGCGGGCCGACGGAATTGCAGCAGCTGCAGAAGCGCACCAGCCACGACAAGCTGCTGGAGGCGGGGCGGCAATCCTTCGCCGAACTCACCTATGCCGGCACCACGATCGACCACATCGTCAGCCGCGCCGCGGTCAACCGCAGCACCTTCTACCGTCATTTCGACAGCAAGTTCGCGCTGGCGCAGGACCTCTACAGCCATTTCTGGCCGAGCCTGTTCGCCGAATACGACCGGCTCACCTCATCCGACCCCGGCGAAGTCGAGATCGAGGACTGGGTGAACCACCTGCTCGCCTTCTATCGCGCCAACAAGCCGCTCTACATCACGCTGGGCCAGATCCCGCTGCTGGAGCCGGGGGGCGCCGCGTGGGAGGAAAATGTCCGGGAGGAGCTGATTGTCCGCCTGGGCGAGAAGATCCCCGCCTTCCGCCGCGCCGCCGCGGCCGATCCGCGCCTCAACGTGCGGGTCAAGATGTGGATGATCCAGTTCGAGCACGGCGTCTTCCGCCTCGCCTACGGCGATATCGGAGAATCGGAGCGCACCGCCCTGATGCAATTCATCGTCGCCGAGATGCGACGGTTCATCGTGGAAGAGGCGCAGTAGCGTTGAATCTGTAGGATGGGTAGAGCGTAGCGAAACCCATCATTCACCGCGCCTGATGATGGGTTTCGCTGCGCTCTACCCATCCTACTTTTTCAGCTCCCGCCCGAAGAATTCCAGATAGGTCCGCCACAGCTCCAGCTGCTTCGGCTCGCCCTGGATGCCGTGGCGCTGGCCTGGGAACAGCATCAGGTCGAACGGCTTGCTCGCTGACTGGAGCGCGGCCATGACCGCGATCGAATTCGAGAACTGGACATTGTCGTCGGCCATGCCCTGGAGCAGCAGCAGCCGGCCTTCCAGCTGACCCAGGCGCGGCACGACGGCGGAGGCATCGTAGGCGCCGGCGTTCGCTTGCGGCATGCCCATATAGCGCTCGGTGTAGTGCGTGTCGTATTCGCGCCAGTCGGTCGGCGGCGCGCCGGCCGCGCCGCAGGTGAAGCGGCCGCGCGGATCGGTCAGCAGCCGCAAGGTCATATAGCCGCCATAGGACCAGCCCATGACGCAGACCTTATCGGGCTGGACGAAAGGCTGGGCGCGTAGCCAGCCGAGGCCGGTCAGCTGGTCGTCGACCTCTACCGAGCCCAGATGGCCGGCGATCGCGCCTTCGAACCTGACGTCCCGGTTGGCCGAGCCGCGATTATCAAGCTGGAACAGCACATAGCCCGCCTCCAGCAGCAGCTTCTCGGTCGCGCCGCGCCACGCGCGTGCCACGCTCTGTACGCCGGGCCCGCCATAGACCTGGAGGATGGCGGGATATTTGCGCGCCGGATCGAAGCCCACCGGCTTCTGCACGATGTAATGCAGGTCCTGCCCGTCGGCGCTCTTCAGCACGCCAAACTCCGCCGCCGGATAGCGCCTGGCATAGGGGGAGAACGGATGGCTCGCATCGAGCGGGTTCTCTTCGATCCAGCGCAGCCGCTTGCCGTCGGCGGCATAGAGCGCGGTCTGGGGCGGCGTCGCCGGGTCGGAGTAATAACCGACGAAGGCCTGGGCCGACTTCGGCATCACCGTGGTCCACCAGCCATGGCCCTGGGTGATCTGGACCGGCTCTCCGGGTGCGCCGAGCGGGACCGAATAGAGGTGCCGTTCGATCGGCGTGTCCTTCGACGCCATGAAATAGACCAGGCCCTTGTCCTCATCGACCCCGACGACGCCCGGCGCATGGGTGCCTGAGCCGGAAGCGGCCCCCGCCACCGGCCAATCGCCATGCGTCAGCGCCCGCACCAGGGAGCCGTCGCGGTGATAGAGATAGAGGTGATTGGCGCCGGTACGCTCAGACCCCCAGATGAAGTCGCCGTTCTTCAGCGCATGGAAATCGTCGTTGAGGTCGATCCAGGGCGCATGCGTCTCGTGGATCGCCACCGTTGCCGTGCCGGTCCTGGGATCGACGCGCAGCAGGTCGAGCGTCTTCTGATCCCGGCTCTCGCGCTGGACATAGAGGTCCTTGCCGTCCTCGGACCAGGCGACGCGGGCGAGATAGATGTCGGTGTTCGCGCCAAGGTCGACCTTCACCGGCTTTGCGCCGGGTGCGATCCCCTGGACATAGAGCTCGACGACGGCGTTGGGCCGCCCGGCCTTGGGATAGCGCTGCTCGACCGTCCTGGCGCCCTCGACCCCGATCTCCAGCCGCGACAGGAGGTCCACAGGGCCATCATCGACCCGGGCATAGGCAATGGCGCTGTCGTCCGGCGACCACCAGGAACCGGTATAGCGGTCCATCTCCTCCTGGGCGACGAACTCGGCAGTGCCGTAGCTGACGGGGCCCTTGCCGGCGGTGGTGATGGGGCGCTCCCGCTTGTCGTTTTCCAGCCCGATCACATACAGGTTCTGGTCGCGGACATAGCTTGCGTAGCGGCCCTTGGGAGATACCTTGGCATCGCTGACGCCGTCGCCGGTGTGGAGCTTTTCGACCTGCCCGGTGGCTGCGTCGGCTATATAGAGCAGGCCGCCCGCGGGGATCAGCACCCG
>DATBAZ010000170.1:0-3314 GCA_036271255.1 Alphaproteobacteria bacterium
GCAGATGGGTTTCAAGAGCTTCTCGGCCCTGCAGGACGCCGTGCTGCACGACTCCGCCATCGTTCCGCGGCTACTCGATTATCTCACGGTCCAGGTCAGCGAGATGTTCCGTGATCCGGGCTATTTCCGGGCCATTCGCGAGACGGTGGCGCCGCATCTCCGTACCTACCCTTCGCTCAAGGTTTGGATCGCCGGCTGCAGCACCGGCGAGGAACTGCACTCGTTCGCCATCCTGTTCCACGAAGAAGGCCTCCTGGAGCGAACGCTTTTCTACGCCACCGATATCAACCCGGCCGCCCTAGAGGCCGCCGGCGCTGGCGTCTACGCGCTCGACCGCATCAAGACCTTCACCGAAAACCATCAGAAGTCGGGTGGCAGATCGTCCCTGTCCGACTACTACACCGCCGCCTATGGGCATGCGGTGTTCGACAAGGGCCTGCGCAGCCGCGTGGTCTTTTCCGACCACAGTCTGGTCACCGACGCCGTGTTCGCCGAGGTCCAGATGATCTCCTGCCGCAACGTGTTGATCTATTTCGACCGGCCCCTCCAGGACCGGGCCGTCGGGTTGTTTCACGACTCCCTCGCCCGCAAGGGCTTCCTGGGTCTGGGCTCGAAGGAAACCCTGCGGTTCTCCGAGCACGCCGACGGCTTCGCCGAGTTCGTGGGAGAGGAAAAGATCTACCAGAGGCGCGATCCATGACCGGCGAAGCCGTCCAAGCCATCGTCATCGGCGCGTCGGCGGGGGCGATCCAGGCCCTGTCAAGCATCCTGCCCGAGCTACCGGCCGATTATCCCATCCCCGTGCTGGTGGTCGTCCACATCCCAGCCGACCGGGCGGACTTGCTCGCACCGTTGTTCCAAGCGAGGTGCCGCCTGGTCGTAAAGGAGGCCGAGGATAAGGAGCCCATTCTACCAGGGCTGATCTATTTCGGCGCGTCGGACTATCATCTACTGGTGGAGTCGGATCGCAGCGTGTCTCTTTCAGTGGACGAGCCCGTGCTCTATTCGCGCCCATCTATCGATGTCCTGTTCGAGAGCGCCGCGGACGCCTATGGCCCGGCCCTGGTCGGCGTCATTCTGACAGGCGCCAACGAGGATGGCGCCGAAGGCCTTCGGGCCGTCGCCGAAGCGGGAGGCGTCACCCTGGTCGAGGATCCCGCGGAAGCCTTCGCACCGGTGATGCCCAGCGCAGCCCTGGCGCGATGCGCCGCCGCCCGATCCATGTCGCTGGACGCTATCTCAGCCTACCTGGTGAGCCTGGGGCGCTCATGAACACCGAGCCGGACCCCATCAACGTCCTTATTGTCGACGACCTCGAAGAGAACCTCCTGTCGCTGCAAGCCCTGTTGCAGCGCGACGGCCTCGCCTTTCTCAAGGCGCGCTCCGGTGAGGACGCGCTGGAAATCCTGCTGAAGCACGACGTGGCCCTGGCCCTGCTCGACGTGCAGATGCCGGGCATGGACGGTTTCCAACTGGCCGAATTCATGCGCGGCAATGAGCGCGCCCGGCATATCCCGATCATCTTCCTCACTGCCGGGACCACGGACACCCTCCGCCGCTTCCGCGGCTATGAGGCCGGCGCAGTGGATTTTCTGCAAAAGCCGATCGAGCCGGATATTCTGCGCAGCAAGGCCGGCGTCTTCTTTGATCTCTACCAGCAGCGTCGCCAAATCCTGCACCAAAGAGACGCGCTGGCCGAGGCGGCCGACCGTCTCGAAGATCAAGTCCGTGAGCGAACCGCCGAGCTGGAAGCCGCGCTGTCGCAGTTACAGGCCGAGACGGCGGAGCGTGAGCGCGCGGAGGCTTCCCTGCGCCAGATCCAGAAGATGGAGGCGATCGGCCAGCTGACAGGCGGCATCGCGCACGACTTCAACAACATGCTGACCGGCATCATGGGCTCGATCGACCTGATGCGGAGACGGATCGCCGAGGGCCGCTTCGACGAACTCGATCGATACATGGACGCCGCGGCAGCCTCGGGCGCTCGGGCTGCCGCCCTGACCCACCGCCTCCTGGCCTTCGCCCGACGCCAATCGCTTGATCCCAAGCCGGTCGAGATCAACGGCCTGATCCGCTCGATGTCGGACCTGATCGAACAGGCGGTGGACGAAACGATCGATTTCAAACTGGTTCTTGCTCCCGATCTGCCCTTCGGAAACATCGATCCAAACCAACTCGAGAATGCGGTCCTCAATCTGGCGATCAACGCGCGCGACGCCATGCCGGCTGGCGGAGCCCTGACCGTCGAGACCAGTGTGGTCACCCTGGACGAGGCCTATGTCGCGGCGCGGCCAGGTCTGTCGCCGGGTCGATATCTCGTGATCGCGGTCTCGGACACCGGCGTCGGCATGCCGCCGGAGCTGATCGAGAAGGTCTTCGATCCCTTCTTCACCACCAAACCGACGGGGCAGGGGACCGGCCTCGGCCTGTCGATGGTCTATGGCTTCGCGCGGCAGAGCGGCGGGGCCGTGCGCATTCACAGCGAGATCGGCGTCGGAACGACCGTAAAGCTTTACCTGCCGGCGACAGAAGCGCGGCCGTCCGCCAAGCCTGCGCCCGCGCCTTACATACGGCCCGGCGACGGAGAGCGGGTGTTGGTCGTCGAGGACGACCCGGCCGTTCGTATGCTGGTGCGCGAGGTGCTGGAAGAACTCCGCTACGAGCCGGTGGAATTCGCCGATCCCCTGGCCGCCTTGCCGTACCTGGCGTCAGACGCGCGCATCGACCTGATGATCTCGGACGTCGGGATGCCGGGCATGAACGGCCGACAATTGGCGGAGACGGCGCGCGCCCATCGGCCCGGCCTGCCGATCCTGTTCATCACCGGCTACGCCGAGAACGCTGCGATCCGCGCCGGCTTCCTGGGCTCCAACATGGCCATGGTCAGCAAGCCGTTTTCGTTGAGCGACCTTGCGGCCAAGGTTAGCCAGATGGTCGTGCCAGCGGCCTAACTCCCGCTCGCCGACGCTTGATCCATGGCCGTGATCGCGCATGGGCTCTAGGGGCGCCGCGCACGGTTCGATGCCAGCCCCGACCGGTCAGCGCGCCAGCGCCAATAATCGCCACGTCGCGGGTGAGGGACGTCATGGGCGGGCTCCGGCGCCGAATGGGCCGCGCCCGCACAGCGAACAAGAGACAGGGCGACGACGCGGGGTCCCCGAGGGCGGTCTAGCGGGGCCTGCGTGGCGCGAGATGTGGGCGCGCCCCGGCAACGATCGGCATGCGCGTTCGTTCTCGGTGACGTCGCCTACTGGAGGATACGCATGGCTACCGGGCCGTTTCCCAAGCTAGAGCGCGAGCCCGTGCTGGAAGAA
>DATBAZ010000171.1:0-1745 GCA_036271255.1 Alphaproteobacteria bacterium
GAAAAATGGTTCGCCGCATCGTCACCGGAAACAACGCCCAGGGCCGCTCCTACTTCGTGTCGGATGAAACGATCGCCGAGATGTATGTCTTTGAATCGCACACGGCGCCGGCCCAGCTCGGTGAGGGCGTAGCCATGCTGCCCACGACCGCACCGGCGATCGAGCCGCCTGCCGGCGGCAGCAAGCTGGCGCGGGTCCAGATAGAGCCCTGGGCGACGATGAAGGCGAAGATGGACCAATATGCCGGCCTCGACGCCGATGGTTTCCATCGTACCACCACCATCGACTACATCATGGTGGTCTCCGGCGAGGTGGATTTGCTCCTCGACGAAGGCCGCACCACGGTGCGTGCCGGCGAGCTGGTGGTTCAGCGCAACACCAACCACGCCTGGCACAATATGGGCGAGACTCCCGTCGATTTTTGGGGCGTAATGGTGTCGTTGCTGCCGGGGTGAAACCCGCTCCGCAATAATAACAAAGTTTTCAGGACAATAAGGGCAGGCGGAACAGCCGCTCTTCAAGGGACGATAAAATGTTTCGGTCGATCGCGGCCATCGGAACCGTGCTTCTCGCTCAGGGGGCCCTTGCCGCCGCTCAACCACGCGCCGACCAGCCGCGTTATGAGCCGCCGCCGGCTTGGGTGAAGGTGCTGGAAATCCCAAAGCCCGCGCCGGGTGGGGAACCGGTCGGCTCGACCCACCTGCTGCTGGAGGATGTGCAGGATAGGTTCGGCCCCGAGGGGGTGGACACCTATTGGGAAGAGGCGATCCGGATCGAGACGCCGCAGGGCCTCGCCGCTGTCGGCAACGTCGCCTTCGACTGGAATCCCGATACCGAGGCGCTGCTGATCCACCGGCTGCGCATCCTGCGCGGCGCGCAGGTGGTCGACCTTCTGGCGGACGGCCAGAAATTCATCGTGCTGAGGCGCGAGAACAAGCTCGAATACGCCATGCTGGACGGCACGCTGACCGCGGCGATCGAGCCGGAAGGCTTGCAGGTAGGCGACGTACTGGATTTCGCCGTCAGCTATGAGGCGCGGGACCCGTTGATGCGCGGCCGTTCCGGACGGATCGTGGTCCTGCCGACCGCCACTGCGGACCGCTTCGTCGCCCGCGTGCTGCTGCCGCCGGGCGAGACGCCGCACTGGCGCGTGACAACGGGGTTCGACAAGCCGAAGGTTGCGGCGACGGCGGACGGGACCGAGCTTACCGTCGACATGAAGAACGCGATCAGGCCGACGCCGCCCAAGAACGCGCCCGACCGCTATATGCGGCCAGGCCGGATGGAGGTCAGCCAGGTCGACGACTGGTCGCAGGTTTCGGCGGTGATGGCGCCGCTCTACGATAAGACCGCCGTGCTGAAGCCGGATTCGCCGCTGCGGCAGGAGGTGGCCAAGATCAAGGCGGCCTCCGCCGATCCCAAGGTTCAAGCTGCCGCGGCGCTGCACCTGGTGCAGCAGCAGGTGCGCTACCTGTTCCTGGGCATGAATAACGGCGGCTACGTCCCGGCGCCGGCCGACCTGACCTGGACGCGGCGCTTCGGCGATTGCAAGGGCAAGACCGTGCTGCTGCTGGCGCTGTTGCGCGAGCTCGGCATCGATGCGGAGCCGGCGCTGGTCGATACCGAATATGGCGACGACATGGACCGGCGGCCGGCGATGGTCGCGTCGTTCGACCATGTCATGGTCCGCGCCACGATCGACGGCAAGGTCTATTGGCTGGACGGCACCCGCCCGGCCGACCGGA
>DATBAZ010000172.1:0-2269 GCA_036271255.1 Alphaproteobacteria bacterium
CGACTTCGAAACCGCCTTTGCCGACCTGGAAGCCGGCAAGCTGGCGCGCGGCGTTCTGGCGTTCTGATTTTTTGTTATCCGCAGATGGACGCAGATTATCGCAGATTGAAATCCGATGAATGTTGCCTGCGGTGCTTCTTAGAGGCCACGAAGCGGCAATAAATTCATGATCTTAATCAGCGTTCATCTGCGCAAATCTGTGGATAAGAATTCATAAAAAAGGGGAAAGACACATGACCGATTCCAAGCAGCTCCATACCGAAATTGCGGCCAACGGCCCGTATCCGGCCAGGATCGGCTCGGCGCTGATCACGATGGTCGAGCCGCATGTCGGGCACGAGCACGACTATAACCGCTGGTACGAGGACGATCATTTCAATTCCGGCGCGATGGCGATGCCGTGGATGTTCTCGGGCCGGCGCTGGGTGGCGCCGAAGTCGCTGCAGGCCTATCGCTATCCGGCGGATTCGGCGATCGCCCAGCCGCTCGAGGCAGGCAAATATATCAGCATCTACTGGCTGACCGACGGCCGCTATGACGACCACATGGCCTTTACCGTGGCGACCAATAAGCGGCTCAGGGCCGACGACCGGGTGCATATGGAGCGCACCCACGTCTACACCTCGTTCCAGTCCTATCGCGGCGCCAGCTATCGCGACGAAAAGGGCCCGCGCGACATCCATGCATTGGAATATCCTTACGGCGGCCTGGTGGTGGAGGTGATCGATGCCGCGCCGGGCAAGCGCGATGCGCTGATCGAATGGCTGAAGTCGGAGCGCGTGCCGCAGGCGGTGGCCGGAACCGACGTCGCCCAGTGCCTCTTCTTCCAGCCCACGCCGCTTCCGGCCGACAAGATGCCCTATGTAAAGGACGTCGAGGGTGTCGATAACCGCCTGACCCTGCTCTGGTTCACCGAGGGCAAGCCGACCGACAGCTGGGACAAGGTGTTCGCCAAATCCGGCGATGCCGTCGCCAGGTCCGGCCTTGGCCGGGTCGAGCTGGTGGCGCCGTTCATTCCTACGCTGCCAGGTACTGACAGGTATGTAGACGAGCTGAGGTAGCCCGGAACTTGATGAGCCGTCCTGCAGTTCACAAATATGAAATGTCCAAATGAACGCGTCCGGCGCGTAAAGTAAGGATCGTCCCGGCGCGTTCGCCGCCACCAGCATCGTGGCGCAATCGAACTGCAATGGGGTAAGACATGACGACTCTCAACGACCGCGAACTGGCTCTCGAGGCGCACTATGCCGCGCAGCAGCTTGCCCTGTTCAGGGAGCATTTCGCGGCAGCCAAGCAGTTCGGTTTCCGCGTCGCCGACCATCTGAGCGTTGATCAGGCTGACCGCGAGCGCTTCGCACTCAGCTTCGCCGAACGCTCGGTGGTCGAGCGAGCCGATATGAGCGAATATTCCGCCGCGATCGAGGCGCTGCTGGAGCAGGATGCGAAAGTGGCCGAACACAGTTCCGACCGCCCGGACTTCGCATCGCCCACGCCTTACACCAACCGTCCGTGGCTCGAATTCGTCGCCGGCCAGATGCTGCTCCTGTTTGGCAGCACCGGAGCCCCGGCCACCGAAACCGCCCACACCCATTAGCCTTCCGCACCTGTAACGACTCGCCATGTTGAGCTATAGAGGGGCCGCCGGCCCCATAGCTCAACCGGATAGAGCATCAGCCTTCTAAGCTGAGGGTTGCAGGTTCGAGTCCTGCTGGGGTCGCCACTTCCCAGGAAAAGGCGATCATCGCCTGCTGAAGTCTCGCCCGGCGATGAACTTGCCGATCCGATCACAGGCGGCGCGGAGTTTTTCGCCGATTGCTTCGACGCGTTCGCCTTTCACTGGGCTGATGAAGCCGGACAGGCCGAGGCCGAAGGCGATGACGCCCGGCTTCGAGAAGATCGGCGCCGCGACATAGGCCAGCTGATAGGGTTGGCCGGGTTCGATCCGGGACAAGGCGTAGTCGGTCAGCGCCTGCTGGAATTTGAGTTCCAGCGCCCGGTCCAGGTCGGGCACCGGCACCCTGCGGATGCCGAATGAATAGCCCCGGGTCCGCATGAAGCTCAGAGAATCCAGCAGCTTGGTCTTCGCGGCATCGTCCAGGGGCGGGTCGGCTGAGTTCAGCCATTGCTCGGGGCTGACTTCGGCCCACGCGAAGAACATGCCGCCGAGCGGGGGCACGGCCGGGACGGGGGCCGGCACCTGGGGCACGTTCCAGCTGATATGCGAAACGGCGGCCGCCCGCTCAACGATCACGATGTCGTTCTTGTTCAG
>DATBAZ010000173.1:0-13299 GCA_036271255.1 Alphaproteobacteria bacterium
GTCGCAGCTTGTCTCAGCAGCGAACGGCGCGGTGTCGAGCAGGCGGCGCCAGCCCTGTCCTGCCCGGTTGCAGCTTTCATGATTGCCGCGCACCGCGATCCACGGCGCGGCTTTGAGCAGCGGCTGGGCCGGATCGAGGAAATCCGCCCGCCATGCGTCCAGACCATAACCCCACGGGGTGCCGGCGCAGACCGGGTTGCCGGCGGGACAGGGATTCTCGCGATAGAGATAATCGCCGACATGGACGACGATATCGGGCTTCCAGTCGGCCGCCGTCTTGGCGATGATGGCGAAGGGATAGGCCTTGGGATCGTCGCAGGGCTGCACCGCGTTGTCCGCCGCCTTGATTCGGCAGCCCGTGTCGCCGATGACCACGATCCGCGTGATCGCCTTGGGCTGTGTCGGGATATGCCAGCCATGGACCGATACATCCCGGGCCTCCGGCGCGATCTCCGCGTCGCACACCGTGGCGGGAAAGGCGCTGGGCTTGGTGAATTCAGGCTTCGACGCGGTGGGTCTCAGCGGCGCGGTACCAGCCGGCACCCGCACATGCATCGCCACCACCTTCCCGTCGACGAACAGCGCCGGGCAATCCTTGATCTCAGTCACCACCCGCGCGACGCGCTGCCCCTCAGGCCCGAGCAGCATATAGGCGGCGACGGGGGAAACGGTCGCCGGCTGGGGTTCAGCAAGGGCGGGGAGTGAGAAGGAGATAAAGGCAACGCACCAGGCCAACAGCTTCGGCATCGTCTTATCCCTAAGGCGTAGGATGGGTAGAGCGCAGCGAAACCCATCATCAAGTGCAAGGAACGATGGGTTTCGCTGCGCTCTACCCATCCTACGCGGTCATGCCGTTATATCCAGCACCGCCGTCGCCGCCCCGTGCTTTTCCCAGCCCTGGACCAATAGCCGCCTGCTCCCCGGATTGGCCATGACGGCCAGCCTTGTGTCCGGCTGCAGGATCGGCGGCTGAAGCCAATCCAGCGACCAGGGATGGCCGTCGGCGATCAGCCCGGCCATGGCGGCGCGGCGGCCGAGGCTGGAGCGGTTGCGCGGCTTGCCCTTCGGGCCGGGCGTTGCCGCCCAGTGGTTGGCGGCGGCGGGCTCGGCCGGCGAGAAGGCGCCCGTCTCGGTCCGCTCGATCACTACCGCCTCGCCGGGCTGGAGGCCGGCCAGGGTGAAGATCGCGGGCACGCAGACCGGTGTTGTGCGGATCAGCTCCACCGCTTCGGCGAAGCTGCGGCAGGTATCGAAGGCAAGGCGCAGCAGATGGCTCGGCGGCAAGGCGCGGGAACGGTTGACGCGGAAGCGCGAAGTCGTCCAGCCCACCACCTTTCCCCATTCCGGCAGCGGCAGCGGCGGCTGGTTGATCGCGGCGGCGAAGCGCCCGGGCGCCAGCCCCGTCAGCACCCCGGCGAAGGCCGGCCAGGTGATGCTGAGATAGGTGCCCGCCGCCCCCTGCTGCCGCATCACGACCAGCGCCCGCCCTAGCCCGTCGAACGGCCAGTCGAGCGTCCGCATCAGGGTGACGCCGTCCCCGTCCGGCGCGGCGCCGGTGGTGCAGCCCCATTCGTAGGAATAGTTGAGCAGGAACGCCCCGCGCCGGCCGACCGCGCCGTCGACCTTGCGCACCGCCTCGACATAGGGGCTCGACGAGCGCGCGGCCCAGCTCCGCGACCTTCCGTCGGCCCAGTTCAGCCCCATCGGCGTATAGGTCCGCCGCGCCGACGCCATCAGCAGCGCCAGGCGCTCCGGCTCGGCCAACACAGAAGCGACGGCGGGCTCCTCGCCAGGCGGGCATTCGATGACGGGAATGGTTGGGAGCGCTGAAGAATCCATGCGCCATACGTATATGATGGCGGAACCGCGAAATCGAACCGCAAAATTTGACTAATGCCCGGCGCTCGCTAAGAGTGCGCGCCTTCCCGCGAACCCGTGATGAATCCGTGAGCGCCACACCCAACTCCTATCGCACCGGCCCCGACCAGGACGGTTATTTCGGCCTCTATGGCGGACGCTACGTCGCCGAGACGCTGATGCCGCTGATCCTGGCGGTGGAGAAGGCCTATGACGCGGCCAAGGCCGACCCGGCCTTCCAGGCGGAGCTGGATTACTATCTGCGCGATTATGTCGGCCGGCCGAGCCCGCTTTACTACGCGGAGCCGATGACCCGGCATTTCGGTGGCGCCAAAATCTATTTCAAGCGCGACGAGCTGAACCATACCGGCGCGCACAAGGTGAATAACTGCCTGGGCCAGGCGCTGGTCGCCAAGCGTATGGGCAAGACCCGCATCATCGCCGAGACCGGCGCGGGACAGCACGGCGTCGCCACCGCCACCGTGGCGGCGCGGTTCGGCATGTCCTGCACCGTCTATATGGGCGAGGTCGACATGGCCCGCCAAAAGCCGAACGTCTTCCGCATGCGCCTGCTGGGCGCGAATGTGGTGCCGGTGACGTCCGGTACTCGCACCCTGAAGGATGCGATGAACGAGGCGCTGCGCGCCTGGGTCTCCGATGTCGAGGACACGTTCTACATCATCGGCACCGTCGCAGGTCCGCATCCTTACCCAGCCATGGTCCGCGATTTCCAGTCCGTCATCGGCAATGAGACGCGCGAGCAGATATTGGAACGCGAGGGCCGGCTGCCCGACACACTGGTGGCGGCGATCGGCGGCGGGTCCAACGCGATGGGCCTGTTCCACCCGTTCCTGGACGAGCCGTCGGTCCGCATGATCGGCGTCGAGGCCGGCGGCGACGGGGTCGAGACCGGGCGCCATGCCGCCTCGATCATCGGCGGCCGGCCGGGCGTGCTGCACGGCAACCGCACCTATCTGCTGCAGGACGATGACGGCCAGATCGCCGAGGCGCATTCGATCTCGGCCGGCCTGGATTATCCCGGCATCGGGCCGGAGCATGCCTGGCTGAACGATGTCGGCCGGGTCGATTTCGTCAATGTCACCGATACCGAGGCGCTGGACGCCTTCCAGCTGTGCACCAGGCTGGAGGGCATCATCCCGGCGCTGGAGCCGTCCCACGCCCTGGCCCATGTCGGCAAGATCGCGGGCGGCCTGCCCAAGGACCACCTGCTGGTGATGAATCTGTGCGGCCGGGGCGACAAGGACATCTTCGCTGTCGCCGAACGGCTGGGGTTCGACATATGAGCCGGATCGCAAGGCGCTTCGAAAAGCTGAAGGCCGAAGGCCGTGCCGGCCTTGTGACATTCATCACCGCCGGCGACCCCAACCTGGAAACCTCCGCCAAGATTCTGGCCGGCCTGCCCAAGGCCGGGGCAGACCTGATCGAACTCGGCATGCCGTTCAGCGATCCGATGGCCGATGGGCCGTCGATCCAGGCAGCCGGATACCGCGCTCTGAACGCCGGCACGACCTTGCGCAAGGTGTTGGCGATGGTCGCCGACTTCCGCAAGATCGACGGTGAGATGCCGCTGATCCTGATGGGCTATTTCAATCCCATCTATTCCTACGGCGTCGAAAAGTTTGCCGCTGATGCAGTGACGGCCGGGGTCGACGGGGTGATCGTCGTCGATCTGCCGCCCGAGGTCGATGCCGAGTTGCGCGACCCTGCCGTGGCCGCGGGGCTGGAGGTCATACGATTGGCGACACCGACGACGGACTCGGTTAGACTGCCGCGCGTTCTCGAGGGGGCCGGGGGGTTTCTCTATTATGTGGCTGTCGCAGGCGTGACCGGAACGAAGAGTGCCGGGATCGGCGATATCGCCGCCGCGGTCGCGCGGCTGAAGGGTTCGACCCGGCTGCCGGTCGCCGTCGGCTTCGGCATCCGCGACCCCGAATCGGCGGCAGCCGTGGCGCGCCATGCCGATGCCAGCGTCGTCGGCTCCGCCATCGTCGACCGCATCGCCCGAGGGCTGGACGGGAACGGCAAGCCGGCACCGACACTTATCGATGACGTTCTGGGTTTCGTCGGCAGCCTCGCCACAGGCGTGCGCGGCGCGCGTGCCCAGCAATAAACGGATGATCCGCGCATGAACTGGCTGACCAATTTCGTCCGCCCGAAAATCCGGGCCTTCACCCAGCGTCGGGAGCAGACCGACAATCTGTGGATCAAATGCCCGAATTGCGGGCAGATGATCTTCCATCGCGACCTTGCGCAGAATCTGCATGTCTGCCCGCAATGCAACTTCCACATGAAGATCGAGCCGAAGGACCGGCTGACCCTCATGTTCGACGGCGGGCGCTATCAGCTGATCGAGCTGCCGAAGGCCGCGGTCGACCCGCTGAAATTCCGCGATCAGAAGCGCTATGCCGACCGGCTGAGAGACGCGCAGATGGCGACCGGCAACAACGACGCCATCCAGGTCGCGCACGGCGAGATCGGTGGCCTCCCGGCCGTGGTCGCGGTGATGGATTACCGCTTCATCGGCGGCTCGATGGGCGTCGCGGTGGGTGAGGGCATCGTCGCCGGCGCCCGGCTGGCGGTGCTGCAGAACGCCGCCTTCATCGCCGTCACCTCCTCAGGCGGGGCGCGCATGCAGGAAGGCATGCTGTCGCTGATGCAGATGCCGCGCACCGTTATCGCCATCGACCAGGTCAAGGAAGCCGGCCTGCCCTATATCGTGCTGCTGACCGACCCGACCACCGGCGGCGTCAGCGCCTCCTTCGCCATGCTGGGCGATGTCCATATCGCCGAGCCGGGCGCGCAGATCGGCTTCGCCGGCCAGCGCGTGATCGAGGAGACGATCCGCGAGACACTGCCCGACGGGTTCCAGCGCGCCGAATACCTGCTGAAGCACGGCATGGTCGACATGGTCGTCTCACGGCTGGAGCTGCACGACACCTTGTCCCGGTTGCTGCGCCTGCTGCAGCGGCCGAACCCGGCCGCGGAGGTGGTGCCGATCCCGACCGCCGAGCCCAAGAAGCCCCGCGCCATGCCCAAGCGCGACCAGGAAGCCGCCGAGTAACGTGGCTACCGCTAACCCGGCCCTGGACGCCGCGCTGGCGGGTCTGGGCAGGCTGCATCCGAAAAGCATCGACCTCTCGCTGGGCCGGATCGAAGACCGGCTGAAGGCGCTGGGCAATCCCGAGCAGCGCCTGCCTCCGGTCTTCCATGTGGCCGGCACCAA
Organism: Alphaproteobacteria bacterium; assembly: GCA_036271255.1. GTDB lineage: Bacteria > Pseudomonadota > Alphaproteobacteria > BOG-932 > Roseiterribacteraceae > BOG-932. The sequence continues at coordinate 5,102 of DATBAZ010000173.1, forward strand.
CGGCAAGGGATCGACCATCGCCTTCCTGCGCGCCTTCCTGGAGGCCGCCGGCTATCGCTGCCATGTCTATACCTCGCCGCATCTGGTCCGCTTCAACGAGCGCATCCGCCTGGCCGGCCGGCTGATCGACGACGACATGCTGCTGAGCCTGATCCGTGAAGTCGAGGCGGCGGGGGTGGTGGACGGCGTGGAGCAGCCGATCACCCATTTCGAGATCACCACCGCCATCGCCTTCCTGGCCTTTGCCCGCGTGCCCGCCGATGCCTGCCTGATCGAGGTCGGGCTGGGTGGCCGCTATGACGCGACCAACCTGTTCGCCAAGCCGCACGTCACCGCGGTCACGCGCATCTCCCGCGACCATCGCCAGTTCTTCGGCGACGTGCTGACCGATATCGCCGGCGAGAAGGCCGGCATCTTCAAGCGGGGTGTGCCGGCCATCGTCGCCGCCCAGGCCGACGACGGCGTGCGCGAAAGGCTGGTGCGGGAGGCCGAGACGGTCGGCGCGAAGCTCAGCCTCCACGGCCGCGACTGGGAAGTCAGCCCCAGCGGGGCAGGCTTCTATTATCGCAGCAGTCTTCGAGCGCTCGAACTGCCGCCGCCGGCGCTGGTCGGGCGGCATCAGTTCATGAATGCCGGGACGGCGCTGACGATGCTGGATGCCGCGGGGGGCTTCGATGTCGATGAGACGGCGGTTCGGCGCGGCCTCGCGGCCGTCGAATGGCCGGGCCGGCTGCAGCGCCTGACCAAAGGGCCGCTGCCCGCCATGCTGCCGCCCGGGTGGGAGCTGTGGCTCGACGGCGCCCATAACGATTCCGGTGGCGAATCCCTCGGCATCCAGGCGGCGGAATGGCGGGCGGGGACCTCGTCCCTTCCGCTCGACCTCGTCTTCGGTGTGCGCGCGGAAAAACAGCCGGCGGACGTGCTGGGCCCATTGGCGCCATTTGCCGCACGGCTGCAGGCCGTGACCATTCCGGGCGACAGCGCCGCGCTCTGCGCCGAGGACGCCGCCGAGGCGGCGCGCAGGGCGGGGATCGCCGATACCGTGCCGGCTGCCTCTCCCGGCGATGCGGTGCGCGCCCTGGTATCCGCTGCTGGTCCCCGCCGTATCCTGATCTGCGGTTCACTGTATCTCGCCGGCACCATTCTCGCCGAAAATAGCTGACGCCGGGCGGGTGCTCTTCGCACGGCATAATCGTGTGCTAGGGTGATACCGTTCGATGATAACGCTCACCAAGCGGGCGGGGATGACGACGATGACAAAGCAGACGATCGTACTGGTAGACGACGACCGTAATATCCTGACCTCGGTCGCCATGGCGCTGGAGGCGGAGGGCTTCGAAGTCCGCACCTATGGCGATGGCGAGGAGGCGCTGCGCGGGCTGACCGGCCGCCCGGCATCGCTGGCCGTGCTCGACATCAAGATGCCGCGCATGGACGGGATGGAGCTGCTGTCGCGCCTGCGCCAGACCTCGTCGATGCCGGTCATCTTTTTGACATCAAAGGATGATGAGCTGGACGAGTTGCTCGGATTGCGCATGGGGGCGGACGACTACATCACCAAGCCGTTCTCGCAGCGGCTGCTGATCGAACGCATCCGCGCCCTGCTGCGGCGCGAGGAGCATCGCAGCGGCAATGTCAGCGGCGAGCCTGGATCGGTGATCGATCGTGGCGACCTGGTGCTCGACAGCGGCAAGCATCTGTGCACCTGGAAGGGTAAGCCGGTGCCGCTGACGGTGACGGAATTCCTGCTGATCAAGACGCTGGCGCAGCGTCCGGGTCACGTGAAAAGCCGGAACCAGCTGATCGATACCGCGTATGGTGAACATATCTATGTGGATGACCGGACCATCGACAGCCACGTCAAGCGGGTGCGCCGGAAGTTCAAGGAAGTCGATGACGGCTTCAACCAGATCGAGACTCTGTATGGCGCGGGCTACCGCTACAAGGAGAGCTAAAAGCGGGGGCACCCTCCCTTGGTGCTGAGCGCCGGCACGCGCCCGGGCAGGCCGCCGGCGCGCAAACCGCTGGTGGCGCGGCTGCGCGAAGCCTGGGCCTCCCGGCGTTTCGCCCTGAACCAAGGGCAAGCCAAGAGGTCTCGCCGCCTGAGGCGCCGCCTGCCGGTCTCGCCGCTGACCTTACGCATCCTCGCGGTCAATATGTTCGCGCTGGCGATCCTGGTCGTCGGCCTGCTCTATCTCGGCCAGTACCAGGACAACCTGATCGAATCCCACCTCGAGGCGCTGAAGGGCGATGCCCGCGTCTTTGCCGGCATGGTGGCCGAAGGCGGCACTGTCGGCGACATCAGCGGTCTCTACACGCTGTCGCCGCGCCAGTCGCGCAGCGTGATCCGCCGCTGGGTCGACGCCACCGACGTGCGCACCCGGCTGTTCGATCCGCAGGGCGGCTTCTTCGCCGACAGCCAGACCCTGGAGGGGCCCAACGGCAGCTCGATCGACTGGCGGCTGCTGCCGCCGCCGCACAGCTTCAACACGCGGATCGAGGAATTCATCGATTTCCTGTCGCGGCAGCTCAACACCTGGCCGGGCCGCGGGACGTTGCCGAAATACCAGGGTGACGACCGCACCGCGCCGCTGTCGGCCAATCCCGACCTGCTCAAGGCCCTGCAGGGTGAGGTCAGCGGCCGGGTCTGGCTCGACAGTGACGGCCATCTGAAGCTGACCGCCGCCGCGCCGGTCCAGCGGCTGAAGCTGGTGCTGGGCGCGGTGCTGCTGAACGGCGACGGGCTGGTGATCGAGGATGCGATCCGCTCCACCCAGCTCGATATCTTCAAGGCCTTCATGGCGGCGTTCACCGTCACGGTCCTGCTGTCCCTCTATCTCGCCGGCGCCATCGGCAAGCCGATCCGCCGCCTGGCCCAGGCAGCCGAGCGGCTGCGCATGGGCAACGGCCGAGAGGACGAGATCCCCGACTTCACCGGCCGGCGTGACGAGATCGGCGAGTTGTCGCTGGCGCTGCGCGAGATGACGGCCGCCTTGCGCAACCGTATGGACGCGATCGAGCAGTTCGCCGCCGACGTCGCCCATGAGCTCAAGAACCCGCTGTCGTCGCTGGCGAGCGCTGTCGAGACGGTCGGCCGGGTCAAGGACGAGGTGCAGAAGGAAAAGCTGCTGCGCATCATCCGCGAGGACGTGACCAGGCTGGACCGGCTGATCAGCGACATCTCCAATGCCTCCCGCCTCGATGCCGAGCTGTCGCGCACCGAATCCCACCCGGTGGAACTGGAGACCCTGCTGTCCACCCTGGCGGAAATCCATCGCTCGATCGACGAGACCAGGCCCGGCTTCGACGCTCCGGTCGAGATCGTGCTTCAGGTGCCCAAGGGGCTGGTGGTGCGCGGAATGGAGAGCCGGCTGGGCCAGGTGTTCCAGAATCTGATCGCCAACGCCGTCTCCTTTTCCCCGCCCGGCGGGTCGGTGCGGGTGATCGCCTCGCGCCAGGGCGGCCGCGCGGTGGTGGTCGTCGACGATGACGGCCCGGGCATCCCGCCGGCCAAGCTGGATGCGATCTTCGACCGCTTCTACAGCGAACGCCCCTCAGGCGAGGCCTTCGGGACCCATTCCGGCCTCGGCCTTTCGATCTCCAAGCAGATCGTCGAGACGCTGGGCGGCCAGATCCACGCGGAGAACCGCCCCGGCCCCGGCGGGCAGGTCGCGGGCGCCCGCTTCGTGGTGCAGCTGCCGCTGGCGTGAAATGTGGCGCATTTTGAACTGCCCTGTGATTGACGCGGGATTCACCTTGGCCCACCCTCGCCCGCCATGGTCACGGTTCACGCCACCTGCATCGCCATCGACGGGCACGGAATCCTGCTGCGCGGACCGTCGGGCAGCGGCAAGTCCGACCTGGCGCTCAGGGCGATCGGCGGGGGTGCGCGATTGGTCGCGGACGACCGGGTCGTCCTCACCCGGCAGGGTGACGCCGTGATAGCATCGGCCCCCTCCTCCCTTCACGGCCTGATCGAGATCCGGGGGCTTGGGATCATGCGCATGGATGCCGCGACGCAAGCCCGGATTGCGCTGGTCGCCGACATGACCGACCCGGGCAGCATCGAACGCCTGCCCGAGCAGCGACGGTGCGAGATCGAGGGCACAGAAATTCCCTGGATGGCGCTCAGCCCCTTCGAAGCCTCCGCGACAGCCAAATTGCGCTTCGCCCTGGCCGCGGCGCTCGACCCGGCGCGGCTAGCGTCATGAGTCCGCCGCGCCGCTTCGTGCTCGTCACCGGCATGGCCGGCGCAGGGCTGTCGACGACGCTGAAGTCCTTGGAGGACCTGGGCTACGAGGTGCTCGACAACCTGCCGCTGTTCCTGTTCGGCGCGCTGCTGCGCGAAGCCGAATCGCGTGACCGGCCGCTCGCCATCGGCATCGACAGCCGCACCCGCGACTTCACCGCCGACAGCCTGCTCGCCCGCCTCACCGAGCTGCGCAGGCAATCCAGCGTCGCCGTCAAGCTGATCTATGTCGATGCCGACGACGACGTGCTGGTGCGCCGCTTCATGGAGACGCGCCGGCGCCACCCGCTGGCCTCGGACCGGCCGGTGATCGACGGCATCCATAATGAGCGCGCCATATCGGAGCCGCTGAAGGCGGCCGCCGACGTGGTGATCGACACATCGGACCTGTCGATCCACGACACACGCCGGATCGTCGCCGGCCATTTCGGGCTGGAGAACAAGCCGGCGCTGGGCGTGTTCGTGACCTCCTTCTCCTACCGCAAGGGGCTGCCCCGCGACGCCGACCTGGTGTTCGACGTCCGCTTCCTGCGCAACCCGCACTGGGACCCGGCGCTGCGCCCCGCGACCGGACAGGACCCGCGCGTCGCCGCCTATATCGAGGAAGATCCCGAATGCGGGCCGTTCCTCGACCGGCTGACGGGTTTTCTGGCGCCGCTTCTGCCCCGCTATCGCGCCGAAGGTAAAAGCTATCTGACGATCGCGGTCGGCTGCACAGGAGGCAAGCACCGCTCCGTGTATATAGCCGAGCGGCTCGCGGCCTGGCTTCGCGCCCAAGACGTCGAGGTCGGCCTCAGCCATCGCGGCCTCGATCGCGCGACGGATGAGGCGGCGGCGAAGGCGTAACGGCAAGACGATGACCCACGACCAAGCACATCACAATCACGATCATGCTGGGCACGATCACGTAGCATCGAGCCAGAGCAGGGTACTGCTGACCTTCTGGCTGATCGCCGTCTTCATGGTCGTCGAGGCTGTCGGCGGCTGGTGGGCCGGCTCGCTGACGCTCATCGCCGATGCCGGTCATATGCTGACCGATTCCGGCGCCCTGGCGCTCGCCTGGTTCGCAACGCGCCAGACCCAGCGGCCCAGCGACGCCGAGAAATCCTACGGCCATGGCCGCTTCTCCGTGCTGGCCGCGCTGGTCAACGGGCTGGGCCTGATCGCCATCGTCGGCTGGATCGCAATCGAGGCTGTGCAGCGGCTCGTCTCGCCCACCGAGGTCAAGGCCGTGCCGATGCTGGCGATCGCCATCGCCGGTTTCCTGGTCAATGGCGGCGCGTTCTTCCTGCTGCACGGTGCCGACCGGGACAATCTGAACATCAAGGGCGCGATCCTGCATGTCGTCGGCGACCTGCTGGCCTCTTTTGCCGCCATCGTCGCCGCGACGATCATTCTCGTCATGCCGGCCTGGACCATCGCCGACCCGATCCTGTCGGTCGTGGCGAGCGGCCTGATGCTGCGCAGCGCGGTCGGCCTGGTCGGTAAATCCTGGCACGTGCTGATGGAAGGAACGCCGGAGGAGGTCGATGTCGCCGAGATCACCGCGGCGCTGGAGGCGCTGGACGGCGTGACCGACATCCATCACCTGCACGCCTGGTCGCTGGTGCCGGGCAAGCCGCTGATCACGCTTCACGCCCGGCTTCTGCCCGGCCATACGTCCGATGCCGTGCTCGCCCGGATGAAACAGACACTTGCCGAACGCTTCCAGATCGATCATTCCACCATCCAGATCGAGGGAGCATGCGCCGACGACGTGGATCACCGTGACGATCCGGGCGACGGCGCACATTCCCATGAACAAGGGCATGACCACGCACACGGCCCTGGGCACGGACAGAAGGCAGCGGCATCGCAATGATCGGCATCGTTCTCGTCACCCACGGCAATCTGGCGCGGGAGTTCCTGTCCGCGATGGAGCATGTCGTCGGCAAGCAGGCCCAGGCGCGCGCCATCTCGATCGGCCCCGACGACGACATGGAGCAGCGCCGCGCCGACATTCTGAAGGCGGCCGAGGAGGTCGATACCGGCGACGGCACGATCCTGCTGACCGACATGTTCGGCGGCACCCCGTCCAACCTCGCCATCTCGATCATGGACCGGGCGAAGGTCGAAGTCCTGGCCGGCGTCAACCTGCCGATGCTGATCAAGCTGGCGGGCGTACGGCAGACCGAGCCGCTGGCCGCCGCCGTGGCCAAGGCACGCGACGCCGGCATCAAATATATCAGCGTGGCCTCGACACTTCTGACCGACCAAACTTGAGTTCAATCCAGCGCACCGCGACGATCGTGAATGAGCGCGGCCTGCATGCACGGGCCGCGGTGAAATTCGTCAAGCTGGTCGATACCTTCAACGCCAACGTTACCGTCGAGCGTGGCGGCATGTCGGTCGGCGGCCTCTCGATCATGGGTTTGATGATGTTCGGCGCCGGCCCGGGGACCGAGCTGCAGCTGACGGCGACCGGCCCGCAGGCCGAGGCGGCGATGGATGCGCTGCTCGACCTGATCGCCCGGGGCTTCGACGAGGATATCAGCTTTACCGTCGGGTAGGGGACTACCCTGGGTTGCTTAGCGACCGCCCAAACTGGTAGATGCTGCGCCGCACGACAATTTCATACCCACGGGGTTTTCCACATGGCTGTCGCCACTGAGTATAAGGTCCAGGACATCTCGCTCGCCGGCTGGGGCCGGAAAGAGATCAACATCGCCGAGACCGAGATGCCGGGCCTGATGGCCACGCGCGAGGAATATGGCGCGTCGCAACCGCTGAAGGGCGCGCGCATCGCCGGCTCGCTGCACATGACGATCCAGACCGCCGTGCTGATCGAAACGCTGAAGGCCCTGGGCGCCGATGTGCGCTGGGCCTCGTGCAACATCTATTCGACCCAGGACCATGCCGCCGCCGCCATCGCCGCCGCCGGCACGCCGGTCTTCGCGATCAAGGGCGAGAGCCTGGAAGATTACTGGGAATACACCCACAAGATCTTCGAGTGGGGCGACGGCGGCACGCCGAACATGATCCTGGACGATGGCGGCGACGCCACCTTGCTGATCCATCTGGGCCTGCGCGCCGAGAACGGCGACACCGGCTTCCTCGACGGCGCGACCAACGAGGAAGAAGAAGTCCTGTTCGCCGCGATCAAGGGCCGGCTGAAGTCCAACCCGGGCTTCTACACCGCCTGCGCCAAGTCGATCCGCGGCGTGACCGAGGAAACCACCACGGGCGTCCACCGGCTGTACGACATGGAGAAGGCCGGCACGCTGCTGTGGCCGGCGATCAACGTCAATGACAGCGTCACCAAGTCGAAGTTCGACAATCTGTATGGCTGCCGCGAGAGCCTGGTCGACGGCATCCGCCGCGGCACCGACGTCATGATGTCGGGCAAGGTCGCCGTGGTCGCCGGCTTCGGCGATGTCGGCAAGGGCTCGGCCGCTTCGCTGCGCAGCGCCGGCGCCCGCGTGATGGTGACCGAAGTCGACCCGATCTGCGCGCTGCAGGCGGCGATGGAAGGCTATCAGGTGACCACGATGGACGACGCGGCGCCCCAGGCCGACATCTTCGTGACCGCGACCGGCAATGTCGACGTCATCACGCTCGATCACATGCGCGAGATGAAGGACCGGGCGATCGTCTGCAACATCGGCCACTTCGACAGCGAGATTCAGATCGACTCGCTGAAGAACTACACGTGGGAAGAGGTGAAGCCGCAGGTCGACGAGGTCGTGTTCCCCGACGGCAAGCGCCTGATCATCCTGTCCAAGGGCCGGCTCGTGAATCTGGGCAACGCCACCGGCCATCCCTCATTCGTGATGTCGGCAAGTTTCTCCAACCAGGTGCTGGCGCAGATCGAGCTATTCGCGAACAGCGAGCGCTACGAGAACAAGGTCTACATCCTGCCCAAGCACCTCGACGAGAAAGTTGCGCGCCTCCACCTCGACAAGCTCGGAGT
>DATBAZ010000174.1:0-4055 GCA_036271255.1 Alphaproteobacteria bacterium
ACTGGGGGATGAAGGCAAGGGAGATCACCGGCGGCCGCGGCGTCGATCACGTGGTCGAGATCGGGGGATCGGGTACCCTGGCCCAATCGATCCGCGCCTGCGCCCGCGGCGGCCACATCGCGCTGATCGGCGTGCTGGCCGGCATGGGCGGAGAGATCCCGGCCTATGAGATATTCCTGTCGCAAATCCGGATTTCCGGCGTTCTGGTCGGCTCCCGCACCGATCAGCTGGACATGATCCGGGCGCTGGACGTCAACGGGATCCGCCCGGTGATCGATTCAACCTTCGCCATCGACGATCTGGCCGACGCCTATCGCCATCAGGCGTCGGGGAAGCATTTCGGCAAGATCTGCGTGACGGTTTAGGGCTTTCGCCTCGCCGGAGCGGCCTTAACGAAAAAAGCGCCTCCCCCTTGAGGGGGGAGGTCGGCGCGGAGCGCCGGGTGGGGGTGAATGTTTCCGCATGTCGGATGCTTGGGAGAAGGCGGCGACATTCACCCCCACCCGCCGGCGTAAGCGCCGTCGACCTCCCCCCTCAAGGGGGAGGCGATGAAATGTTGAGGTGAAAGGGAAAAGACGCAGCCTACTCCGCCGCCAGCGGCGGCCCGTGGCCTTGGGCGTAGGGTTCTTCACCACCCAACGGCGTCTGGTCATCCCGGTCTTCCCGATCCGGCGAATGCCACCATTTGGCCAGCGGCGAAACCGGCGGGTCGGCCGCGATTTCCTCGGCCGCCCAGGGATCGTAGGCAAACCATTCCCAGTTCAGATCCAGCGCCATCGCGTCGGCGATCTCGAGGATGAACTGGCTGACCGGCTTGTCGGTGAAATCGGTGAAGGATTCGTATTCGAGGAGCCGTTCGTGCATGTCGTCGTAAAGGCCCGTCTCTTCGCCAGCCTCCGCGATCGCCCGGCAGACGCCACGCTCGATCATCTTACGGCGCGCCGTCGACCGGCTGCGCCGCCAGTAGGCAGCGTTCTGCCTGGCCTCTTCCTGCGCCACCGCCTCGGCCCCGGCGCTCGCCTCATTTCGCGCGCGGACCTCACCCTCGATCTTGCGGCGAAAGGCGACGCTCTGGCGCACGGCGCGCCCCACCTTGGTGACGACGGCCCCCAGCTTCGCGGCCTGATCGGCCTCGCCTGCCTCGGCGCGTTCCACCGCGAGCTTTCCGATCGCCCGGGCGACGCCCATGGTGATCTCGGCCAGCTCGCTCAGCATTGCGATATCCAGCACATCGATCTCGGCCTGCGAGAGGCTGGATTTTACGGCGGCTGCCGAGCTTAACGAGGTGGGCTCTGGAGACATGAACTTATGAGATCATAACGAGAACAAATTGTCAAGCTCTTTCCATGGACACGACCTTGCCCCGCGGTCCTCAAGGCCCGTAGGCCGTCCCCACCGGTGCGGTGTTGTCGATGAAGAGCGGCTCGAACCGGCGGCTTTGGAACAGCCAGCCGTCGCCGGAGCGGACCAGCGTGTCGATATAGGTACCCAGCGCGAAGGCGCCACGCGAACCATCGCGCAGGCGGCCGAAACCGTTGACGATCGTGCGGGCCGAGGCGCGGTCGCCGTCCAGCGCGATCACGATCGAATGGGTCATCTGAACGAAGACCTCGAACGCCTCGACCATTTCGGCAACACCTTTGGCGATGGCCGCCCGGCCGTTGAGGGTGATGTCGGTCGGCGGCGCAATCGACCAGACCGCGTCCTCGGCGAAGACCGACCCGACCGTTGCCCAGTCCCGATGGGTGGTCGCGTCGGAATAGAGCTCGATCAGCTCACGGATCGCGAGCCGGTCTGGGACAGCGCTGTCCATCAGCCGGTGATGCCCAGCTCGGCCAGCATGAAGGCGTAATACTCGGCGGTGTCGCGATAAGCGCGGAAACGACCGGACTTGCCGCCATGGCCGGCCTCCATATTGATGCGGAACAGCAGCAGGTTGGCGTCGGTCTTGTCAGCACGGAGCTTCGCCACCCATTTGGTCGGCTCGTAATACTGCACCTGCGAATCCCACAGGCCGGTGGTGACGAACAGTGCCGGATACGCCTTTCGCGCCACGTTGTCATAGGGCGAATAGCTGAGCATGTAATCGTAATATGGCTTGTTCTTCGGGTTACCCCACTCGTCGAACTCGTTGGTGGTGAGCGGGATGCTCTCATCGAGCATCGTGGTGACGACATCGACGAACGGCACCTGGGCGATCATCACCCGATAATCCTCCGGCGCCATATTCGCCACCGCCCCCATCAACAACCCCCCGGCGCTGCCGCCGCGCGCGGCCACGCGGTCCTTGGCGGCATAGCCCTCTTTCACCAACGCGCGGGTGACGTCGACGAAATCGGTGAAGGTGTGCTTCTTGTTGAGCAGCCTTCCGTCATCGTACCAGGCGCGCCCCATCTCCTGGCCGCCCCGGATATGGGCGACGGCATAGACCATGCCGCGGTCGAGCAGACTGACCACCGACAGGGAGAGCGACGGGTCCGTCGAATGACCGTATGAGCCATAGGCATATTGCAGCAACGCCGCCGTACCATCCCGCTTGAAGCCCTTGCGGTAGGCAACCGACACCGGCACGCGCGCCCCGTCGCGCGCCGTCACCCACACGCGCTCGGTCACGTAATTGGCCTTGTCGTAGCCGATGACCGGCTGCTCCTTCAGCAGCCGCCGCTCGCCGGTCTTGAGATTGGTCTCGAAGGTCGTCGTCGGCGTGACCAGGCTGTCATAGCTGTAGCGCAGCCAGCCCGAATCCGGATCGCCGACATCCTGCAGGGTCATGGCGTAGGCGGCCTCGTCAGCCTTCACAACGCGGCCCTCGCCCACGTCCGGCCGGATGCGCAGGCGCTTGACCCCGTCCGCCCGCTCCTCGACGGCGATGCCGCCCGAGAAGAGCGCGACATCCTCGATGAAGACGCTGTCGCTGCCCGGCACGAGTTCCTTCCAATGGGCGCGGTCGCCCAGCGGCGCCGTGTCGGGCAGGGTCATCAGCCGATAGTTCTTGGCGTTCCAGTCGGTGCGGATCACCCAGCGGCCGTCGAGATGGTCGGCCTGGTAGCGGAACGCCCGCTCACGCGGCGCGAGCACGACGAATGTGTCGGGCGCCGAGGCCGGGGCGCAGCGATACTCGTTGGCTTCCGTGCTGTGCTCCGCGATGCAGATGAATTTCTCGGACCGGGTCTTTTCCAGCCCGATATAGAAGCTGGTGTCCTTCTCCTCATAGATCAGCCGGTCGGCGCTGGCGGGCGTGCCCAGCACGTGCGCCTTGATCCGGGTCGAGAGCAGCGTAACGGGGTCCTTCTCGACATAGAGCACGGTCTTGTTGTCGTCGGCCCACACCAGGTTGGGCTCGACATCCGGTACCGCGTCGCTGAGTGTCTCGCCGGTCTCCAGGTTCTTGAACTTGAGCACATATTGCCGGCGCCCGACCGTATCCTCGGCATAGGCCAGCAAGCCGTTATTCGGGCTGACCTCCCAATCGCCGACGGCGAAGAAGCCCTTGCCCGCCGCCATCCTGGGCTGGTCCAGCATCACCGCCTCGGGCGCGGTCATCGCCCCCTTGCGCCGCGCCAGGATGGGATAGTCGGCCCCGGTGTCGAAACGCGTGTAGTACCACCAGCCGTGCTTCAGATAAGGAACCGAGCTGTCGTCCTGCTTCACCCGGCCGACAATCTCCTCATAGAGTTTGTCCTGAAGTGGCTTGGTCGGCGCCAGCGCCGCGTCGGCATAGGTATTCTCGGCCTTCAGATAGGCGAGCATCTCCGGATTCTTCCGGGTGTCGTCGCGTAGCCAGTAATAGTCGTCCTCACGGGCACCGTTCGGCGACGGCACCGAATAAGGATGCTTTGCCGCGACGGGCGCATCGGCGGGCGCGGCCGTAGCCGCAGCCGCCCCGGCGAACAGGACAGAGCCAACCATAATCGCCAACAGCCTCATCGATGCCTCCCGGTCCGCCGCGACGATGGCACGGCGGTGGGAGGCGGACAACATGCTTGAACCCCTCGCCCGTGCAACGTGAAAGCCTTTTCATAACCTCGCCCCGCCGGGGAGAGGTCGGAACGCGC
>DATBAZ010000175.1:0-22798 GCA_036271255.1 Alphaproteobacteria bacterium
TTATCACGACGTCGAGTATTTCTTTCATAATTCGCAGGCGATCACGCAGGAGGTCGACCTGAGCTCGCTGCCCGGGACGAACTTCGACTGGATCGTCGGCGGCTTCTTTCTGAACGGGAAGGAGAAGGTCGGCTACGACCAATATGATGTGACGCCCGGAGGGCCGCCTCCGCTCAACCAGCTGGGCGCCTCGGCAACTACGGGAATATTCGAGTCCAATCTCTATTTCCAGTCGGCGTCACGCTTGTACCGGCAATCCTACTCCTTCTACGGATCGGGCACTTACCATCTGGCTGACAATCTGCGCATCACTGGCGGGGCGCGCTACACACGCGACGCCGACCAGACCGAAGTCTCCGACTATTTCAACCCCTTTCCCTTCCGGGTCGAGGCCGAATCGAATGTAGTCACCGGCAAGTTCAGTGTCGAATACGACCTGTCGCAAGACAACATGCTGTATGCGACATTCTCGACGGGCTTCAAGCCGGGCGGCGGCAATATTGCGGATGCGCCGCAAACCGTGCCTTTCGAGTTCAAGCCGGAGACCATCCAGGCTTACGAAATCGGCTCCAAGAACGCCTTCCTCGACAACAAGCTACATTTCAACACGGCCGCCTTCTATTACGACTACTCGAACTTCCAGTACGAGGCCGAGGATCTGGCAACATTCCAAGGCGGCGTCGACAATATCCCGAAGGTCGAGATTTATGGCGCCGAAGCAGAACTGTCATATCTGCTGCCGTATAACCTGCGCTTCGACAGCAATCTGACTCTTGAAAAAGGCCGGGTCACCTCGCACTTCCTGGCGTTCGATAACGTCGCCGGCAACGCCGCCAACTTGGCGGCGCTCAACGGAACCCCATCAGTCAATCTGAACGAGATATTCCCGAACTTCGATCCGAAAACCGGGACATTCACCTATACGAAGCACGATCTCGCGTTGTTCAGGAAATATCGCGGCAAGGCCTTCTACGACGTTTACGGCAATTCGCCGCCAAACCTGCCTGAGGTCACCGCGGCCGCCACGCTGACGCACACGCTCGATTTTGTCGACGGGTCGCAGCTGCTTTCGCGAGTCCAGGTCCAGTACCGGGACAGCTATGCCAACGCGATCTTCGGCAATGACCCGATTTACCAGACCCCCTCCTATGTCTTATGGGACCTGTATTTCGACTACAGCTTCGCCGACGAGAATTGGGATGCCTCCTTCGCGATCCAGAATGTGTTCGACAAAGCGGCGGTCCAGTCGCGCTTCATCAATCAGTTTGGTGGCGAAACGACACAATCCTACGTTCCGCCGCGGCAGTTCATCGTACGGGTCGGGTACAAATTCTGATGCGGATTGTTGAGACCAGGATCGGCCGGGCGAAGATTTTCGGCCGGCCGCATCCCGATGAGTGCCAGAGATGATACGCCATATTTCACGACGCGATTTCCTGACCTACGGCGCCGCCGGCGCGGTGCTGGCAACCAGCCGCATCGCGCGCGCCGACGATGTGCTGAAGGTCGGCGTCGCCCTCGTCTCTCCCGTGGCAGAAGTGGGCTGGACCAAGCAGCACAGCCTGGGCGTGGCCGCGATCAAGGCTGCGCTGGGGGACAAGGTCGAGATCAACGTCATAGACAATGTTTTCCAGCCGCAGGATGCCGAGAGGGTGTTCCGTGGCTTCGCCACCACCGGGCACAGACTGATCTACGGCACCAGCTTCTCCCATGGCGCGCCGATCGCCCGGGTAGCGCCGCAATTTCCCTCCGTCGCCTTCGACAGTTGCGCCGGCTCGAAGGTCTTGGCCAACCTGGGCGCATTCGAAGCCAAATATTACGAGGGCGCCTTCATCGCTGGCATCGCCTCGGGCAAGATGTCGAAGACCGGCAAGCTGGGCTTCATCGGCGGCTTCCCGATCCCGGATATCGTCGGGCCCGCCAACGCCATTCTCTTGGGTGCGCAAAGCGTGCGGCCCGACGCGACCTGCAATATCATCTTCCTCAATTCCTGGTCCGATCCCGGTAAGGAGAAGGAGGCGGCATTGGCGCTGATCAGCCAGGGCTGCGACGTCATCTGCTCTATGACCGACAGCCCCGCGGCGGTTCAGGCGGCGGAGCAGAACGGCGTATTCTCGACGGGATATGCCAGCGACATGAGCAAGTTCGGCCCTACCCGGCAGCTGACCGCCTTCACCGTCGACTGGAGCAGCATCTACACCCAGGATGCCAAGGATGTGATTGCCGGCACATGGAAACCGCAAAACCGTTGGCAAGGGTTGAAGGAAGGGGTGGTCAAGATGGCGCCCTATGCCGCGATCATCCCCGATGATATCCGCGCTCTGCTGGCCAAGGCGGAAACCGACATCAAGTCCGGCGCTTTGCAGCCTTACGGCGGCGAGATCAAGGACCAGGCGGGCACGGTGCGTGTGCCCAAGGGTGGGCTGCTGTCTGATGCCGATGTGCGCGGCACCAACTGGCTCGTAGCCGGCATGATCGGCCAGATGAAGGGATGATGTCGGCCACGAGCCCCGGGGCATCGACGTGACTGCGCCGCCCTACCGGCTGGAGCTGCGCGGAATCACCAAGCGCTATCCGGGAATCGTCGCCAACGACGACGTCTCCCTGGCGGTGAAGCCGGGCGAGATCCATGCCGTTCTGGGCGAGAACGGCGCGGGCAAGAGCACGCTGATGAAGATCATCTACGGCGCCGCCGAGGCCGATGCCGGGACGATTCTGTGGAACGGCGAGCCGGTGACGATCGCCAACCCGGCCGCTGCGCGGCGGCTCGGCATCGGCATGGTCTACCAGCATTTCTCACTGTTCGAATCGGTTACGGTTGTCGAGAACATCGCGGTTGCCACGCCAGGCAAATTCGACCTCGGTGCGCTCTCGGCGCGCGTCCGCGAATTGTCCCAGCGCTATGGCCTGCCGGTCGATCCCGGCCGGCTGCTGCATCACCTGTCGGTCGGCGAGCGTCAGCGGGTCGAGATCATCCGCTGCCTGCTGCAGGATCCGAAGCTGCTGATCCTGGACGAGCCGACCTCCGTATTGACGCCCCAGGCGGTGCGCAGCCTGTTCGCAGTGCTGCGCAAGCTGGTCGCCGAGGGGTGCAGCATTCTCTATATCAGCCATAAGCTGGACGAGATCAGGGAGCTGTGCGACAGCGCAACGATCCTGCGCGCCGGCCGCGTCTCGGGCACGGCGAACCCGCGGACGGCGAGCAACTCCGATCTCGCCCGGCTGATGGTGGGAAACGAGCTTCCGGACATCCATCGCGATCCGGTTCCTCACGCACCGAAGGCGCGCCTGGAGGCGATCGGCCTGAGCGCCAAGTCCGACGATCCGTTCGGCACCGATCTTGAGACAGTCTCGCTTACCGTTCACGGTGGAGAGATTTTCGGCATTGCCGGGGTTTCCGGCAATGGCCAGGCCGAATTGCTGTCGCTGTTGTCGGGCGAGCGGCCCGCCGGGGCCGACATGGTCCAGCTCGACGGCAAGCCGGTGGGCGACCTGACGGTTGCCGCTCGCCGCGCGCGAGGCCTCGCCTTCGTGCCGGAGGAACGGCTTGGTCGTGGCGCCGTCCCGGCAATGAGCCTGGCCGACAACACGCTGCTGACCGCCCACGCCGCCGGCATGATCCGGCGCGGACTGATCGACCGCCAGAGAGTGGTGGGCTTCGCCGATGCGGTAATCGCGCGATTCGGGGTCAAGGCGACCGGACCGGCGGCCATCGCCCGCAGCCTGTCGGGCGGCAATCTGCAGAAATTAATCGTCGGGCGCGAGATCAGCCTGAAGCCGCATGTGCTGATCGTCTCCCAGCCGACCTGGGGCGTCGATGTCGCAGCCGCGGCCTTCATCCGCCAGTCCCTGATCGATCTCAGCCGCCAGGGCGCCGCCGTGCTTGTGATCTCGGAGGAGCTGGAAGAGCTGTTCCAGATCTGCGACCGGATCGCCGTGATCTATCAGGGCCGCCTATCGCCGGCCAGAGCCCGCGCCGCCACCAACGTGGAGGAAGTCGGGCTGCTGATGGCGGGCGTCGGCCCGTCCTTCCGGCCGGCGGCCTGACGGATGAGGATCGTGCTGGAACCGCGGCCGGCGCCGCTGCCCCTCATGCGGATCGGGGCGCCGATAATCGCGCTGGCTCTCACCGCAATCGCGAGCTCGATTCTGTTTGCGGCGCTGGGCCTCAACCCGGTGAAGACGCTCCGCATCTTCTTTATCGATCCGCTGTCGACGGCGAACGGCATTTCGGAATGGCTGCTCAAAGCCTCGCCGCTGATCCTGATCGGGCTCGGCATCACGATCGGCATCCGTGCCAATGTGTGGAATATCGGCGCAGAGGGCATGTTCACCATCGGTGCGATCGCAGCCGGATGGCTGGCAATCACCTTCGGCGGCGGCAATCATGCCTGGCTGCTGCCGGCGATGATCGTCGCCGGAGCATTGGGCGGCATAGCCTGGGCAGCGATCCCGGCTTTCCTCAAGGTGAAGGCGAACGCCAACGAGATCCTGGTCACGCTGATGCTGAACTACGTGGCCTCGCTGCTGCTGTCCTATCTCGTCAACGGGCCGATGCAGGACCCGGAGGGAATGAACTATCCCCAGACGGCGCCCTTCGACCCGTCCGCCATGTTCCCGCCGCTGTTCGATGGCATGCGGATCAACGGCTCGATCTTCATCACCGCCATTGCGGTGGTGCTGGCCTGGCTGTTCCTGGAGCGCAGCTTCACCGGCTTCCAGATGAGCGTCGGCGGCGCCGCGCCGGCTGCCGCCCGTTACGCCGGTTTCGTCCAGTCGCGCTCGGTATGGATCGGCCTCCTGGTCAGCGGCGCGACGGCGGGCCTTGCCGGCATGATGGAGGCGGCCGGACCGCTGGGCCAGCTGACGCCGGTGCTGTCGCCCGGATATGGTTTTGCCGCCATCATCGTCGCTTTCGTAGGCCGCCTGACCCCGATCGGCGTGGTCTTCGGCGGCCTGCTGCTGTCGCTGCTTTATCTGGGCGGCGAGGCGGTTCAGATGACGCTCAGCCTGCCGGCGTCGGTGACCCGCACCTTCCAGGGCATGCTGCTGTTCTTCCTTTTGGCCGCCGATGTGCTGATCCTCTATCGCATCCGCATCCGGAGCCGGGCGTGAGCGCCGATCTGCTGGTTCCGATCCTGAGCGGCACGGTGGTCGCGGCAACGCCGCTGATCTATGCCGCGACCGGGGAGCTGGTGACCGAGCGCTCAGGCGTGGTCAATCTGGGCGTCGAGGGGATGATGCTGATCGGCACCGTCACGGCCTTCGCCGCCGCCTTCGCCGGCTATCCGCCCATTGTCGCCGGGCTGGCCGCCGCCGGCGCCGGCGCGCTGGCGTCCCTGGTCTTCGCCGTTCTGGCGCTCAGCCTCGCCACGAACCAGTATGCCGCCGGTCTGGCGCTGACGATCCTGGGCTCCGGCCTGTCGGCCTTCATCGGCCATGATTTCGGCGGCGCTTCGCTCAAGGCCATCACCAAGCTCCACCTACCTGTCCTCTCCGACCTGCCGGTGGTCGGGCCGGTGCTGTTCGCACACGACCCGATGACCTATCTGGCGCTGGCTCTGGTCGCGGCGGTCTGGTGGTTCCTTTATCGCACCAAGGCCGGGCTCGTGGTCCGTATCGTCGGCGAGGCGCCCGGGTCGGCTCATGCGATCGGCTATCCGGTGATCGCCATCCGCTATGCCGCCACTGCCTTCGGCGGGGCGATGGCCGGGCTGGGCGGCGCTTATCTGGCGCTGGCCTACACGCCACTATGGGTCGAGAACATGACGGCGGGCCGGGGCTGGATCGCGCTGGCACTGGTGGTTTTCGCCGCCTGGCGGCCTTGGCGGATCCTGATCGGTGCGTGGCTGTTCGGCGGGGTCACGGTGCTGCAGCTGTTTGCCCAGGGTATAGGCATCAAGGTCCCGTCGGAGCTGCTGTCTGCCCTGCCCTATGTTGCGACTATCGCCGTTCTGGTCGCCATCTCCCGCAATCCGCAGACGCTCCGCCTCAACGCGCCGGCGTCGCTGGGCAAATCCTTCACTGCGCAAGGTTGAACCATGAAAGCGTTCCTCGGCACGGCGCTGCATACCCCGGCACCCGACCGGCTGGAAGTGCTGAATGATGCGCTGATCGTGGTCGGCGATGATGGTCGCGTAGCCTCGATGGGCGCGGCTGCCGACGCAGGACCATTCCGCGACGCTGGCACACTGACCGAGCTCAAGGCCGGCCAATATCTGTTGCCTGGCCTGGTCGACCTGCATGTCCATGCGCCCCAATTCCGGCAGATGGGCAAGGCGTTGGACGTGCCGCTGGAGGTATGGCTGCAGAAACACACTTTCCCACTGGAGGCAAAGTTCGTCGACCTCGGCTTCGCTCGATCTGTCTATGAGCCCCTGGTCGATACGCTGCTGGCCAACGGCACGACCACGGCGCTCTACTTCGCCACCATCCACCTGCCGGCGACCCGGGCCCTGGCCGATATCTGCCTCCGCCGTGGGCAGCGCGCGCTGATCGGGCGGGTCGCGATGGACCATCCGGACGAATGCCCCGACTATTACCGTGACGCCTCGCCCGAGGCCGCCGAAGCCGATACGCGGGCCCTCATCGACTATGTCCGCAACCTTCCCGGCAATGAGGATGGCCTGATCCAGCCGGTGATCACGCCACGCTTCATCCCGTCCTGCACGGACGAGACGCTGCGCCGGCTCGGCGCGCTGGCGGCGGAGACTGGATGCCACGTCCAGACTCACTGCTCGGAGAGCGACTGGGCCGACAGCCATGTCCGCCGGCGTTGCGGCGTCACCGACACGCAAGCGCTGGACGGGTTCGGATTCCTGAACCGGCGCACGGTGCTCGCGCACGGCAACTACATTGCCGGCGACGATCTCGAAACGCTGCGGGAGCGGGGCTCGGCGATCGCGCACTGCCCCTTCTCGAACGTATATTTCTCGGACGCCGTGCTGCGGGTACGCGACGTGCTCGACGCCGGCGTGCATATCGGGCTCGGCACCGACATTTCCGGCGGCGCGACGCCGTCGCTGTTCGAGAATGCCCGCCAGGCCGTAAATGCGGGCCGCCTGCTGGAGCATGGTGTCGATCCGCGCACGCCGCGGTCCCGGCGCGGCACGCCAGACATGCGGATCGAACCCGTCACGGCCTTCTGGCTGGCGACGGCTGGCGGCGGAGAGGCGCTCGACCTGCCGATCGGCCTGTTCAGGGAGGGCTGGCATTTCGACGCCATCCTGGTCGACATCAACGCGAAAGGCAGCAATATCCAGGTCTGGCCCGAAGACAGCCACGCCGATGTGCTGCAGAAGATCGTCTATAATGCCGGCCGGACGAACGTCGCCAAGGCCTGGGTCGCAGGAGCCCTCGTGCATGAGCATTAACGGCAAGCCGATCAACATGCGGATACACGCGCCGGCGATCCGCTATTTCGACGCGGTGCGCAAGGCGGGGTCGATCCGCGAGGCGGCGCGGCGGCTGAATGTCGCCTCCTCCGCCGTCAATCGCCAGATCCTGAAGCTGGAGGCCGAGATTGGCATGCCACTGTTCGAACGGCTGCCCGGCGGTCTCAAATTGTCGTCGGCCGGCGAGATCCTGACCCGCCACGTCGCCATCGTGCTGCGCGACGCGGACCGCGCAAGATCGGAGCTGGCCGCGCTCAAGGGCGCCAATACGGGTCGGGTCGAGGTCGTCGCGGTGGAGGGCCTCAGCTCAGACTTCCTGCCCAGCGTCATCGGTACGTTGCTGGCTGACCATACCAGGGTGCGGGTCAAGGTCACCACCGCCGGCTCGTTCGCCATTCCGGGCGCCATCATCAATGGCGACGCCGATCTTGGCATCGCTTTCTCTTTACCGCGCAACCCCGAACTGCATCAGCTCGCGGTCGGTCGCTTCCGCCTCGGCGCCGTCGTCCCGCCGAACCATCCATTGGCGGAGCGCAAGCATGTGAGAATCGGCGATTGCGCCGACTATCCGCTGGTCATGTCCGACGCTCAGCTGTCCATCCGTTCGCTGCTCCATCCAACAATCGTCCATTCGGGGCGCCCGATCACCCCGGCGATCGAGGCGAATTCCATCGAACTGATGAAGAACCTTGCCGAGCACGATCTCGGCGTGACCTTCATGTCGCGCATCGGGCTCGAAAAAGAACTCCGGGCCGGCACGCTCGTCCACATACCGCTGGAAGATCGCGGCCCGGTCTTCACCGAGCTCGGCCTCTATGTCCGCGCCAATGCCAGCCTGCCGGTTGCTGTCGATGCCTTCGCCCAGATTGCCGTGGCCGAGATCCAGCGCCGCGCTCAGGAGGAATAGACCGACCGCTCTGTGGGCGAGACGTACGTCGGATCATGCGTGAACGGCAGAGCTGTCTTATCCCGCAGGGCGGCGAGCACCTCGGCAAAGCCGGTGCGGCACCGAAACCCCAGGCGCCGTTCGGCATGGGCGGCGTCGTAGACCCGGCCGATCGTTTCCGGCAGCGTCCATCCGCGTTCGGCGTAAAGCGGTGCCGCGTCGGGGAAATAACGGGCGATGACGGCCGGAGCATGTTTCTTCAGCTCGGCCGCATCGGCTCGATTGAACGGTGTCGGCGCAGACACGATAAACGTCTCGAAACCCAGCCGGGGTGCCTGTTCCAACGCTGCGATATGCGCATCGGCCGCATCCTCCACGGTGAGGCGCCGGTGGAGCAATTCGTTCGCCTTGAGGTTCTCTCCCGACAGCGCGCGGTGGGTGTCGTCCTCTTCGGGGAAGAACCGACCCGTCCTGAGGACGACGCAGGAGAGGCCGCGCTGGACCGCATGTAGCCGGCAAAGCCCCTCCGCGGCGAGCTTGGTCACGCCATAAATGTTCCTCGGCGCGAGCGGCCCGCTGGTCTCGTCGAGCCAGACAGCCGTAGCGGCCGCCTCATCCCGGACCGCCTGGCTGATCATCAGCGATGTCGTCGACGTGAAGATGAAACGGGCATGGCCCGCGGCTTTCGCAGCCTCGAGCAGGTTGAGCGTGCCGCTGACATTCACATCCACGAACCTCTGCGCGGGATATCGGGCAATATCGGGTTTATGCAGCGCACCGGCATGGATCACAGCCTCGATGCCACGATCGAACGCATGTTCGATGACCGCACGGTCTGCCACGGAGCCGATGATGTCGGTCTCGATGCCGGCAGCGACGTCGAGTCCAGTGACCGCGTGGCCGCGCGCCCTGAGCCGCGGCGCCAGGAAGCGGCCAAGCCAACCAGAGGAGCCGGTTAGAAGTACGTGCATTGAGAGTGCCTGACTGACGACCGGTTTCTTATAGAGCAAATGCGTGCCGAGGTAGCCCGAGTTGCCGTCGTAAAGCGGGCATTTTGTGGTTGGATTCCACGAGGGTGTTTGCCGAAGGCCAAGATTGAGAGCCCGGAATTGCTGACCGATGCTAAGACTGGCCTATTAGTCGAGTGCACGGTCGCCTGTCGTCCGTTTCCGGCGCTCAGGATTTTCCGCGACCGACTCAAGGCGCTCGATACCGGCAGGTTCCGGCACGCCATGTGGAATTATCCCGAAAGCCCGAGGCTTGAGCTGCCAAATTTCCAGATAACGGCCGGAGGCTCGTGGGAGTCTTTTTGACGGGCTGAGTAGCAACGACGACGTACTACTAGATCGCGCCATGAGACAGACTGTGCGAGGCGCTGACGGCGGCGGGCGCCAGCGCCCACGCCATCGGCGACAGCACCGGCCTCGGTCTCATCGTCAAGGCGGTCTATGAGGGGGCGGAGCTGGCCAATCGACTATGATACCGAAACCACATATTGCGTCCCCCACAGGACATGGCGCTACGGCCGCCTGATAGTTGAATAGCAAGCTGACGTCCGCTCCCGGTGCGAAGTAGAACATCAAATTGGCCCACGCCGCGGCAGTATGTTCAGCGCAGCTGGGAGCGCGCGTTCGGCGAGCGTTCCGGCATCCCGACCGGTCATCCGTAATTAGTCGCACTGCAGCGTACAGAAACGCTCCAACCCCTCGACGATTTCCGAGCCATGATCAGCGGGAGCTCCGAGGCTGCATTACGAAAGCGGGATAAGATCCAACATCGTGTTGGACGGACTGATTCGTTAAAACAAGGACTTAGGTGATCGTGTGCAAATTTGTGTGCACTATGTGTGCACTCAGAGGGCATTTTGGCTGATCGTCCACCTAGCTGGAGGCAAACTTGGCGCGATTGGGTAAGATGTCGAATCAACCGGCGCATGAATAATGGAAACGTATTCAGATAGTTAGTCGGTATCGAGCTTTTATGTTAACCTAGGAAACATGGCACTATATACACACAAATTATGTATTGCCCCGATGATGGATTGGACGGACCGGCATTGCCGGTACTTCCATCGTCTGCTGAGCCCCAACGCCGCCCTCTATACCGAGATGGTGACCACGGGCGCGATCCTGCATGGGGACAAGGCGCGGTTCCTCGATTTCGAACCGGCCGAGCATCCGGTCGTGCTGCAGCTGGGCGGCTCCGACGCGCGGGAGCTGGAGGAGAGCGCCCGCTGGGGTGCGCGCTGGGGCTATGACGCGATCAATCTCAATTGCGGATGCCCGTCCGACCGGGTGCAGTCGGGCCGGTTCGGCGCGTGCCTGATGGCGGAGCCGGATCATGTCGCGGGTCTGGTGCGGGCGATGGTCGTGGGCGCGGAGGGCACGCCGGTCACGGTCAAATGCCGCATCGGCATCGAGCCCCGGCCCGATCCCAACCGCGACGAATACGAGGCGCTGGCCGAGTTCGTGGCCAAGGTGCAGGGTGCCGGCGCGGCGGAGCTGGTCCTGCATGCCCGCAACGCCGTGCTGGACGGGCTGTCGCCCAAGGAGAACCGGGAAATCCCGCCGCTGCGCCACGCATTCGGTTATCGCCTGAAGCAGGATTTCCCCGACCTGCCGGTCACGCTCAACGGCGGCATCCAGACGATCGAGGATGTGCGCACGCATCTGGAGCATGTCGATGGCGTCATGCTGGGCCGGGTAGCCTATCAGGAGCCCTACCGCCTGGCCGAGATCGACGCCGCGCTCTTCGGCGGCTTGGCCCCGTCACGCCATGAGGTGGTGGAGACGATGCTGCCCTTCATCGAGCAGCGCATGTCGGCCGGGGCGCCGCTGAAGGCGATCACCCGCCATATGCTGGGGCTGTTCCAGGGGCTGCCCGGTGCCCGCCGCTGGCGGCGCATCCTGTCCGAGGATGCGCACAAGCCAGGAGCGGGGCCAGAGCTGGTGCGGCAGGCCGCTAGTGCTGTTCCAGTGGATTGGGAAGTAAGAGCAGCCTAGACGCTGAAGCTCTCGCCGCAGCCACAGCGGCTTTTCTCGTTCGGGTTGTTGAAGACGAAGCCGGACTGCATCGTGCTTTCGACATAGTCCATCTCGCTGCCGAGCAGGAACATGGTCGCGGCTGGGTCGATGAAGATCTTCACGCCCTTGTCCTCGACCACCTCCTCGAAGCGCTTCTGCTCCTTGGCGTATTCGACGAAATAGCTGAGGCCCGAGCAGCCGCGGCTCTTCACGCCGACGCGCAGGCCCAGTATCCGGTCCTCGGCCGTGCTCTCCTGCCCCTTGGAGACCAGCGCCTTGACGCGGTCGGCCGCGGCGTCGGTCAGGGTCATCGCTTTCGGAAGTGCCATTCCCATGGTCAAAGTCCTCTAGAACATGCCGAGTTGCAGTTTCGCCGTCTCGGCCATCAGGCCCGGGTTCCAGCCCGGTTCCCAAACCAGTTCGACATCGACATCGCCGACGCCTTCGGCCGCCGCCACCGCTTCACGCACCTGTTCCGGCATCTCGCCGGCGACAGGGCAGCCAGGGGCGGTCAAGGTCATCTTGATCGCCACGTTCTCGGCCTCGTCGATCTCGATCTTATAGATAAGGCCGAGCTCGTAGATATTCACCGGGATTTCCGGATCGAACACGCCCTTCAGCGCCTCGACGATGCCGGGCAGCCTGGGGTGGCCGACCGGCGCCTCGATCGAGGGCGGCTCGGCTTCCATGTCACGGACGGTGTCATCCACCACCGCCCCATCGATATCGCTCATACCCCGACCTCCTGGGCCGACATGTCCTCTTTGGCCTTTTCGTTCATGGCCTTGTCCATCGTGTGCCACGCCAGGGTGGCACATTTCACGCGCATCGGATACTGGCGCACGCCCGCCAGGATCTGCATCCGGTCGGCGGTGTCCTCATCGAGGTCGGACAGGTCCGCCTCGTCCTCATGACCGGTGCAGAGCGCGTGCATCGTCTCGAACAGGTGATGCGCGTCCACCGCCGTGCGACCCTTCAGCATCTCCGTCATCATCGAGGCGGAGGCGACCGAGATAGCGCAGCCCTGGCCCTCGAACGCCGCGTCCTCGATCTTGCCGTCGCCGTCGACCGTCAGGAACACGTCGATCGTGTCGCCGCACATCGCGTTATGGCCATGCGCGGTGCGGTTGGCGCCGTCGGGATGGCCGAAATTGCGCGGCGACTTGCCGTGGTCGAGGATCACTTCCTGATAGAGATCGCGCAGGTCGTTCATAGCTTGAATATCCGTTTGACCTGGCCGACCGCCTCGACGAGCGCGTCGGCCTCGGCCTTGGTCGAATAGAGCGCGAAGGAGGCGCGCGCCGTCGCGGTGACGCCCAGCCGGTCCATCAGCGGATGGGCGCAATGATGCCCGGCCCGCACGGCAACGCCCTGCTGGTCCAGGATCGTCGCGATGTCATGGGCATGGGCGCCGGCCATGGTGAAGGAGATGATCGCCCCCTTCTCGGCGGCCGTGCCGTGGATGGTCAGGCCGTCGATCGCCGACAGACGCTCGGTGGCATAGGCCAGCACCTCATCCTCATGGTCTGCGACCAGGACGGGGGAGAGATCGGCCAGATAATCGATGGCCGCGGCCAGCCCGATCGCCTCGACGATCGCCGGGGTGCCGGCCTCGAAACGATGCGGCGGCTCCTTGAAGGTGGTGCGGGCGAAGGTGACCCGGTCGATCATGTCGCCGCCGCCCTGATAGGGCGGCATCGCCTCGAGCAGCGCATATTTGCCGTAGAGCACGCCGATGCCCGACGGCCCGTACAGCTTGTGGCCCGAGAACGCATAGAAATCGGCGTCCAGCGACTGGACGTCGACCTGCTTGTGCACGGCGGCCTGGCAGCCGTCGACCAGCACCACCGCGCCCTGTGCGCGGGCCATGCGCACGATCTCGCGCACCGGCAGGATGGTGCCCAGCGCGTTCGACATGTGGGAGACGGCGACCAGCTTGGTGCGCGGCCCGATCAGCTTGGCGGTTTCGTCCAGCCGGATCTGGCCGGTATCGTCGATCGGCGCGACCCTGATCTCGAAGCCCTTCTCGGCGCGCAGCATCTGCCACGGCACGATGTTGGCGTGATGCTCCAGCTCGGTCAGGACGATCTCGTCGCCGGGCCCCAGATTCTTCCGGCCCCAGCTCTGCGCCACCAGGTTGATCGATTCCGTGGCGTTGCGGGTGAAGACGATCTCATCGGCCTTGGCGGCGTTGAGGAAGCGGGCGACCTTGGCCCGGGCTGCCTCGAACGCGTCAGTCGAGCGCTGGCTGAGGAAATGCACGCCGCGATGGATGTTGGCGTAGTCCTCTTCCATGAAGCGGGTCATGGCGTCGATGACGGCGCGCGGCTTTTGCGCCGAGGCGGCGCTGTCGAGATAGACCAGCGGCTTGCCGTGGACCTTGCGCGACAGGATCGGAAAATCGGCACGCACGCGCTCGACATCGTAGCCGCTGTTGCGGCGCGACCGATGCACAGGATCGACCGAGGCCAAAGTCATGAAACGTCCCCTTTTGGCGCGGACCGTCCGGCCAGCCAGTTCGCCGCGGCAAGCCCGAAGGCCTCCCGCACGTCGTCCCGGTCGATCTCGTCCAATGCGCCGCCGATGAACCCCTGGATCAGCAAAGCCCGCGCCTCAGCCTCGGGAATGCCCCGGGCGCGCAGGAAGAACAGCGCATCCGCGTCCAGTCGACCCACGGTCGCGCCGTGGCTGCATTTGACGTCGTCGGCGTGAATTTCAAGCTCGGGCTTCACGTCGATTTCGGCCTGCGGCGACAGCAGCAGTGTCTGGCTCAGCTGATAGCCGTCGGTTTTCTGCGCGTTCGGGCGCACGAGAATTTTTCCCTGATAGACGGCGCGGCCATCGTTATCGATCACGCCCTTCTGGGTCTGGCGCGACGCGCAATGATCGGCCTGGTGGTCGATCAGCACGGTCGTGTCGGTATGGCGGTCGCCGTCGACCAGATAGGCTCCATCGACCTGGGCGAAGCCGCCCGGCTGGGCCAGCTGGACCTCGACCTCACGCCGCACCAGCCCGCCGCCGGCGTTGAGCGCGAAGGCCTTGTAGGCGGCATCGCGCCCTATCGTCGCCAGAACCGTTTCGACCGCCATCGAGGCGGAGGGCTCGACATGCAGCACGTAGTGACGGAACTGCGCACCATTGCCCAGCGCGATCTCGGCCACCTGGTTGGCAAAGCCCCCCCCCGCGCCGCCCAGATGGCGCTCGATCAAGGTGGCCTCCGCCATGTCGCCGAGCGCGACCATCAGGCGGGGATGCGCCACCGGCGCCTCGCCCGTGGCGGCGAACACGACTTCGATGTTGCCCGCGACCGCGACGCCGCGCGGCACGATCAGAACCAGCCCATCCGCAATCCAGGCGGTGTTGAGCGCGGCCATCGGCTTGTGCGCGGTGTCCATCGCCTTGCCCAGGCGGGTTTCCAGCAGCGCCGGTTGCGTATTCAGGATATCGGCCAGGCAGCCGAGCACGACGCCGTCCGGCAGCTTGCCGATCGACGACCGGTCGGCTGCATAGCGGCCATTGACGAAGACCAGCCGGTGCGCGGCCGCGATCGCGCCTATGTCGGCGAGCGCCGCCGGAACCTGCGCGCCATCGCGCGTAGGCTCGAAGGTCAGCGCCTTCAGCTTGTTGAGGCCGGTATATTTCCACGCCTCCTGACGCTGGGTCGGCAGGCCGGTGAAGCCCGCCTTGCCGGCTTCGCGCAGCGCGGTCAGCCAGCCGGGGGACACCTCGGTGACGGTGCTCATGCCGCCTGTCCCTCGGCGAACTCGGCATAGCCGGTCTGCTCCAGCTCATGCGCCAGCTCGGGCCCGCCGGAGCGGCGGATCAGGCCGTGCGCCAGCACATGGACACGGTCGGGCACGATATATTGCAGCAGACGCTGGTAATGGGTGATGACCAGCATCGAACGCGTGGGCGCACGCAGCATGTTCACGCCCTCGGCAACCACGCGCAGCGCGTCGATGTCGAGGCCGCTGTCGGTCTCGTCGAGGATCGCCAGCTTCGGCTCCAGCATCGCCATCTGCAGGATTTCGTTGCGCTTCTTCTCGCCACCGGAAAAGCCGACATTGACCGCGCGCTTCATCATCTCATCGGTGATACCGAGCTTCTTGGACTTGTCCTTCACCGCGCGCATGAACTGGATCGCGTCCAGATCCTTCTCTCCGCGCCCGCGGCGCACCGCATTGACGGCCGTGCGCAGGAAGGTGGCGTTGGGCACGCCAGGGATTTCGACCGGGTACTGGAAGGCCAGGAACACGCCCGCCGCAGCCCGCTCCTCAGGCAGCATCGCAAGCAAATCCTTGCCGTCATAGGTCACCGAACCGCCGGTGATCTCATACCCCTCGCGGCCCGACAGGATATAGGACAGCGTCGACTTGCCGGAGCCGTTCGGCCCCATGATGGCATGCACCTCGCCCGCCGGAATCTCCAGCGACAGGCCCTTCAGGATCTCACGGCCATCGACGGAGGCGCGCAGGTTTTCGATCTTCAGCATCAATCCAATTCCACTCAAGTGTCGGACAGCAGCTTGCCGCCGACCGCCCAGTTCTCTGATCCCACATCCTCGATGATCACCATGATCGAGGACGGGCTTGTATTCGCAATCCGCGCGGTCTCCCGCGTCAGCGCCTCGGCCAGCTCGCGCTTCTGCTCTTGCGTGCGGCCGGCCACCATTTCGATACGGATGATCGGCATCAGCTGCGCCCTCTGATCAGGTCCGCGAAGCGCCAGGTCCGCCCACGGCAAACGGCGAGGCCCGCGACCACAACGATCCAACCCCAGGCCGCCGCGCTGATCATCGACATCTCGGTGTGCCGGGGCAGGATCGCGAAATCGATCCCGACGAGGACGGCCACCATCACGGCGAGGAACAGCCAGCCACGCCAATTGCCCCAGCTGCCGTCGCGAAACCGGGCGCTCATCCCACGCTGCCTTCCAGCGAGATGCCGATCAGCTTCTGCGCCTCGACGGCGAATTCCATCGGTAGCTTCTGCATAACCTCACGGCAAAAGCCGTTGACGATCAGCGCCACCGCATCCTCGGTCGAGAGGCCGCGCTGGCGGCAGTAGAACAGCTGGTCCTCCGAGATCTTCGCCGTCGTCGCCTCATGCTCAAGGGTCGCCGAGGCGTTGCGGCTCTCGATATAGGGCACGGTATGGGCGCCGCACTGGTCGCCGATCAGCAGGCTGTCGCACTGCGTGTAATTGCGGGCGTTCTCCGCCTTGGGCAGCACGCGCACCAGGCCACGATAGGTGTTCTGGCCATGGCCGGCCGAGATGCCCTTGGAGATGATCCGCGACTTCGTGTTCTTGCCGATATGGATCATCTTGGTCCCGGTATCGGCCTGCTGGCGGTTGTTGGTGATCGCCACCGAGTAGAACTCGCCGACCGAATTGTCGCCCTGCAGGATGCAGCTGGGATATTTCCAGGTGATGGCCGAACCGGTCTCGACCTGGGTCCAGGAGACTTTCGAGTTGCGGCCCCGGCAGGCGGCGCGCTTGGTCACGAAATTATAGATGCCGCCCTTGCCCTCGGCGTCGCCGGGGTACCAGTTCTGCACCGTCGAATATTTGATCTCGGCATCGTCCAGCGCCACCAGCTCGACCACCGCGGCGTGGAGCTGGTTCTCATCGCGCTGCGGCGCCGTGCAGCCTTCCAGATAGGACACGTAGCTGCCCTTGTCGGCGATGATCAGCGTGCGCTCGAACTGGCCGGTGTTCTTGGCGTTGATGCGGAAATAGGTCGACAGCTCCATCGGGCATTTGACGCCCGGCGGGATATAGGCGAACGACCCGTCGGTGAAAACCGCCGAGTTGAGCGTCGCGTACGAGTTGTCGCTGTAGGGCACGACCGAACCCAGATATTTCTTCACCAGCTCGGGATGGTCCCGCACCGCCTCGGAGATCGGGCAGAAGATCACGCCGGCATCGGCCAGCACTTTGCGGAAGGTGGTGGCGACCGAGACGGAATCGAACACCGCGTCGACCGCGACCGGCAGGCGATCCTGCCCCTCGCCATCCACGTCATGGATCACGCCGGCCAGGATTTCCTGCTCCTTCAGCGGGATGCCGAGCTTCTCATAGGTGCGCAGCAGCTCGGGATCGACCTTGTCCAGGCTCTTCGGCCCGGCCTTCTGCACCGGCGCGGAATAGTAATAGGCGTCCTGGAAGTCGATGGTCGGGAAATTGAGCATCGCCCATTCCGGCTCTTCCATCGTCAGCCAGGCGCGATAGGCGCGCAGGCGCCATTCCAGCAGCCACTCCGGCTCGTCCTTCTTGGCCGAGATGAAGCGGACGATGTCCTCGCTGAGGCCCTTTGGCGCGGTCTCGCTCTCGATGTCGGTGACGAAGCCGTATTTGTATTTCTGGTCGGCCAGCGCCTGCATGTCGGCGTTGCGGGCGGCGCGGTCGAGGCTTTCCGTATTGCTATCCATTACACCAAACCCTGTTCAGGCCGCCGCTCCAGCACCGGCGCGGCCGCGAACGGCACCGCCATGTCGGCCAGAGTGACATCCTCGAGCGCATCGCGGATGGCGCGATTGACCCGGTTCCAGTTGCCCCGCATCGAACATAGCTGCTCGACCCCGCAATGCTCCGACGAGCCTTCGACGCAGGCGGTGAGCGCGATCGGCCCGTCCACAGCGACGATGATCTCGGCCACCGTGATGTCGGCCGCCGGCCGCGCCAGCCCATAGCCGCCATTGCTGCCGCGCTGCGATTCGAGCAGCGCGGAGCGGGCCAGCAGCTTGAGGACTTTCGCGGCGGTCGGCTCGGGCACGGCGGTCCGTTCGGCGAGCCGGGCGGTCGTATACACCTCGCCCTCGCGCGCCGCCATATAGGACAGCATCACCACCGCATAATCGGCCAGCTTGGACAAACGGATCACGTGGATTCCCAATAGGACTAAATCGGTACTCTTTAAATACGAACGATGGGGGTAAGGTCAAGCCATGCAGGCTGCATTCGGGATTTCACAGCACGTCCATGCTTGCCGCTCCGCGCGCCCTCCGTTACACAGTTGCGCCATGCGGCGGACCAACCTCAGGACGGCCAGGACGTGAATCCGGAGCTTTGGAGCAATATCGTCTCGCTGCTGCAGATCGCCTTCATCGATCTGGTGCTGGCGGGCGACAACGCCATCGTCGTTGGGCTGGCCGTCGTGGGCCTGGCACCCGAGCATCGCCGCAAGGCGATCCTGCTGGGCCTCGGCGGCGCCGTCGTCCTGCGCATTCTGTTCTCGATCGTCGCGCTGACCCTGCTGCAGGTGCTGGGCCTGACCTTGGCCGGCGGCCTGCTGCTGGTCTGGGTCGCCTACAAGCTCTACCGGGAGCTGAAGTCCGGCGGCGGGGAGGAGCATGCGCAGAACGGCAAGCCGGCGCGCAAGACGCTCGCCAGTGCGGTGGGCGCGATCCTGCTGGCGGATGTGTCGATGTCGCTCGACAATGCGCTGGCCGTGGCCGGCGCCGCGAACAACCACACCAAAATCCTGGTTGCCGGTCTGGTGCTGTCGGTGGCATTGATGGCCGTGGCTGCCGACCTGGTGGCGCGGCTCATCGTCAAGCACCGTTGGCTCGGCTATGCCGGGCTTGCCGTCGTGGCCTATGTCGCGATCGACATGGTGATCCGCGGCACGCGAGAGGTCGTTCACGCCTTCTGACCCGTCGCACAAGTGATTTTGCGCTGTCCATGAATCCGTTCGACACAGAACCGCCCGACGCCGCCGCACCGCCGACGCCGGTTCCGACCTCGGAACTGCTGATCCGCATCGTCGGTGACTGGCCGACCGCCGAAATGACGGTGGGGGAGCTGATCGACGGCATCGGCGGCCGCGCCTTCTCGATCATCATGCTGCTGCTGACGGTGCCGATCGCGATTCCCGGGCCACCCGGGATACCGACCGCCTTCTGCATCCCGCTGCTGATCGTCACCGTGCAGCTGTGCCTGGGACGCGCCGCGCCCTGGCTTCCCACCTTCATCCGCAAGCGTCGGTTCGCGCGCGATGCGCTGCTCAAAACCTTGAGGCGGGTCCGCCCGGCGCTGGCCAAGCTGGAAAGCGTCTGCCGCCCGCGCCTGCTGCGCATGACCGACCGGCGGGGCGAGCGCTGGCTGGGCATCTACTACCTCATCTGCTGCATCGTGCTGTCCAACCCGATCCCCGTCCCGTTCAGCCATAATCCGCTGGCGATCGCGCTGTCGGTCGTCGCTTTAGGATTCGTCGAGCGCGACGGATATGTCATTATCGCGGGCGCGGTGGGGGCAATCGCCGGCATCGTGATCAATATCTCGCTGACCGGCGGCGTCCTGCTGCTGGGCCTCAAATTTCTCCACCTGGTTTAGGCCACGGCCGGCATAGGGACACTGGTACAGAGATGGCTCGCAAGATCATCGTATTCGGCAATGAGAAGGGTGGATCGGGGAAATCGACGGCCGCCGTCCAGGTGGCGATCGGCCTGCTGCGCCAGGGCCACAGCGTGGCGACCTTGGACCTCGACGCCCGCCAGGGCACGCTGTCGCGCTATATGAAGCACCGCGAGGAACATGGCGATCTGCCGATGCCGCGCCATGCCGCGATCCTGCCCAGCCCGCTGGACAGCCAGAAAGACGCCGCCGAGGCCGACCGCTGGGCGCTGGATTCGGCCTTCAACGATTTCCACGACGTCGACTATGTGATCGCCGACACGCCCGGCAACCACACCGGCCTGTCGCGGCTGGCCCATGCCAAGGCCGACACGCTGGTGACCCCGATCAATGACAGCTTCGTCGATTTCGACATGCTGGCCCGGGTCGATCCCAAGACCCGCAAGGTGCTGGGGCCCAGCGTCTATTCCGAGATGGTGTGGGACCGGCGCAAGGAGCGGGCGATGGCGCGCGGCGCGCCGATCGACTGGATCGTGCTACGCAATCGCCTGGGCTTCAGCGAGTCCCACAACAAGCGCGAAGTCGGCGAGGCGCTGGACGAGCTGGCGCGGCGGATCGGCTTCCGCACCGCACCCGGTTTCGGCGAGCGCGTCATTTTCAGGGAACTTTTTCTGAGCGGCCTCACGTTGTTCGATCTGGGCAGCAGCGCCGGCGGACCGCCGCTGGCGATGTCCCACGTCGCCGGCCGGCAGGAGGCGCGGACGCTGATCGACGCGATCCTGGCCGGACCGCCGCTGAGAAGCACAGTCCGCGTTGCATCTTGAACCGCAACTCTTGAACGGCAGGCCGGCGGCTCTATAAGTTTTTCGTGTGATTAGAGGACCCCAGATGAAGCATCCCCCGGTTCGCAAAGCCGTGTTTCCCGTCGCCGGCCTGGGCACGCGTTTCCTGCCCGCTACCAAGGCGATGCCGAAGGAGATGCTGCCGCTGGTCGACAAGCCGCTGGTCCAGAACGCCATCGACGAGGCCCGCGAGGCCGGGATCGAGGAGTTCGTTTTCGTCACCAGCCGCGGCAAGGGCGTGCTGGAGGATCATTTCGACATCAGCCCCGAACTCAACGCCACGCTTGAGGCGCGCAACAAAACGGCCGAGATGGCGGCGGTCAAGAAGACCGAGATCCACTCCGGCCATCTCTATTTCACCCGCCAGCACAAGCCGCTGGGCCTGGGGCACGCGGTGTGGTGCGCCAAGCAGGTGATCGGGCGCGAGCCCTTCGCCATCCTGCTGCCCGACGACGTCGTGCTGTCCCAGCGGGGCTGCCTGGCGCAGATGCTGGAGGTCTATAACGAGGTCGGCGGCAATGTCGTCGCCGTGGTCGACGTGCCGCGCGAGCATACCAACCGGTACGGCATCCTGGATGTGTCCAACGACGACGGCCGTATCGCCGCGGTGAAGGGGCTGGTCGAGAAGCCGGCGCCCGACGTCGCCCCCTCCACCCTCTCGATCATCGGCCGCTATATCCTGCAGCCGGAAGTGTTCGACCATCTGGATAATGGCGTCGCCGGCGCCGGCGGCGAGATCCAGCTGACCGATTCCATGGCCAAGCTGATCGATACCCAGCCTTTCCACGGCTTCCGCTTCGAGGGCAAGCGCTATGACTGCGGCGACAAGATCGGCTTCCTGGAAGCCAATATCGCCTTCGCCCTGCAGCGGCCCGAGATGGCCGACAAGCTGCGCGCCGTACTGAAACCCCTGCTCGATGAGTAGCGTCCGCCTGAGTAGCATCCAGGGGCGAAATCGGCGATAAAAGCCGGGACTTTTCCTCCGCGATGAGGGCTTTATGCGTATTGCGATGATCGGAACGGGCTATGTCGGGCTCGTGTCCGGCGCCTGCTTTTCCGAATTCGGCGTCGATGTGGTCTGCGTCGACAAGGATGAATCCAAGATCGAGCGGCTGAAGGCCGGCATCATGCCGATCTACGAGCCCGGGCTGGACGCGCTGGTGGCCAAGAGTGCCGGGGCCGGGCGTCTGACCTTCACCACCGAGATCGGGCCAGCCTGCAAGGGCGTCGATGCCGTGTTCATCGCCGTCGGCACGCCCAGCCGGCGCGGCGACGGCCATGCCGACCTCAGCTATGTCTATGCTGCGGCGGCCGAGATCGCCCAAGAGATCGACCACTATACCGTCATCGTCACCAAATCGACCGTCCCGGTCGGCACCGGGCGGGAGGTTACGCGTATCATCCGCGAAACGCGGCCCGACGCGCAGTTCGACGTGGCGTCCAATCCGGAGTTCCTGCGCGAAGGCTCGGCCATCGGCGATTTCATGCGGCCCGATCGCATCGTCATCGGCTGCGAAACCGAGCGGGCGCAGGAGGTCATGCGCGCCCTCTACCGTCCGCTCTATATCCGCGAAGCGCCGATCGTGATGACGGGCCTTGAGACGGCGGAGCTGATCAAATATGCCGCCAACGCCTTCCTGGCGACCAAGATCACCTTCATCAATGAGATATCCGACCTGTGCGAGAAAGTCGGCGCCGACGTCCACGACGTGGCGCGCGGCATCGGGCTGGACGGGCGCATCGGCCGCAAGTTCCTGCATCCCGGCCCCGGCTACGGCGGGTCGTGCTTCCCCAAGGACACGCTGGCGCTGGCCAAGACCGCCGCGGACTATGACAGCCCGGTGCGGCTGGTCGAGACCGTCATCGACGTCAACACCAAGCGCAAGCATTCGATGGCCGACCGGGTGGTCGCCATGTGCGGCGGCTCGGTGGCCGGGCTGACGGTCGGGGTGCTGGGCGTCACCTTCAAGCCCGACACCGACGACATGCGCGATTCGCCATCGCTGGACATCATCCCGATCCTGCAAAAGGCCGGCGCGACCATTCAGGCCTACGACCCGGCCGGCATGCATGAGGCCAAGCCCCTGCTGCCCGGCGTCGCCTGGAAGGAGAATCCCTATGACGTGGCGGCCGGCGCGGATGTGCTTGTGATCGTCACCGAGTGGAACGAATTCCGGGCTTTGCAGTTGGACCGGCTAGCCGCGATCATGAAACGACCGGCCATCGTCGATCTGCGTAACGTCTACAATCCCGCGGATGCCGCAAAAGCCGGCTTCGCCTATTCATCGATCGGCCGGCC
>DATBAZ010000176.1:0-7812 GCA_036271255.1 Alphaproteobacteria bacterium
GGCGACGAGGCCGTTGGCGTCGAAAGCGAGCGCATCCATCACCTTGGCGATGGCGGCTTCGGAGTATGTCACGGCTGCCTCTTTTTTTACGGCGGTGCAAACGTATTTATAACAGACGGAGTACATCATTGACCCTCCGCCGTGGCCGGCCCTGACACTTGCGTTGGCCGGCGGAACAGTCAATGATGCCAGTGGCCTTTAGCGGAGACGACGGGTTGGACATGCCCACCAACAAATCCAGCGGCGATTCAAAGAATACGCTTTATTGTTCATTTTGCGGCAAGAGCCAGCATGAGGTGCGCAAGCTCATCGCCGGCCCGACCGTGTTCATCTGCGATGAATGCGTCGAGCTGTGCATGGACATTATCCGCGAGGAAACCAAAACCCAGCTCGTGAAGTCGGGCGACGGCGTTCCGACGCCGCGCGACATCAAGACGGTGCTGGACGATTATGTCATCGGGCAGGAGCACGCTAAGCGCGTCCTCTCGGTCGCGGTGCATAACCATTACAAGCGCCTGGCGCACGGCCAGAAGAACTCCGATGTCGAGCTGCAGAAGTCGAACATCCTGCTGATCGGGCCGACCGGTTCGGGCAAAACCCTGCTGGCCCAGACCCTGGCGCGCATCCTGGACGTTCCCTTCACCATGGCGGACGCGACCACGCTGACCGAGGCCGGTTATGTGGGCGAGGATGTCGAGAACATCATCCTGAAGCTGCTCCAGGCTGCCGACTACAATGTCGAGCGGGCGCAGCGCGGCATCGTCTATATCGACGAGGTCGACAAGATCAGCCGCAAGTCGGACAACCCGTCGATCACCCGCGACGTGTCTGGCGAAGGCGTGCAGCAGGCGCTGCTGAAGATCATGGAAGGCACCGTCGCCTCCGTGCCGCCGCAGGGTGGGCGCAAGCATCCGCAGCAGGAATTCCTGCAGGTCGACACCACCAACATCCTGTTCGTCTGCGGCGGCGCCTTTGCCGGCCTGGAGCGGATCATCGCCCAGCGCCATCGCGGCACCTCGATCGGCTTCGGCGCCGACGTGCGCGGCCCCGAGGAGCAGCGGACCGGTGAGATGCTGCGCGACGTGCAGCCCGAAGACCTGCTGAAGTTCGGCCTGATCCCGGAATTCGTCGGCCGCCTGCCGGTGCTCGCCACCCTGGACGACCTGGACGAGGGCGCGCTGCTGGAGATCCTGACCACGCCGAAGAACGCGCTGGTGAAGCAGTATCAGCGCCTGTTCGAGATGGAAGACGTGAAGCTGGCCTTCAACGACGATGCGCTGAAGGTGATCGCCCGCCGCGCCATCGAACGGAAGACCGGCGCCCGCGGCCTGCGCTCGATCATGGAAGGCATCCTCTTGGAGCCGATGTACGAGCTGCCCGGCGAGACCGGCATCTCCGAGGTCGTGATCAACAAGGAAGCGGCGGAAAAGCGGGCGGAACCGCTCTATATCTACGCCGACCGCAAGAAGGAAGCGACGCGCTCCTCCTGATCCCCAGGGACTAGCGAATGACGATGGACCAGCCTTCCCGCCGGCCAGCGCCGGCGAGCACGATCGCGCGGTCCGTCGAAACGGTCCAGCCCTCGCTCGGCCTGTTCGATCCCGAACGCGACCATATCCGCATGGTGATGCGCGACCTCGTCGTCGAGGTTGCCATCGGCCTGCACCCCTGGGAGCAGCTCCGCCCCCAGCGCCTCGTCGTCAATGTCGAGGCCTGGGCCTATACCGACCGCCCCTATACCCATGACGACGCCGACGCGATCCTGGACTACGACGCCATCCGCGACCTGATCCGCGAGGACTGGCCGAACCGGTCCCATGTGAAGCTGCTAGAGCCTCTGGCCGAAGAGCTGATCCAGCTCTGCTTCAAGCATCCGGCCGTCGAGGCTGCGCGGGTGCGGCTGGAAAAGCCGGACATCTTCTCGGAGGCCCAGGGCGTGGGGATCGAGCTGTATCGGCGCAAGCCGGTTAGCTGAGCGCCGCGACGAACCCGGCCACGGCCTGAAGCACCAGCTCAGGCTTCTCCCGATGTGGCACATGCCCGCAATCCTCGAAGATCGCCACCTCACCACCGCCCGGCGGCAAGCTGCCGATCCGCTCCGGATGCAGGCGAGAGCCGTACTCGTCCCGGTCGCCATGCAGCGCCAGAACCGGACAGCGCAACCGGCGCAATTGCGCGTCGAGCGTCCAGTCCGCAAAGCGTGGCGACAGCCAGGTCCTGGTCCAGGCCTCCAGCACCCATTGCGCCTTGTCCCCATGATAGCGGGCCAGCCGCTCCATCTGCCCCGGTCCCGCGAAGTCCTTCTCGGCCTCGCGAATACCGGCCAGGGTCCGGTCCTCGACAAAGGCCTGCGCCGACTCCGTGATCACGGCCACAACCGAATCGGGCAGCGCAGCCCCCGCGCAAACCGACATGCCACCGCCAACACTGTGCCCGAACAGGATTATCCGCTCGATCCCCAGCCGGGCCCGAAGTGCCGGCAGGCTGGACCGCGCCTCCTCACGGATGAAATCGGCATCCAGCGCACCCGGATAGGGATCGGACCTGCCGAAGCCAAGCCGGTCATAGGCGACCACCGCCCGCCCCGTGGCCTCCGCAAGCCTCTCTGGAAAATCCCGCCACAGCTCGACTGAGCCTAGCGAATCGTGGAGCAAGACTATGGGCGCGGAGCTGGCGTCGGGATCACCCCAGACGCGGGCGAAGCGCTTGCCGCCCGGCGCGTCGATGAAGATATCGGCCACTGTAAGCGCCTCCGTGCCGCACGCGCCTGACGCTTACTTGTTGCGCCGAGCGCGGAATTTGCGCTGCTGCTCGAGGAACTCTCCAAGCGGGAGGTCGGGCCATTTCTTCCAGCCGCCTACCCGGTTGATCTCATGCCGCGCGGAACTTTCGATAAGAGCCGCCGCGGCCTCGTCCAGCTGCGGCAACCCGGCGAGTTCCTGGTTGACCTTGCGCCGGTCGTCCCGATTCTCGCCGGCCTTGCGGAGGGGAATCGCCTTCCGTGATGCCTTGGCGTTTTCGCCATAGGCATTGCGCCGGTCCTTGGCGTAGCTCAGCGCCTTCTTTTCCTGGGGCGACCTGGGCGGGGACTGGCTCATCGGTGGGGTGCCTTTAGCTGTCGAACGTCATCAGGGCCTCGGCCGGGATGCCGATTTTTTCGCGGCCGCCGAGGAAGCTGAGCTCGATCAGGAAGCCGGCTGCCACCACCTCGGCGCCGCAGATGCGCAGCAGGTTGACCGAGGCGGCCATGGTGCCGCCGGTGGCGAGCAGGTCGTCCATGACGACGACGCGTTGGCCCGGCTTCACCGCGTTGGCCTGGATCTCGACACGGTCGGTGCCGTATTCCAGCGCGTAGTCGTGGCCCAGCAGGGTGCCGGGCAGCTTGCCGCGCTTGCGAATCATGGCGAAGCCGATGCCGAGCTCGCAGGCCAAGGGCGCGGCGGCCAAGAAGCCGCGCGATTCGATGCCGATCAGCAGGTCGGGCTTGTACGGGCCGATCCGCACTGCCAGCTGGCGGACCGCCTCACGCCACGCCTCGGCGTCGCCCAGCAGCGGGGAGATGTCGTAGAACAGGATGCCGGGCTTGGGAAACTCGGGTATCTGCGCAATTCTGGTCTTGAGGTCCATCGTCTCCGGCCCGGGCTTCTGCTTTTGATAAATCCGATGATCGCGAATCAAGGCTTTGATTTGCTGATGGGATTCCACAAGCAATCGGTTATCCTGATCGGCGACGATCCCTCCTATCACGTCGCCGCCCGGCGCCAAAGCCCCTGCCTCTTTCCCCGCTTCCGCGATAGTGCTGGAAACGGCATCCCGTATCGGGGTTTACTCTGGTCTATAGTGTCCCAAATGTTGTCTTCACCTCTGGAGTAGCAACCGCCCAATGCTGAAAGGCATGTCTCGGAAACCGAGGGCACGAAAGCCGGAAATCGGGACCTTCGACACCAAGGCCGACGGCGACCGCATGGCGGTGACGCTGACCGGCCGCTGGGACGTGCCGACGGTGATGGCGAACGAGCCGCATCTCTACAAGCTGGTCGAAGACCCGGCGCTGGAGAACGCGAAGCACTCGGTCGTCGATATCTCGGGCGTCACCCGGCTGGATACGGTAGGCGCCATTGCCGTGTCGGTGCTGCGCGACCAGCTGGCGCGGCACGGCAATGCCGAGGTCACCGGCGCGCAGAAGGCCCAGGCCGCCCTGCTGGACCAAATCGCCACGGTCGACGCCCAGCCGCTGCCGCAGCTGCCCAAGACCACGACGATGGACCGCGTCGCCAACCTGGGCAAATGGGCGGTCGGGCTGTGGCTGGAAACGCGGGAGCTGGTCGGCTTCTTCGGCGAGCTGTGCGTGGTGATGTGGGGCCTCATCACGCATCCCGGACGCTTCCGCCTCACCTCCACCATCAGCCACATGCAGCAGGTCGGCCTCAACGCGATGCCGATCGTCGGTCTGCTCGCCTTCCTGATCGGCGTGGTGCTGACCTTCATCAGCGGCGACCAGCTGCAGAAATTCGGCGCCGGCATCTTCATCGTCAACCTGATCGGGCTGGGCGTGCTGCGCGAGCTGGGCATCCTGATCACCGCGATCATCGTCGCCGGCCGCTCCGGCTCGGCCTTCACCGCCGAAATCGGCACGATGAAGGTCAATCAGGAGGTCGACGCGATGCGCACCATCGGACTGGACCCGATGGAGGTGCTGGTCATTCCGCGCGTCATCGCGCTGATCCTGATGCTGGTGCCGCTGGGCTTCTTCTCGGACGTCGTCGAGGTGCTGGGCGGCGCGTTGATGGCGTCGCTGACCCTCAACATCCCCTTCACCCAGTTCTTCCAGCAGTTCCAGGCGCAGGTCCATCTGCAGCATTTCTGGGTCGGCATGATCAAGGCGCCGATCTTCGCCTTCGTCATCGCCATGGTCGGCTGCTTCCACGGCATGCAGGTCTCGGGCAGCGC
Source organism: Alphaproteobacteria bacterium (assembly GCA_036271255.1). Taxonomy (GTDB): domain Bacteria; phylum Pseudomonadota; class Alphaproteobacteria; order BOG-932; family Roseiterribacteraceae; genus BOG-932. The sequence goes on from DATBAZ010000176.1 coordinate 4,951, forward strand.
CGAGAGCGTCGGGCAGCAGACGACGGCCTCGGTGGTGCAGGCGATCTTCCTGGTCATCGTCATCGACGCCATCGCCGCGGTCGTCTTCGAGGAGATTGGCTTCTGATGCCGCCCCCGCCTCAAGCAGCGCCAGCCAATTGAAGCCGGTCGAGGATTACGAGCCGGTCATCCAGATCACCGGACTCAAGACCCAGTTCGGCAAGCAGGTCGTCCATGAGAATCTGGACCTGGAGGTCCGGCGCGGCGAGGTTCTGGGCGTGGTCGGCGGTTCCGGCACCGGCAAGTCGGTTCTACTGCGCGAGATCGTCGGGCTTCAGGCGGTGAATGCCGGCACCATCAACGTCCTGGGGACCGACGTGACCCATGGCGGCGCCGAGGCGCAGCACGCGTTGCGCCAGAACTGGGGCGTGATGTTCCAGGAGGGTGCGCTGTTCAGTTCCTTGACCGTCGCCCAGAACATCCAGGTGCCGATCCGCGAGCTGACCGATTTCCCACAATGGGCGCAGGACGAGATCGCGCGGGTGAAGCTCGCCATGGTCGGCCTGCCACCCGATGCCGGCGCCAAGCTCCCGTCGCAGATTTCCGGCGGCATGAAGAAACGCGCCGGCCTGGCCCGGGCGCTGGCGCTGGACCCCGAGCTGCTGTTCCTCGACGAGCCGACGGCCGGCCTCGATCCGATCAGCGCCACCGCATTCGACGAGCTGATCAAGAACCTCAAATCCAGCCTCAACCTCACCGTCTTCATGGTAACGCACGATCTCGACAGCCTGGTTGCGATCTGCGACCGCATCGCCGTGCTGGTCGATAAGCGGGTCATCGTCGGCACGCTGGAGGAGCTGATGGAGGTCGACAATCCCTGGATCCAGGAATATTTCCGTGGGTCCCGCGGCCGGGCGGCGCTGGGCAACGCGTCGAGCAAGGCTGGGCCGGCCAGGAAGGAGCGTATTTAGTGGAAACGCGCGCCAATTACGTGTTCGTCGGCTTCAGTGTGCTGGCCGCTATCGCCGCGATCATCATCTTCATCTTCTGGCTGGGGCGAAACCAGCTCAGCAAGAACGAAGATATCTATCACACCTATTTCACCGGCTCGGTGACCGGCCTATCGTCGGGCAGCCCGGTGCGCTATCGCGGCGTGCCGGTGGGCACGGTCGGCTTCATCGCCATCGACCGGCAGAATATCGAGCGCATCCGCGTGACCTTGAAGCTCCGGCCCAACACGCCGATCAAGACCGATACGGTCGCCTCGCTCGAGACCGCGGGCATCACCGGCGGCTCCTATGTCGAGCTGTCGGGCGGCACCAACGCCGCGCCGCTGCTGGTGTCGCAGAACGGCGAGGTCCCCGTCATCAAATCGGAGAATTCGGGCCTTCAGTCGGCGCTCGATGAGGCGCCGAAGCTGATCAACAAACTGAACCAACTGACTGACCAAGCCAACAAAGTGCTCTCCGACGAGAACGTCAAGGCGCTGTCCAGCACCTTCGACCATCTGAATAGCCTGTCGGCCAATCTCGACGCGCTGGGTCCGGACGCAAAGGAGACGATCGCCAATCTGAACAAGCTGACGGCTGATCTCAACAAACAGCTGCCCGGCCTGCTCGATTCGGTGAAGCAGGACGGCGCCTCGATCAAGGAGGCGGCGGATTCCTTCCACAAGGTGGGCAACGACGTGGATGCGGTGATCGCGGAGAATCGGGGTCCCCTACGCGATTTCAGCGCCAATGGGCTGGGCGAGATCAGCGCTCTGGTGGCCAACCTTCGAACCTTGACCGACACGCTGAACCGGGTCGCCGACCATCTCGACCGCGATCCGCAGCGCTATCTGTTCGGCGGCACCAGCGCCGGCATCGATCCCAGCCGCCCGCTGTCCAGCGGCATTGCGACAGGAGCACAAAAATGAAAAAAGCCGTCGCCCCGCCCCTACTCGCGCCCATCCTGCTTGCCCTCGCGCTCACCGGCTGCTCCGCCAGCGGCCTGCTGGCGCCATCCGGCGCGGCACCGAAGATCTACACTCTCTCCGCGCCGAAGGAGGTCGCGAGCAGCGCCCCCCAGGCCAATTGGCAGCTGCTGATCGCCATGCCGGGCGGCGTCGCGAACCTCAACACGACCCGCATCGCCATCATCCCTGCCCCGTCCCGGATGGACTATTACGCCGACGTGACCTGGGCCGACCGGCCTCCGGCAATGCTGCAGGAGCTGCTGCTGCAGAGCTTCGATCGCTCGGGCCGCATCGCCGCGGTGCAGAGGCAGTCGGGCGGGCTCAAGTCCGACTTCCTGCTGACCACCGAGATCGAGGATTTCGAGGTCGACAACGCCTCGGGCGAGCCCAACGCCCATATCCGCGTCGCCGCCCGGCTGGTGCGCAACCGCGACCGTACGATCGTCGCTGCGCGCAATTTCGAAGCCGCGGTTCCGTCCGGCACCAGCTTCGACGGCGCCATCGCGGCGTTCGACAGCGGGCTACAGTCGGTGCTACCCCAGATGGTCGATTGGACCCTGACGCAAGGCAGCCAGCACCAGTGAGTTTCGCAAAGTGGATTGCCGCGCCGGCGCTTTACCTGGCGCTGGCGGGCACCGGCATGGCCGCGCCCGACCCGATCGTCATCGGCACCGGCCCGGTCGCCGGCTTCGCCTTTCCCCTGGGCGGCGAGCTCTGCCGCCTCTATGAGGGCGCGGCCAAGGACAAAGCGCGCTGCACTGTCGCGGCGACCGATGGATCGGTCGAGAATATCAACCGGCTGAAAAGCGGCGAGATTACGCTCGCCATAGTCCAGTCAGACCTGGCGGCAGACGCGGTCAGCGCCGGCGGCCACTTCGCCGGCGGCATGCACTTCACCGACGTCAAGAGCATCGTCGGCTTCTAGC
>DATBAZ010000177.1:0-3585 GCA_036271255.1 Alphaproteobacteria bacterium
CCAACCCCTGGACGATCCGCGCGAACACAAACTCCATCGGCGTGGCCGCGGATGCGACGAGGACCAGGCCGATGGCGAAGACGGCGATCGAAATCTGATAGACCGCCAGCCGGCCATATCGGCCCGCGAGCCACCGCGTCATCGGAAAAAGGACGATGCTCGAAGCGATATAGGAGGTGAATATCCAGCCGACCTCGTCGTCGGACATCGATAGCGTGCCCTGGATATGCGACAGGGCCGCGTTCGGGATCGAGATATTGACCGCCTGCAGATAGGTCGCGAGCAGTGCGGCTGCCGTGACGATGCCCCGGCCGCTGGACGCAGCGGCTACGGGAACGGCGACAGCGGTCATCGCGCCGCTTCCTTCACCGGGGCGGCCTCCAGCGGGTGGCGCCAGCTGCGGCGATAGCCGGTATCGACCCGGGCAGTGACGCTGATGCCGGAGAAGAGCGGCCGGTCGGGATCGATCGCGTCGAGCTCCAGCCGGACCGGCAGGCGCTGCACGACCTTGACCCAGTTGCCGGTCGCGTTCTCGGGCGGCAGCACGGCGAAGTCCGAGCCGGTGCCCGGGCTCAGGCTGACGACATGCGCCTTGAAGGTGCGGCCCGGATAGGCGTCGACATCGATCGTCGCCGCCTGACCTACATGCATGTTGGTCAGGCCCGTCTCACGGAAATTCGCCTCGATCCAGATATGGCTCGACAGCATCGAGAAGACCGCGCTCCCGGTATTGACGAAATCGCCGACCTGCAGGTCGTCGACCTTGGTCACGACACCGTCGTCGGGCGCCGAAACCGTGGCATAGGACAGGTTCAGCCGCGCCCGGCCGAGCTCCGCCTGAGCTTCGCGGACCGTCGGGTGGCGGTCGATCTCGATATTCGGATCGCCGTTCAACGCCACCACCGTGTTGGCGATCTGCTGCTCGGTCGAGCCGATATGCTGAACGGAGACCTTCATATCGGTCTCGGCCCGATCGTACATCGCGCGCGGCGTGAAGTCGGATGCTGAGAGCGCCTTCTGGCGTGCATTCTCGCGCGCGTCGAAGCCGGCAGTTTCCTTAGCCGATTGAAGCTCCGTCAGCTGCTGGCGGTAGGTCGCTTTCAGCGCACCGACCTGGATGCGCGCGCCGGCCAGCCGCGCCTCGGCCTGATCGACGGCGATCTGATATGGCTCCGGATCGATCCGGAACAGCAGCTGGCCTTTGCGGACGCGCTGATTGTCCCTGACGGCAATCTCCACGACCTGGCCGGCGACACGCGCATTGACCGATTCCTTCGCCGCGCGGACGAACGCGTCATCGGTCGAAACGTAAGGCTCCTGCATGAAATAGTAGGTGGCGCCGCCCGCGGCCAGAACCGCGAGAAATGCGATCAGCACCGGCCGGGCCAGCCGCTCGCGGAGCGTCCTGGCAGGCGCCGCCGCGACATGAACGGCCGGCGGGGCGGGCTGGGCGGCTGTCGCGCTGTCCTGGGGTTCGGCCGGAAGCAGATCGATGGCTGGGGAGCCCGCCCGCTCCATCAGCGTGCCCGCCTGGGCACGCGAGATTGGCGAGACGGCTAAGGTTGCACTGTCGAACCGCATCTGGACCTCCACTCCCATTGAATTCTGTACTGAATCGTACAAATATATATCGAGAACCCCGCGGTCAAGGATTTTATGCGATATGGTACAAAATAAGCAGACTGAGGCGCCAAAGCGTCGCGGCCGCCCCCGCGCCTACGATCCGCAGAGCGCGCTGGAGCGGGCGACGGATGCCTTCTGGGGCGCCGGCTATGCCGCGACGTCGCTGGACCAGATCTCCGCGGCCACCGGCATGAACCGGCCGAGCCTCTATGCCGCGTTCGGCGACAAGCACGCCCTCTATCTCGAAGCGCTCGCCCGCTACTGGCGGATCAGCCTGGAGGCGACGCGCAACGCTCTGGACGGCGACCGGCCGCTGGACGAGGCGCTGATGCTTGCCTACGAGGCTGCGCTCGACATCTATTTTTCCGGCGACGGCCGCCCGCGAGGCTGTTTCGTCGTCGGCACCGCAGTCACCGAAACAGTCGAGGATTCCCAAATCCGGGATAGTGTCGCGGCCGGCCTGCGGTCGATCGACGCCGATTTCGAAGCGCGCCTGCGCTTGGGGCAGGAACGGGATGAGCTTGGAGGCGACGCCGATCCGGCGGGGCTCGCCATTCTTGCTTCGGCGACGATGCACACTATCGCGATCCGCGCCCGCGCCGGCATCGCGCGCGCCGAGCTGCAGGAACTGGCCCGGAAAGCGGTTGCAGCGATCTGCGGCCGACAGGCCGGCGCAATCTGATATGCCGTTCATGACCGCTCCTGAAATGCTCGTCTGTCGATGCGACGAGCTGCAGGATGACGCTTTTTGCGATCTTCAGATTGTCGGGATGCGTCGCGCTAGTCCAAAAACCGCGCCGTTTTGCACGTCTAAACCACCCGGTTGATCACCGGCTTGCCGGTGAAATGGTTCTTCATGTTCTCGATCAGTATGCCGACCGCCGCCGCGATGCCCTCATAGGTCGCGCCGCCCTGGTGCGGCTGAAGGACCACGTGGGGATGGTCGAACAGGGCCTCGGGCACGTTGGGCTCGTCCTCGAACACGTCCAGTCCGGCGCCCGCCAGCTTGCCCTGGGTCAGGGCCTCGACCATCGCCGCCTGGTCGATCACCGTGCCGCGGGCGATATTGACGATGACGCCATCAGGCCCCAGCGCCTCGATCACCGCGCGGTCGACCAGGTGGCGGGTGGCGTCGCCGCCGGGTGCGGCGACCACCAGAACATCGACCTGGCGGGCGAGTTCGACGGCGCTGTCGACATAGGTGCAGTCCACATCCGTTCGCCGTGTACGGTTGTGATAGAAGACCGGCATCCGGAAATTGGCGGCGTGCCTGGCGACCTCCAGCCCGATATGGCCCATGCCCAGTATTCCGAGCTTGCGGCCGCTGACCCGCTGGGTGATCGCCATCCGCCCTTCCTTGACCCAGCGCCCGGCGCGGACATAGCGGTCTCCGGCGGCGACGGCACGTCCGACGGCGAGGACGAGGGCGAAGGCGTGCTCCCCGACATCGACTTCGTTGGCATTGCCGGCATTGGTGACGATGATGCCGCGCTGTCCGGCGATGCCGGTGTCGATGCTGTCGTAGCCGACGCCCATATTGCCGACGATCTCGAGCTTCGGCAGGGCGGCGAAAATAGCGGCATCCATCAGCGCGGCGCCGCTATAGGCGACCGCGCCGCGGATGCGGGGGCCGACCTCCTTCAGGAACGCGGCCTTGTCCTCATGCTGCCACAGGCGGTGGAGGGTGAAATCCGGCTCCAGCAATCCCTGCTCGATCGGGCGCATCGGCCCCATCATCAAGATATCGACCGACATGCACGCCCCTGCCCACCATGGTGAAGAGGAACGTTTTAGGTGCCCTTGCTGCTCACAGTAAAGCGGGATAGTTCGTTGAGCGGTGGCGTCCAGCCGGGCTTGAGCTCGGCCGCCCGCGAATAGTCGCGATAGGCCGCCGGGATATTGTCGAGCCCCTCGTTCGCCAGACCGCGGTTGAAATAGGCCTTCTCCGGCTCGTCCGGACTC
>DATBAZ010000178.1:0-2794 GCA_036271255.1 Alphaproteobacteria bacterium
AAGGCGCCGCTGCCTTCCTCGCCCAGTACATAGCCGTTGGGCAGGCCCCATTGGCTCACCGCGCGCTCGATCACCGAGGCCAGGCCACGCGAGACGTTGCCGAAAAACCGGTGCCCCGCGCCGACCAATTCTTCTGGCGCATAGGTGTTGGGGCCGGCCTCCGAGCGTGGCGACGGCCCGGGCGGCGGAGCCGTATCACCTTGTATGACGTAGGGCTGCTGTGGCGGCGGAACATAGGGCTGTTGCTGCGGGTAAGGCTGGGCCGGCTGCTGGTAAGGCTGCGCCGGCGGCGGATAAGGCTGCCCGACTTGCTGTGAATAGGCGGGCACGGTCCAGCACACGGCGGCGGCGAGCATCACCGCGGCAAGGCGAGAGGCGAAAACCATGAAAGACCCTCTGGGCATTGAAAACATAGTCGCAGCCTTAACCTGACGCCAACATGAACGGCTCTAGGTTGCGCCCATTGTCCCCCGACTCGATTGTTATCGGTATCAACTATGACCGCACCACGGCACGAAGGAAACGGTACTTGTTTCAAAAGGCCTTTTCGCCGTGGAATAGCCTTGATCCTTACATGGTCGCTTAGTTCAGTGTTGCCTGGCGTTGTTGCCGTCGCGCAGGCCTCTACCACCGAACGGGTGGTCGTGAACCGGTTTTCGGGTCTGGCGATCGAGGGTTTTGACCCGGTCGCCTATTTCGTCGATGGCGCGGCCGAACTCGGCAGCGAGGATTTTGAAGCGCCCCAGGACGGCGCGGTCTGGCGTTTCCGCAATCCGGGCAATCGCGCCTCGTTCCTGGCCCATCCCGAGATCTATGGTCCCCAATTCGGCGGCTACGACCCGGTCGATCTGGCCCGGGGGGTTAGCGTGGCCGGCAGTCCCCGGTTTTGGCTGATCTCGGGGCAGCGCCTCTATCTGTTCAGCCGCGAGGAAAGCCGGGACGCGTTCACCGCGGATACCGCGCGGTTGTTGCGCAGCGCCACCCAGCGCTGGCCCGCCATCCTGCAGACCCTGGCGGAGTAGGGCTGGTCCTAACCTGCGGCCGCCGGATCGCCCCAGGCGATGAACTCCGGCACGATGAAGTCCTTGGCGCCGGTGCCGAAGTGCAGCGCCGCCCCTTTGGCGTCGGTGACCTTGCCGCCTGCCGCGGTCACGATGGCATGACCGGCCGCGATGTCCCACTCGGAGGTCGGCGCCAGCCGTGGATAAATATCGACGCCCCCCTCTGCGACCCGGCCGAATTTGACCGCCGAGCCCAACTCCATTCGGGTTGCGCCGGGGCGGTCGTCGATAAAGCTCTCGGTCCTGATGTCGCCATGCGACCGGCTGACGGCAGCCGTCCAGGGCTGGCCTGACGCCGGAAAGCGGCGGGTGCGAATCGCCTCGGCGGCGCCCGCAGAAGTTCCCGAAACCGTGAGCCGCTCCGCGCCCTGTCCGACCACCCCGCGCCAGATCAATCCGAGCGCCGGCGCGCCGATGATCCCCAATAGCGGCGTGCCGTGGCTCAACAGTGCGAGGTTGACGGTAAATTCGTCGCGGCCGGAGATATATTCCTTGGTGCCGTCCAACGGGTCGATCAAAAAGAAGCTACCGCGATAGGGCGCCGTCGCCCGCAGCACGTGCTCTTCGGAAATCGCCGGGATCGCCGGGGCCAATCGGGCGAGGCCCGCGGCAATGACCCGGTCGGCGGCGTGGTCCGCCTCCGTCACCGGCGATCCATCGACCTTGCCGTCGACCTTCATGCGGTGACGGTCGACCGCCAGAATCGCCACGCCTGCCTGAATCACCAGATCGGTCAGCGATTCCATCAAGGCGGCCGCGCCAGCGCCGTCAATCACCGGTCCCGACAAACTTGCCTCATTCATGAGCGTGCCTCAATGCGGTCGATCATTATCTACACGTTCTCGCTGCGACAGGACACGCGGCAATCCAGCTGTGGGCGAAAAAGGCTCTTGCCGCACGGCGGCCTTGTGTTGGCACCATTCGCGTCCGCAGTGTATCAAACCAGCAGGCGGGCGTGATTCGCGATAGTCCACGCCGCCCACATTTCCAGGAACACCCTATGTCTGGCACCTCGTCTCCCGGTTCCGCCCCCGACGCCCTCGAACTGGCGGCCCTGCTGTGTTCGCGGGTTTGCCACGATCTGATCAGTCCGGTCGGCGCGATCGTCAACGGGCTTGAAGTGCTCGATGATAATCCGAAGCCGGAAGATCGTGAATTCGCGCTGGATCTGATTCGCAAGAGCGCCAAGACGGCGTCGGCACGTTTGCAGTTCTGCCGGCTGGCGTTCGGCGCGGCCGGTTCGGCCGGCGCGCAGATCGATATCGGCGACGCCCAGAACATGGCGCGCGGCCATCTCGAAGACGCCAAGACCAAGATCACCTGGAATTTGCCGCGGGTGTTGCTGGCCAAGAATCGCGTCAAGCTGCTGCTGAACATGATGGTGATCGCACAGCAGACCATTCCGCGCGGCGGCACTCTTACGGTCGATCCGATCGGCGAAGGCGATGCCCTCAGCTTCCGCGTCTCTGCCAGCGGGCTGAACGCGCGCATGCCGCAGAATATCGCCGACCTTCTTAGTTCGACGGAAGCCCATTCGGTCGATGCCCACGCCGTGCAGCCTTATTACACCCGGCTGCTGGCGCAGTCCTGCGGACTTAACGTCGTGCTGGCGCCGGAAGGCGAGTCGATCGTCGTGACCGCATCCTGAATCAGGATTGCTTGCGCGCTTTTATGGTTAATGACTGGTTTATCGCGCGTTTAAAGCCCTAAAACGTTCTTAGCCCTTTGTTGAG